>NZ_JAOSKF010000022.1:0-243278 GCF_027493735.1 Candidatus Kuenenia sp.
TGTAATATCGGAATTAAATCGTTTGACGCGGCACGGGAAAGAATGGCATGACATTTGTCTAAATTAAATGATAATGAATTTGCTTCGTCCGACATAATTCCCTCTCCTTGCATTTATGTCAATGGTAATAAAGAAAAGTAAACGTCTGATGGTTTTATAAAACCCCGCAAATCACATACTATCACTTTGCGGGAGAATGGCCTTGTATCACAACAACATCAGAAACAATACAAATTCCGCTAAATATGTCTTTTGCAAAAGCGCTTAAAGAGTCCCACCCTTTTTCGCCAGAAATCAGGCCTATTAACAGGTTGCCTGTTATAAGCAGCACTGAACCGTCCGGATTCCGCCATGCAGGGTATTCAAGTTATACACCGGAACAAACGCCGCCATGAATATCGCAGTGCCAGGGACATGATAACCGCATGGTTGACGCCTGTCTTATTTAATTCTACTCCGCCGTGAAATCCTATGGCAAATAGCAGATAAAGCGAAAATAGTTTGGGTAAAGGCTCAGGAATTTTAATATCTGATTTGCAAAATGATGCAATCATCCCCAGGGAGAAAAACAAGGCCGGCGGATGCAACAAATTATCAATAATAATAGAAACATTCACTTGCGTTCTCCTTTACTTTTCCAGATACACGAAAAAGATATTTTCTTTCCCAACATTTACATTGTCCTGCCTGATCATCCACCACCCATACCATATTAATAGACAAATTGAAGAACGCCAGTTGGAGGGTATTTCCGGTTTTCAATTTTAGCGCTGCCTGTACACTATAGTCAAACAAATCTGGTTTTAGAAACTTAGCGGTAATTTGGCTTTTTGAAAAATGGAGGCGAAGCATTTGCCTGCGTACAGTATAACTCCTTCAACATAGCGGGGTTGGCGTATGTACAGCATTTTACGTCTCTCTCTTATATGCAGGCAAATGCTTCGCCCCTACCCAGAATGTTTTTCGAAAAACAGATTTATTAGACTATATTTGCCTGTCTTAATTTAAATATCGCAGGTAGAGAAACAAAAAAAGCCGCACAACGATATTGCTTTGTCATTGTGCGGCCTATCCATTGACAGACGATAAAAAAAATCGCCCCTCAAGTTTCTGCCCCGAAATCGGCTTAAAAGTATACTGATGCTATATGAAAATTCTATGAAGTCAAGAAAAAATAATAGCGCCAAAATGGAATATCCCTTTACGAATTTTATTATGGGCAGGCATGGTCACAAAGGCGTTTTGCGGCAGGTGGAAAAACCCGTTTTTCTCTTGAAATTATCGTGTTGCACTTCTTTTTACTCCAGCTTTGGCGGAGAATCGAGGGTAAATAAAACAACTTTTTCTCCTGTTCTGGTGCTGATATCGGTATGTAAGCTTATTGTTTTTTGATTTGTAATGGATTCCACAACAGCTTCCAAAAGCGGCCGCCCTTTTTCCAACAAGGCAATTCTCATCTGTTTTATCAATGTTCTTCCATTGGCAATATCTACGGGATTGGCAAGCTGGTACTCTGCTTTTGTAAGAACGCCTTTTAGCCTGACCAAAACCAAGTCATCAACAATATAGGTTTTTGCTTCCAATGGTCCCCTACCCATGTATTCTTTTTCGAATTTAATGATCGCTTCACTAATTTCAGCCTCTATTTGCCCTTTGGTTTTTTTCATAATACTTCTTTATTAAAAAGGTAAAAATATCAATACTCGTAAAATTATTTACGAAGTACGACTTACGGCTTACGATTTGGGATTTGGGATTTTAAATCGTACCTCGTAAATCGTACATCGTATCCTGTAATGTTTTCCCAAAACAGATTTATCTCTGGCGATATGCCTTATTTATTTGAACTGTCTGTTTCATTTTCACTTGTTGGTTCTTCGCCGGCAATAGGCAGCTCCTTTGAAATATAATCACAATCAGGGTATTTGCTGCATCCGAAGAATATGCCGCCTTTTTTTTGAATAACGCTGTATTAAGTCTCCACCGCATTCATCTCTTGGGCATTTTATACCCGTAGGGAGGGATTTTATATTTCTGCATTTGGGATAGCCGGAGCATCCCATAAATCTACCTTTTTTGCTGAACCGGATGACCATCGGACTTCCACATTTTTCACATTTTTCGTTTGTTGGCTCAACCTTTGTGGTTTCTCCCGTCAGAGATTTTGTGTTTTTACAATTAGGATATGCCGAACAAGCCATGAATTTACCATGGCGACTGGTTTTAATAATCATAGGGCTACCACATTTTTCACAAGCCTGATCAGACGTCTCCGGAGGCGCTGCCTCCCCTTTTTCGTCTAATGGCATCGTATTTTTACATTCCGGAAATGCGGAACAACCAAAGAATTTCCCATGCCTTCCCCATCTGATTACCATGGGTTTACTGCATAGATTACAAATCCGGTCGCTTTCCTCCGGGGTTCCTTTTACGCTTTTCATTTCACCAATAGCTTTTTCCAAATCAATCTTAAAGGGTTCGTAAAACTCCTTCAGCACGGTCAGCCAATCAATTTTTTTTTCCTCAATCTTATCCAATTCATCTTCCATGTGTGACGTAAAATTTACATCCATTATTTTTTGAAAATGTTCTATCAGTTTTTCGGTAACCAATATCCCCAGTTCGGTTGCATAAAAAGCGCGTTTCTCCTGTTTCACATATCCGCGGTCCTGAATAGTTGAAATAATCGTGGCATAGGTACTTGGCCTTCCTATCCCCATTTTTTTCGAGAGTCTTTACCAGAGACGCTTCTGAATAACGCGGCGGAGGCTGGGTAAAGTGTTGTGTTGGCAAAAGTTGTATTAATTCAAGAACATGGTCTTTCTCCAGTGGAGGCAGTATTTGCTCCTCCCGGTCAACTTCGTGCCCGGAAATAAGTGTATGCCCGTCAAATAAGAGTTCCCTGCCCCTTGTCTTAAAAATATACCGGTTGGAAGTGATTTCCACGTCAGTAATCGCATACAGCGCCGGTTTCATTTGGCTTGCAACGAATCTCTTCCATATAAGTTCATACAGTTTATGCTGGTCCTTTGTAAGAAACTGCTTTATGGATTCAGGGGTATATTCCAGATATGTCGGCCTTACTGCCTCATGTGCGCCCTGGGTGCCCTTTTTATTAGAGGCATATATATTGGGTTTTTCAGGGAGATAGTCTTTCCCGTAATTGCTTTCGATAAAATTTCTACATGACGTTAATGCATGGTCTGATACATGAAAAGAATCTGTCCTCATATAGGTGATTAATCCCGCAGGACCATCAGCGCCAACATCAATGCCCTCATAAAGTTGTTGCGCAATCAACATGGTCTTTTTTGCGCTGAATTGCAAACGAGTAGATGCCTGTTGTTGTAAAAGGCTTGTAGTAAATGGCGGGGGCGCATTATTGCGTTTTGTTTGTTTCTTTATGTTTGTGATAATAAATGATGCATTCTGCAGTTTTTCGGTAATTTCCTTTGCCTGCTGTTCATTTTTTATTTCTATATTTTTGTCTTCTAATTTTTGCAGAAGGGCTTTGAAGGGTTTTATGTCGTCAGATTTTTTATCCCCGGAGATGGTCTTTAACTCTGCGGTTATTTTCCAATATTCATGGGGTTTAAATTCGTTGATTTCTTTCTCACGTTCTACGATAAGTCTGACTGCAACGGATTGAACACGGCCTGCGCTTAATCTTTTAGCAATTTTTTTCCACAGGAGAGGGCTTATTTTATAGCCAACAATGCGGTCAAGTATTCTTCGGGCCTGTTGCGCATTTACCTTTTCCATATTGATAGGGCCATATTGTTTAAAGGCTTCCTGGATAGCGTCTTTTGTAATTTCGTTAAAGGTAACGCGGCGTATTTTTTCAGGGGGGATATCCAACACCTTGTACAAGTGCCACGCAATCGCTTCTCCCTCACGGTCAAGATCGGAGGCTAAATAAACCGTGCTGGCTTTTTTGGAATCGCTGATTAATTCCTTAATTAATTTTTCTCTACTGGGAATTACTTTATATTCCGGGGTAAAGTCGTTTTCAATATCTACGGAGAGTTTTTTCGCAGGAAGGTCCCGTACGTGACCCATGGAGGATTTCACGAAGAAAGAAGCATCGAGGAACTTACTTATGGTTTTAGCTTTCGCAGGCGATTCAACGATTACCAGGTTTGTTTTAGACTTGGCCATTAGGATACCTCTGAAAATAAGAAAAATTTAAACAGGATGAACAATTTGTGTCAAGATATTTTTACATCGTTATACATTATCGTTCTTTTTGCAGGTTTTTTCGGAAATTTAATGGTAAAACGCATGCTTAACAGAGATCAGAGATCAGAGGTCGGCGGTCTGAAGCCTGGTGTCTGACTTCTGACTTCTGATCTCCGGCTTTTGCAATCCTATTTGTTTGACTACACATTTTCCAGTGTTTTACTATTGACATTATGTTATGAGTTAAATAAAGTATATTCCTGTGAAAATCAAAATAATTTATTTTTCTTTCGTATTTAAGTTAAGAATAGGGAGGGTGTAATGCCAACAACAAGCTCTGCAAAAAAAAGACTGCGGCAGGATGAGACTCGCAATTTAATTAACAAGTCAAGGAAAACCGCGTTAAAGACCCAGGTAAAAAAGTTTTTAACGGCATTACAAAGCAAGGATATTCAGGCCGCCGAAGCTGAATATAGCCTGACCGTAAAGAAAATGGACAAAGGCGCGGCAAAAGGCATTTTGCATAAAAACAATGCAAGCAGAAAAAAGTCTCGTTTTGCAAAAAAACTAAACGATTTAAAAGCATCTGCAAAACAAGATGGTTAACCGGGGTAATAAACAACGAAAGTTGCAGGCCAGAAACAAACAAGGATGAAGGCTGAGGGATAAATTTGAGAATTGCCCTACTCTTTCCAAATTCATCCTTCATTCTTTTCTTCCATAAGATGCATTCGTTTAGAATTTCAAATCATTTTGTCATTAGCATTTGTTTCGGATTTCACTATTAAATACCTTGCCAAAAATGCAAAGAAATTTTTGCGAAGGATTAATGCTTGCCCTATCATTGGCTGGCTGGTGCGGTTATTGTTACCCATCATTTTCTGGAAACAAATGATTCCGCCACAAGAATGCCGAGCGCAAGCAACAAGAGAACGCCCCAGAGGGTCGTTTTCGCTTCACCCCGAACCACTTCACGCCGCTCGCCTGAACTGGAAGACCTTACCATCACATTCGTTTCTCCCATAAGCGCGGTAATCTCTTTTTCACTGATCTTTTCAAGATTGGATTCTGATGCGTCAACATTTACCGGGAAGTAAAAAAGGTTCTGCTGTTGCGATGTATCATTGATAAGAAACGAATACACGCCCGGCAAATGGGTTTCATGATAAACAAAATATTTTTCATTATTAATCACTTGTGGCGGTAAAAGGGTTTTTACCCCCCCGGGATTGGTTATTTCCAAATTGCCGACATCGTATGGGGCTGGAAATTGCCAGTTTTGCTCCACAAGAATTTCTTGTTTGGTTTCACCTGTAGTACTGCCTGATATATACCGGCAAAGCTGCTGAATAAGAGGGACAAAAAGAGGTTTTACCGGTAGGTCTGTCCAATCTCTGTCGATAGAGGAGGCAATGAGCGCCACTCTTCCCTTGCCAACCTGCCTTTCAACAATGGCAGGAGTATTGTCGGAAAAGGAAAGCACCGTTTTCGCTCCTTCTAATGGGGCGGGCTCTACATAAAAAACCTGATGAAAGCTGACCGATGTCAACATATTAATATTCGTTTCGGATAGAAAACGCATTGCCGGATGCATTACCCCGGATATCTTTAGACTAAGCGGCTGTTCCTCGGTAATCAGTACATTCCCGGTAAAGATTTTTTTTGTGTAAAGCCGGTGCGGAAGCAGCGCCTCAAATGAATTGTTGTAATAACTGCCTTCTACCTTATCGCCGAGTGAAAAAACGACCGCCCCGCCGTCTTTTACAAATCTTTCCAACTCCTCGATCTTTTCATAGGGCAGCATTTCAACATTACACAAAAAGACGATGTCAAAATCTTCAAATACCATACCCTCCACTTCGTGTATTGAACAAATGACCGGCTTGAGCGAGGAAACGTGTCCACGCGCCGGGTTTAAGGCTTTTTCCAGATAAAATGTTTCGCTTTCATAGATATTTGTTTTGGGGTCTCCGTCAATTAACAACACATCAAGTTTTTGTTCCTCATTGATGGCAAAATATCGTTTATTATCAGCGATTAAATTATCTTCGGGTATTTCAATCCAGCCAAAGTGGTTGCCCTTCTCCACCTTGAAGCTAAATTCTTTTACTTCCTGAGAATACGCCTCAATATTGAAAAATCCCTGTACCACTTTTTTTTGGTCTACATATACCTGCGCTAACAGATTTTTTATTTTTACCGGCGAATAATTAGAAACTGTTGCCTTAAAAGACACGTCTCCGCTCTTATTGAACACATTGTTTTGAAATTCCAGTCCCGTAACAGCAATATTCCCGTAGTCCTTTCCTTCCGACACATTTATTATGTGAACGCCGGTGATATTATTTTGCAATTTTTGCTGCCCGTCATGAAACCATTTAAGGTCCCAACCATTTCGTGTTAAATCGGTAATAATAAATATCTGTTTAATGGGCGTTTCATCGGACATTAATATTTCAATTGCCCTGTCCAGGGCGGACGTAATATGTGTGGTTGAATACCCGGGGCGTAAATTTTCGATGACAGTAAGGAGGTTTTCTTTATCATATTCAAGTTCAGGCACAATCATTGAATTTGCCAGCGAACAGCCAATGACGGCCGCCTTATCATCCTTCGTTAATTGCCCGATAATATTCCTTGCCGTATTTTTGGCAGCATGGAAAAGGGGCTTGCCTTTTTCCGCATATTGCATACTGTAAGAATCATCAACAATGATAACATTACTGGTGGGATTTTTTCCGTCGTTACCGCCGCCAATATTTTTGACAAAGGGTCTGGCAAGTGCCATGGCAAGAAAGGCAAACAAACATGCCCGTAGAATAAGGAGTATCAACTGCCGGAGTTTGAACTTTACATAGATACGTTTATTGGATTGGAGTAAGAAATCTATCGCCGCGAATCTGTGGGATATCGCCTTCTTTTTATTGAAGAGGTGGATGATAACAGGTATACAAGCGCCCAGGACGCCAAATAATAAAAGCGGATTGAGAAAGGAAATCATTCAAAAATTTTACCATATGCTCCGGAGAAAATGAAGGAGAAAAGCATTGAATGCTTTTTATCGGAAGGGTTTAAGGTTAATATTATTCATCATTTCATTCTTAAACAGCCAAATATCTGAAATCCAATACTTCATTTATCAGCTTAAAATCCTTTTCATTCTTTGTCACCAGAATAGCTCCAATGTCTCTTACTGATACAGCAATAAGGATATCGGCAAGAAGATTGCGAATTCTTAAGGAATCAATCTTTTTGTCTCTTCTTAATTTCAGCATTACATCTCCTGTGGCATACCATTGTTTTTCACTTACGCTTATTACTGTGAAATTTTTTTTTATCTGTTCGATGAGCTTTTGTTCCTTTTTGTCAAAAGACCCCGAAAGCAATTCCATCAAAACTATAGCGCTGAATGTGATGTGATAATACTTATTCAGATTTATAAATATATCCTGAACAGTATCTTTCCTGAAATGCTCAATGAGAAAAGATGTATCAAGAACTGCTTTTTGCCTCATTTAGTCCCTCGAAATAAAACTTACCGCCTGTTCGTTCAATAAACTTTCTCATCTTTTCCTGGTAGATAACCTCGGAGAGCGCTGTTTCTATAGCCTCCGTTTCTGTCTTCGTTTTCAGTATCTTTTGTGCGTCCTTAATCAGATTTTCATCCAGCCTGAAATGTTTTGCAACTTTTTTTATTACATTCTGCATAATGTACCCCCTGCTATAATAGCGGAAAAATCGCAGCATTAAAAGACATGTATACAATTTATAATAATGTGGCTACAATGTCAAATACAATGTGAGAGCATGGGGGGTGCGGATTAAGGCAACATCCAGGCCCGTGCTAAACAATATTCACATATTCAGTTGTCCAAAAAACTTTTCGACATGCAACTTCTATACAATATATAATGTAGGGGGCGAAGCATTTGCTATAAATTGACATAAATGCGTTCATACCCAAACGGACAAATGCTTCGCCCCCTACTTTTTAAAAAAACTAAATTGTTACGGTTCCATTGGTATAAAGTACAACCTTAAGAAAGAAGCTTCGCTACCTTTTCAAGATTTTGTCGTGCCTCTTTATAGCCGGCATCTATCGCTAATGCCTTTTCAAAACAGCGCCTTGCTTCGCCGTGCATCTTTTTCTTGTAATAGAGTACGCCTAAATTATTGAACACAGAGGCTTCTTTGCCGTTTAATTCAATAGCCTTTTTAAGAATTGAAATCGCCTCATCCGGTTTATCAATGCTCGCATAAACAAGACCAAGATTATTATATGCATCGAAAAAAACGGGATGGTATTCTATGGCTCTTTTATAGGCGTCAATGGACTCCTGATATGCACCTTTCTGAAATAACCCATCTGCCTTGTTCAATAATTCCATCTCTCCAGAAATACTGGATGTTTGGCGACAGAGGTTGTCTTTGGTATAACGAAGTACAGGTACTTTTCTCAAATATTCGATACGTTCTTTGATTTTATTTGCCGACATTTCCCATGTCCAATTGTTACGGATATCAGGGCTAATTTCTTTCCCCAGTGTTCGTATTTCCCCGGGATGTTCATAGGCGTAACGCATCTTTGCCTTCAGGTCATTAATATCGACCTCGTAAAACCACAGATTGTCAACCGTTGGCCTGTTTCCCACCCTCTTCTCTTTTGATATCTTTTTGTTTGCCTGTACCAACAGACTGTTGTTTTCATTGCAGAAGTCGAGGCAGGCGCCGCCATTCGTAACAATTGCCGGTATGCCGCACGCCATTGCCTCTAAAATCGGCAAACCGAACCCCTCCCCGCGGTATGGATGGACGAAGGCATTGCAGGCGGTATATAGCCCGACGATTTCATCTTCGGACAGTATTTTCTCAATGTATTCAACCTCAGGGACCCCTTTCGCCTGTCGTATCCTTTCGATTTCTTCCCGGAAGGTTTGGCCTGCGTAAAACGAGTTTCCCCCCATATCCTTTATGATAAGGCAGACGTCATCCGAATCCTTAAATGTTTCGAGATATGCCTGCAGGAGTAGGTCGATGCCTTTTCGATAGATCGTGCCGCCTACAAATAAGAATCTGAATTTCTTCTTTGTTGTCAATTGATACGGTTTCGCATCCGGATGAAACCTTTCAGGATTAATGCCGTTTGGTATAACAACAACCCTTTCGGCAGGAACGCCGCTTTCAATATAGACCTGTCGAACATACTTGCTGGGTACCCACATCTCATCTACTTGTGCTGAAAATACCCGTACCCATTCTTCAGGCAGGCTGCCAAATTCCCACGGTTGAATAATTACCCAGTGTCCTTCCTGTGGAGGGGTAAGGTTTGGCGGCCAATGGTGTCGGACGTGAATATCGATCTTGCCGGTAAGCGGTTTGTTAATACACTCAGCAAGCGCTTTAAAACGAGGGTCAGCCTCAGTACCGAACTGATCGGGTTCGTAAGGGAGCAAAGAAACTTCGTAGCCGTCCCTGATAAGTTGTAAACAGAGTTCCCTGTTAATAAGCGCCAGGGAGTGAGTGACAAACTGCGAGCCTTCCCAGACAATGCCAGGTTTGCCCGCAGCCGCTTTACCGGAATCACGTTTTATTACAACCCCATTCCATTCCTCAACATACTCTGGCAAGACACGATGGGGGTCATCCAATACGAGCCTTATTGGTTTTTTTCTTACTCACCAGATTGCGGATAATCGTTTGTTCATAATCTTCATTTGGTGAAATCCCGGCCTCAACAGTTTCCAATGATGGCTGCCATTTTAATTTTTTAGGTGAATCATTCATCATTTTTTTAAATGCATCAACGATCACTTCCGGCAGTAAGTTGTTCATACATTCTATATTACATTTGGTTCTCCAGTAACATGAGAGACACGGGAGTGCTTCATTTCGTATTGGAGTAAAACATTCAGTTGCAGGATTACCTAACAGTTCAGGGCTTGTAAGGCCGCATATTAAAAGTGTTGGTTTGCAGCAAAAATTGTGTCCGATGTGGAAAAATGCGCTATCGATGGTTATGAATGCATTACAATGTGAAGAAATGGCGATCTGATTTCTTAAAGAAATCTGGCGGGACGTACAGTCATAAACGAGAGGATTTTCCTTAGCAAGAGGATCCTTCCCGAACAGGATAAACCGTGCCCCGTCAAATTGCCTGCTCAACAGCGAGATTACCTTTTCCCCGTGGGGATAACTTCTCTTGATATCCTTATCAGTGGTAAAATGAAGGCCAATGAGCATGCCGCCTGACGGTGAAAATGTCCTTACCTCCTTTTGCGCCCATTCTCGTTCTTCCGGTGTGATGGTATATATGATTCCCCTTTGTCCAAGCCTGACGCCTGCAATGTTTGCCATGATGTCCATTAGGCCTATGCCGTTGTAATATTCAGGCAGGTTGGCAATAACGTTATTGTAATCGATTATAATGTCGGTTTTTGGGACGGAAATTTTATTGACAATATCCGGCACAAAGGCGGAGACGGCCTGATGTCCACGAAATACGGCTTCTACAACATGATTTCCTGACAAATAAATCCGGATATGGGGATATCTTTTCTTTATCTCCATGACGATAGCAGTCAGATACAGGGCGTCCCCTATAGCGGGAGCACACCGGATTAGAAGTGTGGATGCGCGTTCGTAGTTCCGATTCCAGAACTGCTCATTGAAAGAGGATTTAAATTGGTTCAACCTTTTCATACACTTTTCGGCCTTCAGGTAAGTAATTATATTTTGGATTGTACCGGTCAGCATTGTTTTGGAAAAGGCAGCCTCTATTTTTTTGCGGGCTGCCTCGCCCATCCTCCGGCAGAGATCCCGGTCTCTGAAAAGCATCATTACATAGTTCTCGAATTCATCCTCGTTTGCCGCTATGAAACCGTTGACGCCATGTTCTATCGGCGAGCTTGCCGCTATATTTGCAAGAGCTATCGCAGGCACCCCGTATGCCATAGACTCCACAATCTTTATCTGCTGTCCGGTACCCCCGATAAGCGGGCAGATGGTAAATGGCGTATGCAGATACAATGATGAGACGTCATCAACAAACCCTCTCGAACGGATGCCAGTGGTTGATGGTATCTGTTTTGAGCCGTCGCCTGTTATTTGCAATTCAAATTGCGGTTCATTCTTCAACAACCGGGGCAGTATTTTCATCGCGAAAAAGGCATACCCCTGCATATTAAAGAGATTGTCACCGATAGCAAAAAGGGGTGAGCCGGAATACGTATTATTCAGGCGCTGCGGCTCATAAGCCATAGGTATATAAAACGGCTTTGTTTGTCCCGTATTGGCCTTTATGCAATTGCGCTCAAATACAGAAAGTGCAATTGTGCCGTCAAACAGGTCATAATATTTGTATTCAGATTCATCCGCTGATAACTGCCGTTTGCTAAAGTAGTCTATATTGGCAATTTGTTCATAATTCTGGTTTTTGAAATCCACCAAAAGGGCATCGGCCATTTTCCTGTTGAGAGTCACAAGGTCATGAACCTCTATCAGTTTTATACGTGACGAAAAGGCGGTATTCCTTACAAGACCGGCATAATATGAATAGTTGACCCAGACAACATCAGGATCGAATGAACGGCATACCTCGCTCAATGCATGGCATAAACCCGGTGGTATAAATATGCCCGATTCGACAAAATTCTTTTTCAGCGCCTTCTTTTCTTCGATGTATTTCTTATCACTGGCTGTACCGTCATACAGAAACAGTTGTATACGCCGTTTCCTCATTTCGGAAACAAGTTGTTCTGGCCATTCATTGTCAGGATAGATCCTTGTAGCAAACAGGGTAATATCGTAGTTCATACTGTAGAACGCCTCGACAATGGAAAGCGTACGACGATGCGCTCCGGTTCTGGGCGGAAACGGATTATGAGGCAAAAAGATCAACACCTTCCCGTTCCGTTTTTCATGACTCTTGAACGGCCATATCCGCAGGTGTCTTCTTCCAAGCCATTTTCTGTCAGCGGTAACAGGACGCATCCCCGTTTCCCGCAGGGGAGGGTCCTGAAGTGTAAGGGCGTCTTTCCACTTTTCAACAAACTTAATCCTGTTGATTTCAAGATATTTTTTGAAACCGGAAGAAGTATCGTCTCCTGCGGTTATTGATTCATGATGTATAACAACCGAATTGGGTGCATACATAACGGTATATCCTTTTTCCCTTGCCGCAAAGCACAAATCGGTTTCTTCATAATAGGCAGGACTATACCGATGGTCCATCCCCCCGATATTTTCAAATAGCTCCTTTCGTACAAGCAGGCATGCCCCGGAACAATAGTCAACCTCACAGGCATCATTGAAACCCTCTTCGTACGGATTGCCTCCGCGCCCGAAGTTTGAGCCGCTGCCGTCACAGAATATAATGCCCCCGGCTTCCTGCAAACGTCCATCAGGGTATACAAGTTTTGATCCCACAATCCCGATTTTGCTGTCGGATTCTGCAAGTTTTACCATCGATTCCAGCCAGCCTGGTTGTGGTTCAGTATCGTTGTTAAGAAACACCAGATAATTGCCTTTGGCAATCTTTGCACCCTGATTGCAGGCACTAGTGAAGCCCATGTTTTCCTGATTAGTAATGACCTCCAGCTTATTTATCATGCGCTTTAAAAACTCCGGAGTTTCATCAGAGGATGCATTAT
The DNA here is from genome assembly GCF_027493735.1 of Candidatus Kuenenia sp. Classification (NCBI taxonomy): domain Bacteria; kingdom Pseudomonadati; phylum Planctomycetota; class Candidatus Brocadiia; order Candidatus Brocadiales; family Candidatus Brocadiaceae; genus Candidatus Kuenenia; species Candidatus Kuenenia sp. The sequence goes on from NZ_JAOSKF010000022.1 coordinate 12,828, forward strand.
CTACTACAATAATCTCATAGATATCTCCAGGAGTATTTTTGAATAACGCTTCAAGACATTTCTTTGTATATTCGACTTTATTGAAAACCGGGATGATAATGGAGGAGATAACGCCGGATTTATTGCCTTGCGGGGAATGACACCTTATTGACTTTTTATCATTCTGATGGAGTGAAACGGATGAAGAATTCATGAGAACCTTTTTGTTTTCATTGTTATTTGTCATTAAATTTGCTGTAACACTTTAGTTTTTTGAAAAATTCCAGGGAAAAATGATAACCCCAAAGGGGTAATATGATTATAGAAAACACAGTAAAACCACGCCTAATCCCGAAGGGATGACATAATCGCCACGGTTAGGTGTTTTATGAAAGGTAACACAGATAAAATTATATCACCCCTTCGGGGTTAATTACGGGTTTTTCGCATAATTTCTATAATCATTTCATCCCTTCGGGATTATTGGGATTTTTCAAAGAACTAAAATGTTACCTTTTTCTTGTTAGAGCAGTTTTTCAATTTCTTCCAAATTCTTCGATATTTTCACCGCTTCCTTTATTGACTCCAGCTTCTCTATCGCTGCTATTTTCCCGATACGCTTCAGAAGCCTTAGACCTTCAACTCCGTACTTTAGTTCCAAACCTATCTCTATCGCCTCTATCAGACCCTCCATCCTCCCCTTCCTCTCACCTTCCGCTCTGCCTTCCATCCTACCGGCTATTTTGCCCTTTTCTATTAATCTGGCTGCTATTGTCATGCTTAATCTACCTCCTTCTTCCGATATCTCTTTTAGGGTATCTATTACCCTTTCTTCCTCTATATCCGACGCATAGTACAAATACCTGATCACACTTTCCAGAAACTTTAATCCTTCACCCTCTTCAAAATACTGCCTCCCTATTTCAAAGAATCCCTTTAGCTTGTCTCCCAGAATTTTGTCATTATATATGTTCCTCATTAATAACATGGATATTTGAAGGGATGCCCTTCTAAATACCTTGTCCTTTATTTCCTCGTTACTGTAGAAACTCAGATCAGTCAGCAGATATTCAAATTCCGGTATAAATCTAAAAAATACCTCGTCTATCCCTTCAAAATAGTCTCTGAATCGCCTGACTTTCCACGTCTCTTTGCCATGATACAATATTACCGGAATTACCGGTATGAGCCTTTGCATCTGCTTGCTGTTTGCTGCCCATATCTTTAAAAGGTATTTCATCAACTGCAGATATGGACATGCTACGGCATAACTCTTATGCTCGAATAAAAGGGTTATCCGGAGTTCTTTGTCTTTACAGAAACAGGTGTATACAATGTCTGAAAAATGTTCTTTGAGTTCCTCGTCGATATATGAGTTATTATCCTGTGTTAAAGTGGCTAAATCCAGCTTTTTTAAAATTTCCGGAGGAAACGTCCCGCTAAGAAAATCGATTGCATTCTCCCGTATGGAAAATGTCTCTTTGAAGAATTTGTCGTGTGGGTTGAAAACCTCCATAAAAGTAACCCCCTTAGTTTTTTCTGTAAAAGCCATTTTACCACATGGATATCATCTCCTTTTCTATGCTTGCCTGTCTTGCCATTGTTTCACATTACACATATCATGTAAATATTGTCAATAGTCCAGATGTGACCCCATTCTACCATGAGAGTAAAATACCACAAGCAGGATGCTTGTGGTACAATGTACAATTAGTTAACAAAAAATCGGGAATGCCCCTCCCCATTCTTAAGAAATGTTGCGTACCCAATAGGGAAAGGAAAAGCCTGATGTACCGACTTTGATCATGTGGAAAACTTTTATTTATTTCAAAGTAACTGATGCTACCGTAATGCGATTCTTCCCATGTTCATCCTGAATGTGTACGTTTATTATTTGTTTTTTGATATCCGGGTATAATTCAAGTTTTCTTTTTATCAATAAACGAAGGTCTTCTTCCACTGCTTTCAACATATCTTTTCCATTGGCAGGATTGAGCCTTTTCCATTCCTTCAGATATTTCTCTATTGCCTCTTCTCGTTTCTGTTCATTTAAGCAGGCTATGTTCCATGCGGTAGCAGCGCTATTTAAGAGTTGTTGCTTATGCTCAATATCTTCACCCAGCGAGAGGTATTCCCTTGCAAAATGCTCTACCATTTCAGAAATCTTTTCTTTTTTTCCTTCCTTCAATTTTTCCCCCTCTGTTTATGACTAACCGTTATCTGTTCCCCTTGGTTTTCCCTTGTTCTCTATAAGCCTTCAAGCCTTCAAAAATTGTAACAATTTAGCTTTTTGAAAATATGTTGCAGTTTAGTTTTGGGTGGCACGGACAAACGGAGTTTGTCCGTGCCACCCATATTGAGCTAAAATATGTGTATCAATTTTCAAAAAACTAAAGTGTTACCAAAAATTCATCCTGTCAGCATACTCATTTACCATCCCTGCATTAAATACTTCTTCTTTTCATAGGTATCAAGCACTAAAGCACAATCTTCCCAATGAATGGGCTTAATGGTTGTTCTTAGCCATTCAGCGCTTGCAACATTCAAAAAATGGTTTTACAGATTTGACGCTGAAGAATGTGGCAGACAAATTGAGGAAGACATCCTTGCCTGGAAACTGGACAAATTAGCCGAAAAATCTATTGGAGATCAACATGGGGCAGGAGTAAAGAAACAAAATGTTTTTAATTGTATATATGGAAATAATAAATACTATTATCTTGCCGTAAACAAAATGAATTGCTGATTATTATTCTTTTGGATTCAAATAGTTACGAATATTGTGGCTGTTATCAAACGTCTCTTATTTAGTATTTTTTAATATCCGTGATAATCCCTGTTTAATGGTCGGGGCGACTGGATTTGAACCAGCGACCTCGACGTCCCGAACGTCGCGCTCTAGCCAAGCTGAGCCACGCCCCGCACCATTTATATATAACATTGCGATTATTGGAATTTTTTCAAAAAACTACTCCAGACATGAGTTTGTAAGAAGTTTTATTTTACCTCAAGCACTATTTTTTTTACAGCAATATTTCCTGCAAGATCGAAGACATTGATGACAACGGTATAGTTGCCCCGAAGTAGAGGTTCTGTTGTAATTCGAAAGGATTCCCGCAGGGAATCAAAAATCCCGTCAACGGGATTGGCGGGCAGCCATTCCTGCCCATCGACAGCATATTGAACCTTTACTATCTCACTGTATTCGTCCTGCGCAGAGCCGGTGATAATACCCCTTCCCTCCGGGGTAACATCAACCGTTATTGGCCCGGCGATTATAGGTTTTGAATTATCAATTATCAAGGGCTGCTGCAATGTTGCTTCAGAACTAAGTGCTGTTTCCGGCGGATTATCCGGATAATCGCCGGCTTCTAATTTGATTTGATACCTTCCGTCCGGCAGGCGCAGGGTATCCCATGTATACGAACCCTTGTTTTGATTACTTTTAGTAAGTATTTTCCATGTATACTCGTCCATGCCTTTGTAGGAAACCGTAATCTGCAATGTGTCGTTATTTGGATCCTCTATTTCCCAAAGAATCTTTTTCTGTGCAATTTCATGGTGTGGTTTTTGGGAGGATGGCAATTGAGACGTTGCTTCTGCTAAAGAACCATTTTTTGCTTGTGAAGGTTTTTGCGGCGAAGGAATATCCTTTTCTATCTCAAACATAATAATATTTGGCGGCTGGTTTTTCGGCAGATAGGACAAAGAGACCCTCTTTAAAGAAGGGGAGATTGCTGCATTTTCCGTTTGCAATGTTGCCCTGTACTGAATAAAACGGGCAGGGGAATTTGTAATTTTTGCCCAAGGCGAGGTTCCGGACAATGACCAGTCACTCCAGGTTGCATCAGGTTTTTCAGAATTTCCCGTTCTGGTGGCCATGGTAATTTTAGTCGATGGCGGTTCTGCGCATGACCATGAAATATTTCCCCATGACGACAGGGATGATGTATCCAATACATTCGAGAGGAATGTGCCGGATTTCTCATATGCCGGCAATATCTTATACACCCTTCCCTCATTTCCAGAACCGACGTATAATTCGTTACGGTCAGTAATCCGGCAACAAAGCAACTGTCCAACTTCTGCTGCCGCAATACGGATAAACGAGGCATCACTAAAAATTTTATATATAGCGGATTCATTTCCAGTAACTACAAAAAGATTTCCTTCTGCATCAAACACCATATCGAAAATGAATGCCTGTTCTATCTCGAAAATTTTTTCCGCAAACCCTTCTTCAGTGATCTTGTAAATATAATTTGGTTTAAACGGGCTTCCTATCGTTTTGTGTTGCAGTCCAGATCTCTGCGAAGGATGTGTTTTCTGTTGAATATATGCCGTTTTAGTAACGGTTAGTTCATCCGGAATATTAAGGTCCCAGGCTTTTCCCTCTTTGAATGGAGATGCAATTACCGTTGTTTCTCCGACGGTTTTTGCCATGGGTGATTTAGGCATTGCCATCTGTGTGCCCGACGCAGTACCCGCATATATATTGCCGGAATAATCAATGGCAAGACAATGTATTTCCTCCTCTTCCGCATCGTAAAGTACATGAGCGTTCCCGTTGTTGTCTATTTTATATATAAGGCCATTTGGTTCTGTCGCTACATATATGTTATTGTTTTTATCAAGTACGACGTCTAAAAGATTTGTTTCCGGAGAATCGAAAAGAATATCCGGGCATCCTTCTGGTGAGATTTTAAACAACAGGCCTTCATCTCCTGTTGCCACAATGAGATTGAAATTGCTGTCTATTTCCATATCCCATATATAGGAAACAGGCAGGCTGCAAAATACCGAACATTCCCCTTCTTTGCTGATTTTATAGATTATGCCCCTTGGCGCAGTACCGGCGTATATATTACCGTCTTTGCCGGCAATAATACTTTGCACATATAATTCCGGCGACCTGAAGATCTCTGCCGCTCCGGCATTGTCTTTTATGTAGTAAACCGTTGCCGGGTCTCCGGCGCCAATGAATATGCGGCTTTGTTCATCCTGGGCGATTGACCATACGTAGGTATTATCTATGCCCTGAATGGTTTCTGTTTGAGGGGAAAGGGATAGCTCCCCTTTGCTGTGGATAGAAATGTTCTGATAGTAGCCTTTTTTAAAATCATACTCTGTGGATTGTGACCATGTATGGGTGGTCGTAGCGTTTGCAAAGGGGATCGATAGAGAGGAAAAAAGGAATATGGCTATGACTTGATTGCATGATGATAGAATCGTATTCATAATGTTATTTAACCAATACGTGTATGCTTTGTTTACCGTTAAGAACATATTTAGTCGGAACCTTAGTAATTATTTCCCCCATAAGAGGTCCGATGCCGCTTTGACCTACATTATTCATAATAGAAAAAATGGATTGAGGAAGCGATGGAAGACCTTCTCCTTTATAGGTTAACCCATTTTTAGAGAGAAGGACGCGTACAATGAGATTGTTGTTTCTTTCCATATCGCAGACGTCGTCCAAAAGCTGTTCAAAATTAACAGGCAAATGCCTACCTGCAGCCCTTCCCATATCCAATGATTTGCTGAATTTCGCATCGCATGCCGTAATCTCAAGAAGGTCACCGGGGAGGACGTCTTCCGGGATTTTGATCTGAATTGTCTTGTAAATATCGTTTCCGGTGTAAGGCTTTAGCAATACGTCCAAAGATAATTCATCTCCCGGTCGTACATAGTTATTTCTTGCCTGAATTGCTTCGATAGACGCAGTTTGCCGCAAATTCAGGATGTTAATCTTCAGATCAATCTCCTGAACGGTAATTTCCTGAAACTGATTGTTGATAACCATTGCAAAGCATTGTGCAATTTCGTCGATAGAGAACCATGTCTGGTTAAATTCATAATAGCTGTTTTTTAATATCAGTGGTTTCTCATATCCGTCAATCTTTGCGAAAAGCTGTATGTCAACGCACCGTTCACCCAATTTTTTTTCGGTGGCGGCAACAGCGCCCTGAGCCGCCATTAAAACAAGCACCGGTGTGAGCAGTTTGTTGTCCACAATTTCGAAGCTATATTCAATGTTTTGCGTGCCGTCAACTGCTATGCGACAGGGAATCATGCGGGAAAATGTGCCAATAGTACCGGCAACTCCCGATCTCCTGTCCTGATTAATCTGTCCGATTATTTCAACCGGCGACGCCATTTTTACTGAATTGGAGTGACTGCTGAGGATTGCAAATACATGCGCCGTTGCCATCGGAATGTTCGTGGTTCCCGCATGCAAAAAGGGGTGTCCGAAGGCAAGTACCTGATCGCCATCAACATACGTAACCGTACCCACTACAGCGGCATTCAGGTCTCCTTTGATCAGCACTGCGGCTACCGATGCGCCTGGAACCAGCCTGGTTGGGTATGTCGCCGATGTTGCTGCATAGCTTCCGCCTTGCAGGGGGTACAAATTGTACGCGCTAAAAAAAGGGTTCATTTCTTCCAATGCCCTGCCTGAAAACCCTGATACTATTAAAGGAGAAATTATTGGCGCAATTTTTATCCCATGTCCCGGATGGTTTATCGCTTCATCCTGAATTTTTGGCAATGATGTTTGCGGTATTATTTCACCGGTATTTGCGGGCGGTAATGGAAGCTCCCATTCGGGCGAGGGGAATAATTTACTGCCATTTTCTTCAGGGAGATCGAACAATGTACTTTTCATCTCATTTATTGGCGACACACCGGCAATCGCTTCTTTTGAAAAACTCCACCCATAGGCGACGGCGCCAATCAAACGATTATCTATGTAAACAGGGCTTCCGCTCATACCTGCAATGATGCCGGTTTCTTCAAGAGGACCACCTGTCATTTTGATCAGAATAAGATCTGCCTTTGTTTCCCAATTTTTTAAGACGCCTAAAACCTCGACGCTGAAATTTTCAATACTATCACCGGAAAATACCGTCTTACCAAACCCTTTCATCCCGGGCTTGATCTCGTCGATACCCATGAAACTTTCCTGTGCAAGGAGGGATTGAGGATTGGATAACGAAGCAAAAAAGGCAGATGCCGCAAAAAAAACGAATAAAAAATACCTGTTCAACGATAGAGATTTCATGCGGAAACTCTACCAAATTTAACAATTTATTGTCAAGCTATAAAAGAAGTTGAAATACCCCGATTAAGCATTTAAACTATACTCTCACATTATAATCTATTCAAAGCACAGCAAAACCGCAATCATAAGTTAGGTTGGATTTTAAAAGATATAAACCCAACGGCATTCATTTTTACCCGCCCCTCTAACCCCTCCCAGGAGGAGAATAGACAAGTCCCTCTTGGGAGAGGTTAGTGGTGGGTTTGTTCATTGCTTGATTAGAAATATTGAAATTCATAAACGTAGATTTATATTATGCCTTGTAACACCGCCAAAATAACACAGATACTTGACGTCCGAAATCAAGACCTTTACTGGACATCTATTGAAATAGCTGCTAAAGCTTTGAGGAACGGCGGGATAGTGGCTTTCCCAACGGAGACCGTATATGGCCTGGGCGTTCATAAGGATAATCCAGAAGCTATCGAACGGCTTTATGAGGCAAAGAAGAGGCCTGCAGAAAAGAGGCTGACCCTGATGATTGCCGATATCGGGGAAGTGGAACTATACGCGGGCGCTGTTTCTGATGTGGCAAAAAGGTTGATGGAGTCTTTTTGGCCGGGTCCCTTAGCGATTATTTTTCCGCTGAAGGATGGCTCAGACATTTGCGTAAGATTGCCCGATAATGCCATCGCAAGAGACTTAATCCGCACCGCAAATATTCCGGTAGCAACTACCAGCGCAAACACTTCAGGGCATCCGCCGTCAACGGATGCATCACAAGTAACGGCATATTTTAAGGATGAAATCGACTTCATACTGGATGGCGGACCAACACCATCACACGAGCCTTCAACGGTTGTCAAAATAAAAGATGGAGTATGTGAGGTCGTTCGGCATGGCATTATTCCCGAAACAACTATTCGAAATTGTCTTAAAAAATATTGAGAATCGGGATAATTTTTTTGTACATTTTTTTATGGAAGATTGTGAAACGACAATGAAGATTGCAATAGCATCAGATCACAGAGGGTATGATTTTAAAGAACGTATTAAGGTAACATTGAAGGAATTAGGCCATTCCGTAACGGATTTTGGCACTTCATCAAAATCGGAGTCCGTGGATTACCCCGATTTTGGAATGAAGGCGGCGCTTTCGGTGGGACACGGGGAATGCGACAGGGGTATTTTAATCTGCGGCACCGGAATAGGTATGTCGCTTGTAGCAAACAAGGTAAGGGGCGTCAGGGCGACTTTATGCCACAATCTTTATACGGTAGAAATGAGCAGACGGCATAATGATGCCAATGTACTGTGCATCGGTGCGGATATTATCGACGAAGAACTTTTGGAACAAAAAGTAAAACTATGGTTAGAAACGCCTTTTGAAGGGGGAAGACACGCCCGCCGTTTGGAGAAAATAGTGGAACTGGAAAATGGAGGCGGAATTTAATTCCCCATATGGACTACCTCCACGCCATTTGGGATTGTAAAGGTGAATATTTTTGAGTCAAGCTGGCTGTTTACAATGATATCAGAAAGCGTGATGCCCATTGCGGTATTGTATGTGGGCCAACGGACGTCAATTCTTTGCGGCAGCCGGCAACTATCGAAATCAGAATAATCGGTAAATACTGCCTGCAGCCGGACAGAACCGTCCGGATTAAATGTTTCACATCGAAATGTATCCGTGTTACTCCTGTTAATCAACAATTTCCCTTTAAGATTTATTTTGCCTTCATTCGTATCTATCGCGTAAATGATCCAATAATAAGGCCAGATTTCCAATACCGTACTCTCGCCGCCCAGAATATTTTTAAGATTAAATAACCCTGCCATATCATTCGGTGAAATGCCCATTCCTGATGAATTCACTTTATGCAAGGCGTTGCTGGAACCTGTGTAAACCTTTTTTTCCGAGGGGACATAAATCCAAAAGGTATTGCCGTCGGTAGACATATCAAATAGGGTAGTCGCCAGTTTTGAGCCAATGACACGCAGATGATTTGGCGTTTCATACACTATCAGGCCGGTGCATGTAACAGGCCCTTTTGATTCAGGCGCGGTTAAGGTTATTTTTGCCTTTGCCCGAAGCGTAGTAAGTTTAGAGTTGTTGTCAATTAACACCTCTTTTATTTGTTGTACCGAAAGGTTTTGCGCTTCCCCCCCCGTGCTATTCAGTATGGCAGAAGTATCTTCCCAAATCGATCTTTGCATAATCGCTGATTTGCTGCCTGCGCAACCGGACAGTAGGATGACAAAAAGAAATACACTTTTAATTATAGATAACTTCATTGCAGATTTTAGTACCTTATCAGTAATTTCTTTGCACACTTCCATTCGTCAGTGCGTGCTTATTGGTAAAATATTTACTTGTTCCTTCTGCAGCCGACAGTCTGCAAATTGCCGATTGAGGACTGAGGACTGCAGACTGTTTTCCTGCTGCTATAAAAGCCATTCTCCCGTAAAAACTTCAGCAGCAGCGCCTGTCATATAAACATTTTCATCTTCCACCCATTCCAGTTCCAGATCCCCGCCTGGCAAGTGTGCCAAAAGTTTACGTTCTGTCAGGTTGTTAAGAACGCCGGCAACGCAAACAGCAGAAGCGCCTGTTCCGCACGCCAGGGTTATGCCCGATCCACGCTCCCAGGTGACCATTGTAACCTCTCCCGGATGGTGAACCTTTACAAAATGGACATTTGTCCTTTCGGGAAAGACGCGATGGTGTTCAATTGCCTTTCCATCTTTTTCTATATGGAGTTGCTTTAAATCATCAACGAAGATTACGCAATGAGGATTTCCCATGGAAACGCAGGTAACCCGAAATGAAGTATTTTCATTAAGCACGAGCATTTCGTCTACTACTTGCGTTTCAGCGCCAACCATTGGTATTTCCGGTCTCATCAGCTTCGGCCTTCCCATATTTACCCTTGCGCTACAGACACTTTCATTTTTCGTATACAGTTCAATGGTTTTAATGCCTGCCAACGTTTCTACTGTAAGCGGGTTCTTTCTGACAAGTGCATGATCGTAAACGTACTTTGCAACACAACGGATTCCATTTCCGCACATTTGCGCTTCACTGCCATCCGCATTAAAGATACGCATTTTACAATCTGCTATCTCTGACGGCAATATAAGTATTAACCCATCGGACCCCACTCCAAAGTGCCGGTCGCTTATTTTTTTTGACAGCCCGACGGGGTCCTCAACTACTTCATGAAAACAATTAACATAAACATAATCGTTGCCTATTCCATGCATTTTTGTGAATTTCATGATAACCCTTAAACAATTTTATTTTAAAGAGAATAAACGTTCGTACAATACAAACATTTTTTGTAATAGTTCCGTCCCCTTTCCATAAGGGACTTGAAGGGGATTGGGATTTTCTATTATACCGTAGCAATCAGAAGTCGGCAGTCGGCAAAATTGCAGATCGCCGACTGAGTATAGGTATTCATATTATATAGTATTACCCTTTAAAAACTTCTTTTTTTTGTAAGTTTTCCTTCTTACTACTATCCCTCAACCTTTTGTTTTTTATGCTCGTTTTTCAAAATGCATAACAGTAAGGCATTGATTAGACGAGGCTTACGTAAAGTTTAGGAGTTCAGGAGTTAACTCTTTAACTCTACAACTCTCTTTGTGGTTAAAGGACAGACGTACGGCTGTGCGTCTATACATCAATATATTTATATTGACATCTCCTGCTTACCTGCTTACGATTCACCCAATTACCCAACTATTGATTTTTAAAATGTCTTTATCTAACAATGCAAGCAAAATAATTCATTTCAGAAGCCCAATAGATCATGGTGAGAAAAAAAACTGAAGCTGCAAAAAAGAAGCCAGCGCAGGCAGGAAAAAAAGAGGCACTCGCCAAGAAATCAAAGGTACAAACCATAAAAGCCGCCACACATACCGGAGCAAAAACGGCTCTGCCAAAAACAAAAACGATAGCACCGGCAAGTGATGAAAAGGTTATAAAAAATCAAACAATGACATTCCCCATTGTCGGAATCGGCGCTTCTGCCGGCGGACTTGAAGCGCTCGAAGGTTTCTTTTCCAACATGCCTGACAATAGCAACCTTGCCGTAGTGATTATCCAGCACCTGGCGCCTAAATACAAAAGCATTATGGCAACACTGTTAAACAAATATACCACAATGAAGATACTGGAAATCGACGATGGAATGCGGGCGTTACCAAACTGCGTTTATCTTAATACCCCGGGGATGGACGTTGCTATTATGAACCGGACCTTTCAATTGATACAACCTCTTGAACCACATGCCTCCAGGCTGCCTATTGATTTCTTTTTTCGTTCCCTCGCAGATGATCTGGGAGAAAAGGCAATCTGCATCGTGCTTTCAGGAACGGGCACCGACGGGGCACCCTGGGGCTTAAAGCAGTCAAGGGCGCAGGGGGAATGACCATGGCGCAGGACGAAACCGAGGCAAAATATGACAGCATGCCCAGAAGCGCGATAAACACCGGTGCGGTTGATCTTGTCCTGCCAGTGGAAAGAATGCCGGGAGAACTGTTAAAATATATCAAACACCCCTATATTGATAGCGCCAGGTCAACGGGCGCCACGGAACAAAAATATCAAAACAATGTAACAAAAATCCTCCTGCAGATTCGTAACCATACAGGACAGGATTTCTCCCAATATAAACAAAATACGATTCGGAGAAGGATTGAAAGGCGCATGGCCGTTCATCAGATCGATAAAATTGCAGATTATCTCAATTATATACGAGAAAATACGGCTGAAATAGAAATTCTTTACAAAGACCTGCTCATAGGGGTCACCAATTTCTTCAGAGACAAGGACGCCTTTGATCTCCTGAAAAATACGGTAATCTCCGAGATCATACAGAGAAAACAGACAAACAGTGCTTTACGCGTCTGGGTGGCTGGCTGCGCCACAGGCGAAGAGGCATATTCCATTGCCATACTCATCGCGGAAATTATGGAAAAGAAACAGCGGCAGTGTAACGTACAGATATTTGCAACCGATATAGACTCGACGGCCATCGAATTCGCGCGCGCGGGTATCTACCCTGACAGTATTGCCGCGGACGTCTCCAAAGAACGGCTGAAACAGTTCTTTATAAAAGAAGACAACTCCTACAAGCTAAAAAAACGGATACGCGAAATGCTGGTTTTTGCCGCTCAAAGTCTGATAAAGGATCCTCCTTTTTCCAGGCTAGACCTTGTATCATGCAGAAACGTGCTGATTTATATGGACGCCTCGCTGCAAAAAAAGATACTGTCGGTTTTTCACTATACCCTGAATAAGGATGGGTACCTTTTCCTCGGGTCATCTGAAACCATTGGTAATTTTACCGATCTTTTTTCAACTGAAAATGCGAAATGGAAAATCTATAAACGTAAAAGCGGCGTTATCGAAAAGGGCGTGGATCTTCCTGCCTTGCCAACGAAGGGAGTCTTTCAATCAGACCGGAAAGAAGAAAAAAAGGATTACGGAGAAATCAATATTATTCAACTTGCGGAAAGAGAGATTCTTAACAAATATGCCCCGTCGTTTGCACTGATCAATGAAAAACATGAGATTCTTTATGTTAACGGCAATATACACAAATACTTGCTAACGCCACCCGGTGTCCCCACCTTCAATATATTAAAAATGGCGCACGAAGACCTGCGTTATAAACTGAGCGCCATTCTCCATAAAATTTCCAGAAGGAAAGAAACTATCATGGAAAAAGAGGTGAAGATACGAGACAATGAACATTTCCTGACGATTGACCTGACCGTCAAGCCACTTAAAACCGGAATAGCAACTGAAGGGCTGACGATGATCATCTTTGATGAAAAATTACCGGCTGAAAAAGCGCGGAAAAAAGGAAAGGCCTCCTTAAAAATCAGCAAAGAAGACCCACAGATTACAAAACTCGAATTAGAATTGAAATCGACAAAGGAATATTTACAGGCAACCATCGAGGAACTGGAAACTTCGAATGAGGAGATGAAATCTACCAATGAAGAATTGCAGTCCACAAACGAGGAACTGCAGAGTACCAACGAGGAATTGGAGACGTCTAAAGAGGAACAACAATCCACGAATGAAGAACTGGAGACGGTGAACGCGGAACTGCAGAATAAGTTAAATGAATTATCACGTTCCAATAACGACCTCAACAACCTCCTTGCAAGCACTGAGATAGCAACCATATTTCTTGACACGAAACTGAATATTGTCCGTTTTACCCCGATGCTGACAAAACTCTTTAATATGCTGCTGTCGGATATTGGCCGTTCGATAGGCGACATCACCGCAAAATTCAATACGGACACCCTCAGGGATGACTCGGCAGAAGTGCTTAGAACGCTGGTCAAAAAAGAATGCCAGATACAGACAAAGGAGCAGGCGTTTTATAACATGCGTATCTTGCCCTATCGCACAGTAGATAATGTAATAGATGGCGTAGTTATCACATTTATTGACGTTACAAAAATTAAAAATACAGAAGATGCTTTACGCCTGATAGAGAGTAGGTTCGACATGTTGAATCAGTCTTCGCTATTCGGCATTGTGCTCTTTAATCCGGAAAGCGGCGTTATCGTGGATTATAATAAAAAATTTGAGGAACAAACCGGCAGAAGCCTTAAGGAGCAGCATACGTACAAAATATGGGATTGTTTTTCACCGGAAAAGACAAAGAACCCGGCAGAATTCTTTCAAGGGTTGTCAAAGAAAAATGAAACGGTTTCTATGGAAATGAATATTCGAAGACCTGATGGAGTTATTGTTCCCGTGTGCTTAATGAGTACTGTTATAAAAACCTCGAAAAATATATATGTTCAATGCGTTGTAAAAGACCTGACTGACCCGTTGCGAACGTAGCACATATAGCCAAACAAATAGTAAGTAACACTTTAGTTTTTTGAAAAATGTACTACCTATAAGCTCCGTAGGAGCAGCCTGTTTGTAGCAAAATAGGATATTATAACCGATCGTAGAGACAGGTTTGAAACCTGTCTCTGCAATTAGGAGCGACCTGTCTCTTGTAAATCCATATAAACAGGTCTACCTGAATACGAACAGGTCGCTCCTACGGAGCTATTTACCTTATTGAATTTTATTGCGCTACAAACAGACCGCCCCTAACAGGGCTACATGGTATTTTTTCTATCCCGGGAATTTTTCAAAAGACTAAAGTGTTACTATAGTAACACTTTAGTCTTTTGATACTGTAAATTATCATTTGTAGTGCGACGAACCTCGTCGCACTACATGAATTTAGTTGGCTTAGATATTCAAATGAGGAACGAACAGCAACGGGAGCATTCCCGCTTTATTGCAAAAAGCAATTATTAGGGGGGGTAATAGTAACATAGAGACAGGATTTCAAACTTGTCTCTACCGTTGAAAATGAAGGTATTAACCCTGTCAGGGTTAATACTCTGCCGGTTTATAACCATTTTATTTTTTGTCGTACCAACATTTCATAAAGGATGGCAAAAATGGGAAAAAAGCCTCCCGAAAATAAAACAGACGCCGAACTCCGCAGAAAAGCATTAGAAAAGCTCAACCCCTATACAATACCAGTCGAGAACCTTTCGGAAGCGGAAGTCCGTAAACTTGCCCATGAATTACAGATTCATCAGATCGAGCTTGAAATGCAGGCGGAAGAACTTCGCAAATCCCAAACCCTGCTTGAAGAATCCAGGCAAAAGTATTTAAACCTTTACGACCTTGCCCCTGTAGGATATTTTACCCTTGATGAAAAAGGCTTCATCCATGAGGTAAACTTTGCAGGTGCTTTTATGTTGGGGGCGGAGCGGCATTCGCTGATAAACAAACCCCTGTCTAAATACATCGTAAGAGAGGATGCCGATCTCTTTTACCTGCATCGTAAAAGGGTGTCTGAAACGGGAAACAAAGAAACCTGTGAACTGAGGATGCTTAAAGGAGATCAACCGTTTCATGCGCAGCTTGAAAGCCGTGCTATTCCGGATTCCAAAAATAACATTAACCAGTATCTTATCATCATAACCGACATTTCAGCACGTATAGAGGCACAGATAAAACTGAAGGAAATAAATGAGACGCTTGAGTATCAAATAAAAGTACGTACAAAAGAACTCCTGCAGTCAAAGAAATTAGAATCAATGGGCATTATGACAACAGGCATCGCGCACGGGTTTAACAATATCCTTGCCATCATAGACGGAAAGATACAGATGTTGATGCGGGAAAATAAAGGCAGAGAGAAGTTACTGGAAGAGTTGCGTTTGATACGCAGCTCTGTCAAGGATGGCGCTGAAATTGTACGCCGTATGAATAAATTTACCAAAGTAAAGGAAGATCGTGACTGGTTTGTAGCAATTGACTTATGTGAAGAGATAAAAAGCACGATTGATTCTACACATCCGGGATGGAAGGAGTGTGCAGAGAGAGAAGGAATCGCCTATACCATAAATTTGGATGGTGTTAAACACGTTTCATGCATAATGGGCAATCCTTTGGAATTGCGGGAAGTATTGATTATTATCATCAAGAATGCCTTTGACGCCATGCCGGGGGGAGGGACGCTTTCATTTTCTACAAGGGAAGAAAACGGAAGCGTCGTTTTGGAGATTTCAGATACGGGCATTGGCATGGACGAAGAAACGCTGACAAAAATCTTTGACCCCTTTTTTACCACTAAGGAACGTGGCACTGGATTGGGAATGAGTATTGTTTATGGGACTGTCAAACGGCATGGTGGCAAAATAGCGGCGCAAAGTCAAAAGGAAAGAGGCAGTACCCTTATCCTAAGCTTTCCCGCAGCGAAGGAGTCGCCGGGTATTACAAAGAGTGATCATGAACCTGGCAAAGTGACGCCAGAGAAAAGGGGACTGAGAAACGGCATCCTTATCGTAGATGATGAAGCAACTATTGGAAAAGTATTGAGCAGCTTCCTTACGGGAGAAGGC
Source organism: Candidatus Kuenenia sp. (assembly GCF_027493735.1). Taxonomy (NCBI): domain Bacteria; kingdom Pseudomonadati; phylum Planctomycetota; class Candidatus Brocadiia; order Candidatus Brocadiales; family Candidatus Brocadiaceae; genus Candidatus Kuenenia; species Candidatus Kuenenia sp. The sequence continues at coordinate 28,801 of NZ_JAOSKF010000022.1, forward strand.
TATAACGTTGTTTTTATCAATAATGGCGCCGGGGCGTTGGATCTTCTAAAAAAGGATGAATTTGATCTCGTGCTGTGCGACCTGGGCATGCCTGATATATCAGGGTGGGATATTATGAATGTAATAGCTGATATGGCTAAGAAACCAAAGATCGGCATAATAACAGGATTCCTGAACGCTTCGGATGACTTTCCGGGCAATAAGATAAAAGCGGATTTTGTTATCAACAAGCCATTCGAATTAGATAATCTGCTACACTCAATTAATGATTCATTAAGAGATTGATATTGCAATCCCTGCATAAATGATATCGTCGGGTAAGAAACGCGCCCTGAATATACGTTTAGAAATTTCAAGGTTTGTATCATAACATGCCAGACAATGCCCGAAAGCCGACTTTCCTCTCGTTCACAAGTGCCGGCTTCGAATCAAACCCTGACAGGGTTTTGAACCCTGTCAGGGTTGTGCTTGCTCGAATAGGAAAAAAGAATGGATGCGCCAATGCTATGGATTTTGGTTTGGCAACGAATATGGCAAACCATAAAATGCCGACATTAATAGAGCAAAGAGAAAAATAAATTTTAGACCAAAAATAAATGATAAAATAGCACATGGAATTCGAATGGGACCCCGGCAAATCAGATGCTAACTTCAAAAAGCATGGCATAACTTTTCATGTGGCAGCAACAGTATTTGGTGATCCATTGGCAATTACTTTTAGCGATCCCGACAATTCAATATGAGAGCACAGATTCTTAACTTTTGGCTATTCCAGAGAGAGTCAATTGCTGGTTGTCGTTCATACGGAACGGCATGGAAAAATAAGAATAATAAGCGTAAGGAGTGCAACAAGACACGAAAGGAAAATATATGAAGAGGGTTAAACCTGAAGAAATGCGTAAGGAGTACAAACGGAAAGATTTGGGCAAAGGAATAAGGGGTAAATATTTCGATGAATACAAAAAAGGGACCAATCTTATTCTTCTAAGCCCTGATGTGGCAGAAGTATTCCCCGATGACGCTTCGGTCAATGAAGCCCTGCGTAGTTTGATGAAAATAGCACGTCAATCGACAGGTCTTACAAAACGCTCCACCTGACCGCTATTCCGCTGCGTTCCTACACTGCGATTATTGGAATTTTTCAAAAAACTAAAGTGTTACTATGTTTTGGATTTGTTTTGAATTTTATGCTTTGTTAATTCGGATTTGTTTCGGATTTCGTATTTTTTATTTCTTGATCTCAGACGTTTGTACAACGGAAAATCCACAATGGGGGGAAATACCAGTGCGAGTTTTTTTAACAGGCGTGGGTTGTGTAGGCAAGACGACGACCGGCAGGGCGTTGGCAGATCTTCTGTGTGTAAAGTTTTTTGATGTAGATGATGAAATCGAGACCTTCTTTGAGATAAGTATCGAGCGACTACAGGCAAGATTCCTTACTGTCCACTCCTTTCGAAATGAGGCTGCAAAGGCACTGATTCATCTGCTGAATCGTCCGGACAGCCGCAACAGCGTAATCGCCCTGCCACCGAGTGGACTGATGGGAGGGTATCTGCGGGCTGTTAAGAAGTCCGATGGCTTATCATTGTACTACACGACACGCCGGAGAATATCCTGGAGAGAATCAGGTTCTACGACATAGACTCGAAACCGATGGAGAAACACGTAACCACTGAAGAGAAACGCCTGTACCAGAAAGAGATCAAAAAGTACATCACATTTTTCCGCAAGAGTTACGAACGTGCTCATTTGCAGATTGATATATCGGGTCTTAGTGTTAAGCAAGCAGCCGCCAGGATAAAAGAGGCCTTGGAAATGTTCGACAATAAGGTACGGTGAAAAGCCATTGTTGGATTTCGCTGACCAATCCAACGTAACTGCCCCTACTGGATGAAAGGCGTTAGTACCTTATCGGTAATTTTTTCGCATTTTTTGGCAAAATATTTAACAGTCCCTTCTGCCGTCGGCAATCGGCAATCGGCAAATTGCTGATTGAGGACTATTTTCGCGCTTGTTTGGTTCTGGCTATACCAACTTAGGCGTTAAGAAACATTGGATAATAATTATGATTAATCTTCTACAACTAAAACCTAAAATTGAAAGCATTTGTCGGGTATTGCCCATAAAACGACTGGATCTTTTCGGCTCTGTTTTGACTCAAAACTTTGCACCAGGCAGCGACGTAGACGTTTTGGTGCTTTTTGATTCGGATGAAAACATTGATCTTTTTGATAAATACTTTGAATTAAAAGAACAACTGGAAAAAATATTTAAACGGAAAGTAGATCTTGTTGTAGACAAACCATTTAGAAATCCTATTTTCAGGAAATCAGTTGACAAGACAAGGATTGCCATATATGAACGATGAAATACTTAAAAATCTCATCGACGTCCTCCATGCAGCAGAAGAGATACAGAGATTTACCCATGAAATGGATTTCAAGGCATATAAAAACAGTCCCGTTACACAAAGAGCGGTTGAGAGAGATTTTGAGATTATTGGGGAAGCCCTTAATAGAATCCGGAAAATTGATGCGGAGTTTATCGAAAGAATTTCTGAACATTACCGTATTATTGGTTTCAGAAACATATTAATACATGGTTATGACATAGTAGATGAAATGATTGTTTGGAAGGCTGTTAAGAACCATTTACCAATTTTGATCAAAGAAGTACGTGAAATAGTAAATGCCTAAGCTGACAACGCCAGAACCAAACAAGCACGAAAACAGTCCTCAGTCCTCAGTCCTCAATCGGCAATTTGCAATTTGCCGACAGTAGACTGTCGACGGGAGCATTCCCGATTTTTTGTAAAAATGTCATTAGCAGGGGGGGGAAGAATAGTAACTCAAGCTTCCAGCTTGAGGGTAAAATACCACAAGCAGGATGCTTGTGTTACAATGTACAATTAGTTAACCAAAAATCGGGAATGCTCCTGTTCAAACTATATCCCCCGGCGGGGGTGCAGGGGGTGGACCGGATTTCTCCCTCGATTCAACTACCCCTTTATTATGAAAACAAATTTAACCCTCTTTCCCACGCTCCGCAGACAATTCCACCCCCTTAATCCCCCGCCAGCGGGGGACAGGCTTGCCACATCCCTTGCAGCTTTCATGCACTTGTGGTGTTGATCCGGGTGCATTCCCGGTTTTTTGTGACTTCTGCCATGTTTTTAATGAAACGTACAGTAGTATTAACCCCTGGCAGCGTTGTTTTGCCCCAATCACACAAACGGTTACAAAAAATCTGGAATGCTCCTCTGCCGACTGCAGAAGAGAGCATTAAATATTTTGCCAAAAAATGCGAAAAAATTACTGATAAGGCACTAACATTCCCCTCCGCCCGACCCGTGCCAACAATGTCACCTGGCTTTTCAGTATCCCTCTTATCATGTTTCTTATGAAAAAAGACCTCTTGAAGTATAATTTAATATTTGACAAAATCGGCATATACCTACTATAATTTCTTCTTTGTTTTATATTAAGTCACGTATTTACTGAAACTTACAAAATTGACACGTACCTTCATTGTCCCCGGTTTTTCAAATATCCTGCATTCCTAAAAATTTCGTGAACTTTTTCTGTAACGTTGAGACCATATCATTGTTCATTTTTATTTTCTTAGATTCACTATATTTATGATTAAAAGACGCAATACGCGAACGGTCAATGTTGGCGGAGTATTGATGGGGGGGAACAGCCCGATTTCCGTGCAAACAATGACGAAGACCCACACGGAGGATATTGACGCGACAGTTAAACAGATTAAAGCGCTGGAAGCTGCCGGTTGCAATATCGTACGTGTTGCCGTTCCCACAATTGTTACCGCAAAATGTCTTGGCGCTATTAAACGGCAGATAAACATACCCCTTGTTGCAGATATACACTTTGGACATCATCTTGCCCTTGAAGCCATTTCACAGGGAGTTGACAAGATACGGATCAACCCCGGCAATATGAAAGACCGGAAAAAACTGGAAGAAATAATAAAAGCTGCAAAGGACAAGGGTATCCCTATCCGTATAGGCGTTAATTCCGGTTCAATACGGGACGTAGGGATACATGATGAGCTGACGGCTTTAATGGTCAGAACCGTTTTGCAGTATTGCGAACACTTTGAATCGCTTGGTTTCAGGGATATTGTATTGTCATTAAAGGCGTCTGACGTGCCTTCAACCCTGGAAGCATACCGTTCAATTGCAACACAATGCGATTATCCATTACATCTGGGCGTTACCGCGGCAGGCCCTCCAAGTCTGGCAACCATTAAATCCGCAATCGGTATCGGCGGGTTACTTTCAGAAGGCATTGGCGATACGTTACGGGTTTCCTATACCGGCGCATCGGAACTTGAAGTAGAGGCAGGCTTTGACATCCTCGAAGCGCTCGGGCTTTACAAGCGGCGGCGTGCGGATCTTATTTCCTGTCCAACGTGCGGCAGGTGCGAAATCGACCTTGTTAAAATTGTTGAACAGGTAAGACACCGTCTGCCAAACGACAAAAAACATCTTCAGATAGCCATTATGGGGTGTATAGTAAATGGGCCTGGAGAGGCAAGGGAGGTCGATATCGGTATTGCCGGAGGCAAGGGATTTGGGTTTCTTTTCAAAAAGGGAGAAAAGGTAAGGAAAATACCGGAAGATCGGATGGTGGATGAGCTTTTGGAAGAAATTTCCCTTATGAAATCATAATGAAAAACGTTGCTATCCTTGGCTCTACAGGTTCTATCGGAAAAAATGCATTACACGTTGTGCGTAACTTAAAAGACTCCTTCAGGGTAACCGGGCTTTCCAGTCATTCGCAGTGGGAATTCCTTGCCCGGCAGGCGGAAGAATTTAATCCATCGCACATAGCGCTGAGCGACCTCCAATTAGCCGGAAAACTGAAACAACACCTTTCGGGCAAGCAGATAGAAGTAATCAGCGGAAATAATTGCCTCAAAGAGATTGTTTTAAAGAGCGAGGCGGATATTGTGGTTTCAGCGGTAGTTGGCGCAATCGGATTATCCGCCGCTATAGCAACTGTACAAGCGGGGAAAATCCTTGCCCTTGCCAACAAAGAAGCCCTTGTTATGGCAGGGAATATTGTCATTCCGTTGGCAAAAAAGAATCAGATACTGCCGGTGGATAGTGAACACAGCGCAATATTTCAAGCCCTCCAGTCCGGCAGGCAGAACGAAATCAGGCGTATTATCATTACCGCTTCGGGAGGCCCTTTTTATGATTTTCCCGCCGATACACTTGCAGATGTAACACCTGCTCAGGCGCTTAAACATCCGACATGGCGCATGGGGCAGAAAATCACCATCGATTCTGCGACGTTAATGAACAAGGCCCTTGAAATTATTGAGGCAAAGTGGCTGTTTAATCTGGAGGCTGACCAAATTGATGTGGTAGTACATCCGCAATCGATCATTCATTCTATGGTGGAATTTTGTGATGGCTCAGTCATTGCCCAAATGGGCATGCCGGATATGAAGGTCCCGATTCAATACGCCTTAACGTTCCCTGAAAGGGCGTGTCTTAATGCTGAACCGCTGGACTTGCCGCGCATAGAAAATCTTACCTTTAAAAAGCCGGATAGGGAAAAATTTCCCGCTTTAAAGCTCGGCTATCTTGCGGTCAGAGAGGGCGGCACTATTGGCGCTACGCTAAACGCCGCAAACGAAGTCGCCGTGCAGGCCTTTCTTGAAAAGAAAATTCGTTTCACCGAAATAGCCTCCTTTGTGGAAAAGGTTATAAATCATCACCATTTTATTAAAGACCCTTGCCTGGAAGAGATTCTGGCGGCAGATGCATGGGCAAGACAGGAGATTAAAAAATGCCTTACTTAAATGTTTCAACAAACGTAATTCTCGTTATTGCAGGCATCGGACTGCTTATTTTTATCCATGAGCTGGGCCATTTTCTCATGGCAAAAAAAATTGGCGCCCGTGTCCTGGCCTTTTCACTGGGATTTGGCCCTGCCATATTGAAAAAACAATGGGGTGAAACCGAGTATCGGTTGTCCCTTTTTCCGCTTGGCGGATACGTAAAATTGGCAGGAGAAAACCCTGACGAGGAGAAAACCGGCGCTTCCTATGAATTTTCCTCCAAAAGTATAGGGCAACGTGCATCGGTATTGGTCGCCGGCGTTGCGTTAAACGCTCTTTTGGCATTCGTTGCCTTTATTGTCGCATTTCAGATAGGAGTGCCTTTTATTACTTCCGAAGTAGGAGATGTTATCCCAGGCCAGCCCGCCTGGCAGGCAGGGATACAGAAAGGCGATAAAATTACAGAAATCGGGGGCATTGATGACCCTGATTTTGAAGACATTTTTACTGTCGTCGCGTTGAGCAACACCACTACCGGCATACCCATCAAGGTGAAGAGAGGCAACGATATTTTCCATACAGAGGTAATACCGATGTATGACCAGGAGCATGGCCTTCAACGCATCGGAATAATGCCCGCGACCAGCCTGGAAATTGATAAAATATTTGCCTTTGAAAATAATGAGTCGCCTGCAAGGGACGCCGGAATACAGGTAAAAGACCTTGTCGTGGCAGTAAACGGCAAACGGATAACCTCTGAATCGGAATTTCGTGAAGTAGAATCACAGAGCGCAGGCAAAGAAATAACCCTTACTCTGTTGCGAAACGGCGAAGAAATAAAGGTAAAAGCAACTCCATCTAAAATATCACGGTGGATGCTTGGTTTGTCCGGCGCTTCTTCCATTATAGACGGCGTGAAATATAACAGTATTGCCAGTAAAGCAGGATTGATGAAGGGTGATGAAATAATTGAGGTTAATTCCAATCCCATTATTGGCTTTACCGGTTTTAAGAACACATTCATGGCGTACGAAGATAAAACATGCATCCTGACCGTAAAGAGAAACAACAAGGTTACATTAGTTTCTGTGCCGTTAGAAGATGCTGGTGCAAAAGAAGAATTTTTAAAAAGCATTACCCCCTTTTACGGACTGACAATCGATTCCGTTGTCCCGGGATTTCCTGCGGAAAAGATAGGATTGCAACCCGGCGATAAAATTATTTCCCTGAATGAAAAAGAACTGCATCACTGGAACGAACTCCTTCTGGCGGTAGTATCGGGACAGGGAAAACCCATCACCATTGGGTGGATGCGTGGGACTGAAAAATTAACCTCTGCCATAGCACCGCAAAAAAATGGTGAAACAGCGGCAGGAAGCATTGGCGTGAAATTCAGAGAAAAAACAGAATTTAAAAAATATGGGCTTATTGGGTCATGCGTAGTAGGCTTTAAAAAGGCTGTTATCAATGTACAAAGACTGTATCTTACGTTAAGAGGGTTCTTTTCCCAAAGACTTTCAACCAAAAACGTCGGTGGATTCATCCTTATTGCCCAGGCATCATACGAATCCGCAAAAGTAGGCATGGGGAAATTGGTATATTTTTTAGGGATTTTAAGCCTTCAGCTTGCGCTTTTAAATATCTTACCGGTGCCAGTGCTGGATGGCGGACATTTATTATTCTTGTTAATTGAAAAAATCAAGGGTTCTCCGGTCAGCCAGAAAACGCTATCAATTGCCCAGTATATTGGTTTCGCCATGATTATTTCACTGGTTATTTACGCCACACGCAATGATATTATGCGGCTGTTTACGTTGTAGGAAATACGTACGAAGTACGGTTTACGATTGTAACGGGAGCATTCCTGATTTTTTGTAACAGTTTAGATTTTTGGAAAAACAAAAATGCTCGTTCCCAAGCTCCGGCTTGGGAACGTAATTGCGTTGGAAGCTCTAGCTTCCATTTAGCCGGCAAGCGAAGCTTCGTGTATTATTCGATTCAAAAGAGGTTTCCAAATATCTTGGGTAACATACTGAAAAGCCTCCAAACTGACATCATGGGTTCATTCCCTTTTCCATTCGAAGCTGGAGCTTCTCAAACAAATCCGTTCCCAAGCCGGAGCTTGGGAACGAGCGGTTTTTTTCAATATATTACGCTGAATAGTTACTTACGATTTTAGCTTTGGGATTTGGGGTTTTAAATCGTAAATCGTACTTCGTACCACCAACTAAAGAATACTACAACTTTTTATCATTTCAATAAACGCCTCAATACGGGTTTTCATTGACCCATCCAATGGGCCTGGACGATCGCAATCGAGGGTAAGGATCGGCAGTCGTATATTTTTCCTAATAATCTTGTCCTGAATATGCCTATGGCAAAAACTTTGCACATAATGAATGATGCCATGGATTCTTCTTTGCCTCACCGCATCTTGAATATCCTCTAAACGCGAAAAAATATCGTATGGATAGGTATAGCGGCTGTACTGTTCCACAAGGGTATCTGACTGGTATGGCATACTGAACTGACGCTGAATTTCGTTAAATACTACCTGTACGCCAAGGGCGGAAAGAAAGTGGTACAAATCTTCACAAATGGGGGGTATTCCGACAACTCCGAGCCTTATTGCATGTTTGATTGGCTCCCGTCCGGATACCGATTTAAGAAATTTCCCTGCAAGTTCCCCAAATGTCTCAAAATCTCCCATGAAGTCGCTCGTCGATACTGTCCACAGGTGGTTTTCATCGCCTGTGACAACATTCTCCACCCATGTAAGCCGGTCAATTTCGTGTACTATGCTTCTCACCGAATCCAGACGCTTCTTTGTTTCTTCCGCTCTCCAGTAAGAAACTCCCAGGTTTGCGGCAAGCGACTCCATTTGATCACGCAGAAAGGATGTATCCGCTTTACTATGGGGATAAGCGAAAGGAATGGTTTTTATGCCCTCCGACAAAAAAACCTCCATAAGCGCCTGATTATTACTGCAATCACCCTGAATCACGCTGATAATCTTTCGGATTGAGTATTTTTTCACAGCGGAATACATGCCCTTGATCCATGCGCATGTGTTTCTGGGCAAACCAGCCAGCTCCGCATCCTCTATCATTTTATTTGGCGCAATATCGCAAATGAATATATTGTTAAGATCGATAGGCACATATCCTGCGGCAAAGACGATCTCTATGGGGATGGTGGACGTAATCCCTATGATTTTGTCCGCTGGAAATTTCCCGGGATCGGGAAGATAAGGAAGTAAATTGTCGTTAGACATAAGATGCATGTTTTATAAAATGCTGCCGTTTTAGATTTACGATGTACGAGGCACGATTTTTAAATCGTACTTCGCACATCGTAAATCGTACATCATACTGGCGCATGCCTCTAAAGCGGGCAGCAGGGATGTATCATTATTCTTTTTCCGTTGGAGTCTTTTCTCCGGTAGGTTTATTGAGTTCTTCTAAGAATTTTTTCAGGTCATCACCTTCTATTACCTCTTCTTCGATGAGTTTTTTTGCCATTCTCTGCAAAATCATCTTTTTTTCAAGCAGTATTGTTTCGACCCGCTGGGACGATTCGTCCATTATTCTTTTGATTTCTAAATCTATTTCCCGCGCCGTTTCTTCGCTGTATTCTTTTTCAAAGGAGAGTCCGTAAAGCGATTGCCTGTCGCCTTGATCAAAAGCAACCTGTCCCATTTTTTCGCTCATGCCGTATTCCTTAATCATCATTCGGGCGATTTCTGTCGCTTTTTTCAGGTCGTTCTGGGCGCCGGTTGATATTTCATTAAAAATAATCTTTTCCGCAGATCTGCCTCCCAGCAATATTGCTATTCTGTCGAGAAGTTCTGACCTTGTCATCAAATAGCGGTCTTCCGTAGGTTTCTGCAAGGTATAACCAAGGGCGCCGATACCCCTTGGGATCATCGATATTTTCCGGACAGGGTCAGCATTTGGAATCATGCACGCTACAAGGGCATGGCCGGATTCATGGTAAGCGACGATTTCCTTCTCTTTCAGGTTCATAAGACGCTTCTTCTTTTCTAACCCTGCCATAAGCCTATCAATTGCCTCTTCAAATTCAGGCATGCCTGCGGCTTTCTTGTTTCTTCTTGCGGCAAGCAATGCGGCTTCATTGATAAGGTTTGCAAGGTCTGCGCCGACAAATCCCGGCGTCATTGCGGCAACAGCATGTAAGTCCACTTCTTTTTCCATCTTTACGTCTGCGGAATGTACCTTGAGTATTGCTTCGCGTCCGTGCAAATCCGGCCTGTCAACTACCACTTGCCGGTCGAATCTGCCTGGCCTTAAAAGGGCTGAATCCAATATTTCAGGACGATTTGTAGCCCCCATGATAATTACGCCTTTATTGGAATCAAAACCATCCATTTCCACCAGCAACTGATTTAATGTTTGCTCACGTTCGTCATGCCCCCCCATGGGGTTTTGCCCCCTGGCCTTGCCAAGGGCGTCAAGTTCGTCAATAAAAATAATGCATGGCGCTTTTTGGTCTGCCTGATTAAACAAATCTCTCACCCTTGCGGCGCCCACGCCAACAAACATTTCTACGAATTCAGAGCCGCTCATGTTGAAAAAAGGGACACCAGCTTCCCCTGCCACGGCTTTTGCCAACAGGGTCTTTCCTGTTCCCGGAGCACCGACAAGCAGTACTCCTTTTGGTATCTTGCCGCCTATGGCACGAAATTTTTCAGGGGTTTTCAGGAATTCTATAATTTCCTGCAATTCCTCTTTTGCCTCATCTATGCCTGCTACATCGTCAAATGTAACATTTAAGTCTTCCTGGACGTAAAGGCGTCCCCTGCTCTTGCCGAAAGTCATGATGCTGCTGGCAGGCCCGAATCTTTTAAATACAAAGCGCCAGATCAAAAACAGTATTAATAAGGGGACTATCCATGAAAAGAAAAATGTTTTCAACCAGGGGCTTTCGTACTGTCCTTCGTATTTCACCCCCATTTTTTCTAATTCGCTTACCAGTTCAGGGTCATCTATCCGCGCCGTAATAAAGATTGCGTATTTGTTAGTGCCGCGTTCATATTCCTTTAATTTGCCTTGAATAGCCGCATGGGATATATGACATTCCAGTATCATATCTTCGCGCAATAATTTCTTAAATTCGCTGTACGAGATATTCCTTACCCCGGGGTTCATTAAATACATTTGGATAAGTATGAGAAACCCAAAAGCCATAATAATGTGCCAAATAGAAAACTTTTTCGGCCTTTTAAACTTCATTTTTTTTAAGTCTTTGAACATTTACACTCCTATGGTTGATTATTCAAAAGAACATGCTATAAACAGATAAAGAATTTATGGTCAGACGACATCTTTGTTACGTCTCTCCGTTCAGCCGGTTTGAAATGTATGCGGAATACAACTTGGTAGAGACGCACGGCCGTGTGTCTAATTCTACCAGAAAGCGCTGTATCACTCAAAAAAACTTTATGATATTTGTAAAATGGTAATTGTCTGTCACTGTGAGTGCAGAAGGAATCCGCATTGAAGAACGGACATAATCGGAGCATTTGCAAGAGAGGAGCAGCAATTAGTACTTTATCAGTAATTTCTTTGCATTTTTTGGCAAAATATTTAATGGTGAAAACGAAATGCTATATTTCAATCCTCCCACCTCCAAAGGGTGACAACCATTCCCTGCACCCCCAGCGGGGAGACATTCTCCCCCTTTGGAGGGGATAAGGGGGGGGAGAGTTTTGAAATTTGTTTCGTATTTCGTATCATATTTTCGTAAGGTGCATTCCCGATTTTTTGTAAAAAAGCTTATTATTTATGCAGGATGGACTACTCGGCGCTGACCTATCAATAAACTACACCGGAAAAAATGAATATCGAAGGATAAGAAAACTTCGTAATTCGAAATTCCTTGTTCTGCGGTTCGATATTCTCTTTTCATCCTACTAAAATGACTGGTTACAAAAAATCTGGAATACACCCTTTGCTATAAACGGTTGCTGGTCTTTCCTCACTTGAAATATCTAAGCCCACTAAATTCATGTAGTGTGACGAGATTCGTCGCACCAAAAAAAGTTGTGAGATCAAGGAATAGGGTCTACCCAAAACAATGCGACGAATCTCGTCGCACTACAAATGATTATTTCCGGTTTCAAAATACTAAAGTGTTACAATTTTTATGTATTATAAGGGCTTATACACCATACTCAAACCCTTAGTTACATAGAGGTCATGGACGAAACGGACAAGACAGGGTGCGTCTCTGAATCTCTCAATACCTTGCCGTCTTTCAGCATTATCATTCTGCGTGTGTATCCTGCGATATCTTCTTCATGTGTTACGAGTACAATGGTAAGATTCATTTCACTGTTCAGTTTGCAAAGGACGTTCATTACCTCTTTGCTGGTAGCGCTATCAAGATTGCCGGTAGGCTCATCCGCGAGAAGCAGGGAAGGGCTGTTGATAATTGCCCTTGCAATCGCGACACGTTGCTGCTGGCCGCCGGAAAGCTGGCTGGGATAATTTTTATGGAGTCCTTCAAGGCCCAGTATCCGGATTGTTTCGTAGATTTTATGTTCGGAGCTTTTCGTTAGTTTTTTCGCGTAAATAAGCGGGAGTTCTATATTTTCCAAGACAGTTGTTCTTCCAAGAAGGTTGAAACTCTGAAATACAAAACCGAGTTTTTTGTTCCGGATCTCCGCCAGTTCATTCTTTGAAAAACGTGAAACATCTACCCCTTCAAAAAAGTATCTCCCTTTCGTAGGGAGGTCCAGACATCCGAGTATATTCATTAATGTGGATTTTCCAGAACCAGAAGCCCCCATAATGGAAACAAACTCTCCCTTTTTAATGGAGAGAGAAACATTGTTTAAAGCCGTAAAGGCAATCTCCCCCATTTCGTATATTTTATAAATGGAATCTAATTGTATTATATCCTGCATATATCATAAGCTGGCATAGCCAGCGCCAAACAATAATGAAATAAAAAATACGAAACAAATTTCGGGTTTCACCATTAAATATTTTGCCAAAAAATGTAAAAAAATTACCGATAAGGCACTAGCGCCGGCCTCCCCCCATTCTGGTCCAGGGAATCTGTTGGGAACTTTTCGCGGCGGATTTATCGGTTATCTCCGCAACGACAACTTCATCCCCTTCTTTTACTTCTCCCCCAACAATCTCCGTAAAATCGTAATCGCTTATTCCGGTTTTTATCATCACCATTACCGGTTTTCCGTGTTTCAGTATCCAGAGAGGGGAATATTTCTCTCCATCATATTCGCCTCCTTCCGGTTTACCGGTTTTATCTCTTATGGTTTTTGATGGAGTGAAACGTAACGCGGTATTTGGGATGCTTAATACGTTTTTTGCTTCTGCCACTAAAATGGAAGTATTTGCAGTCATTCCCGGCTTGAGTTTTAGGGAAGAGTTGTCTATGCTGACAATGGTATCGTAGGTTACGACGTTTTGAAAAATAACCGGCGACATACGAATTTCTGTTACCTTGCCATCAAAAACGTCTTCAGGGAAGGCGTCAACATTAAATCTTGCACTTTGCCCCACTTCAACCATGCCGATATCCGCCTCATCAACGTTTGTATTCACCTGCATACTGACAAGGTCTTTGGCTATTGTAAATAATGTGGGCGTCTGAAAACTGGAGGCCACCGTCTGGCCAACGTCCACTTCCCTTGAAATCACTATGCCGTCAAGAGGAGAAACAATTACCGTGTACCCCAGATCGGTTTTTGCTATTGCAAGGGACGCCTCTGCCTGCATTATTTCAGCTTTCGCAAGTTCAGCGTCTGCAAGGCTTGTCTCGTAAACGGTTCGGGACTCATCAAATTCATCAATGGAAATGACCTGTGTTGAGAATAATTTTTTCGCGCGATGATATTTCCTCTTGCTGTTTCTTAAGACAGCATTCGATCTTTTTAGTTTTGCAAGCGCTGTTGCAAGGGCTGCTTCCGCCTTCCGTACCTGATGCTCGAAGGGCGTTGGGTCTATCTGCGCCACGATCTGACCCGTTTTCACCTCGGAATTAAAATCTGCGTACAGCTTTGAAATAAGGCCTGAGACCTGACTGCCGATGATCACTGTTCTTACAGGATTTATTGTGCCTGTGGCAACCACATATTTCTGAATATCGCCCTTAACAATTTTAGCCGTCTCAAACCTGACGGTTTCTTCTTTTTTAAGCAGGTAAATTACGGTTACTATGATTACCAATACGCATGGTATGCCAATATAAATGTACTTTTTCATATCTGCTAGAAGATAATAAATATTGATACGTATGGCAATTATAATTTTACCCTGCGTTCCCGAAGGGAATGGATTTGACAGTCTGAGGCCGGAGGTCGGAAGTCAGAGGTCAGAGGTCAGAGGTCAGCGAGAACAGTCCTCAGTCCTCAGTCCTCAGTCCTCAATCTGCCGACTGACAACTGTAGACTGTAGACAAGGTACTAAGGCACTGTAAATAAATAAAGGTATCAAGTAGATCAATTTCATGCTCTGGAAACATGCAATCAAGGCTTCAAAGTGAGACGTTAATTTATTTACAGCGCCTAAAGTAAATAATCTAACCGGTCTTTAAACATTTCCACGACCTTCGTCTTTATTTTTTGATGTTCTTCCGCAGAAAGAGAAGGGTCACGGCAAACAATTTCAAACGCATCTTTCCGGGCTTTTTGTAGTAGGGAGAAATCATGAAAGATATTGCTTATCTTTAATTCCGGCAAACCATGCTGCCGCGTGCCAAAAAACTCTCCGGGGCCTCTCAGCCTGAAATCCATTTCCGCTATTTTAAACCCGTCAGACGTATTTACCATTGTTCTAAGCCGGTCACGCGACAGGGCTGTTTTTGGCGTACCAAAAAGCAGGCAATATGATTGTTTACCGCCTCTTCCTATTCTTCCGCGCAATTGATGCAATTGCGCCAGGCCGAACCGTTCCGCATGTTCAATAACCATTATAGTGGCATTAGGGACGTCAATGCCCACCTCAATAATTATCGTGGAAACTAAAATATCATACCGCCTTTCTTTGAAATCGGCCATTGCCTGCTCTTTTTCCGCAGATTTCATCTTGCCGTGAAGTAGTCCTACTTTGCATTCGGGAAATATTTCGTTCCGCAGCCTCTCTGCTTCAGTGATGGCTGATTTTAAATCCAGTTTTTCCGAGTGTTCCACAAGTGGATAGACGACAAATACCTGCTTTCCTTTTGATATTTCACCCCGGATGAAATCGTAAGCGGCTTTTTCTTTATTTTTTGAAACCCAAAATGTCTTTACCGGAATACGGCCCGGAGGCATTTCGTCCAGCATTGAAATATCCATATCGCCAAACAGCGTAAGCGACAACGTACGGGGGATTGGCGTCGCCGTCATAATAAGCACATCAGGGCTTGCTCCCTTTTTCCGCAGTTTAAGGCGCTGCAAAACGCCAAATTTGTGCTGCTCGTCGATCACCACCAGTCCCAGTTTTTTAAACGAGACGGATTCTTCTATGATTGCATGCGTCCCGACAATTAAATCTATCCCGCCATCGCTCACCTGGGCAATGACATTTTTTTTATGTGTTGCATTGCCGCTGCCGGTTAATAAACAGACCCTGACCTGCGATCCTGATAAGAATTTTTGCAGCGTGCGAAAATGCTGTTGTGCCAGTAGTTCCGTGGGTGCCATAAAGGTCGCCTGATATCCGTTTGCTACCGCAATTAAGGCTGCATATAAAGCAACCACCGTTTTACCGGAACCAACATCCCCCTGAAGCAATCTGTTCATGGGCTTGTCACTTTTCATATCTTCCCTGATTTCATAAATTACCCTTTCCTGCGCTTTCGTGAGGGTAAAGGGGATAATATTCCGAATGTGGGCGTCCACATTCGCCCCTGCTTTAAAGGGGATTCTAGTCTCTCCTTTAATACGGTAACGCCTGAGTGCCATTGCCATCTCAAGGCAAAACAGTTCCTCATAAACCAGCCGGTTTTTGGCGCGGTTTAAAAGCTCCATTGAAGGAGGGGAATGAATATGTCTTATAGCGTCCGCTACGGGAAGAAAATTGTATTTTTTTATGAGGGGCAGAGGCAAGGCGTCCTCAAGCAAATCCACATATTCCTGTATTGCAGCGTGGATAATTTTTCGTAATTGGGACTGGCTTATGTGTTCGGTAAGAGGGTAAACGGGAATAATACCCCATCCACTCCCGCCTGCCTGCCTATCGCTAATAATCTCATATTCCGGACTGAGCAATTGGAGATATTTATACGAATTGACCTTTCCGTGCAAAAACAGGCGATCTCCGATGCGAAATTTATTTACCAGAAACGGTTGATTAAACCATGTGGCGGCTATTACGCCTGTTTCATCGCTCACGAAAACTTCCAGAATGGTCTTCCCCATTCGGGCAACCCTGTTTTGTATGCCGTTAATAGTGCCTTGAATGGTAATGCTGTCGCCTGTCTTCGCTTCAGCAATCTTCTGTATTTTAGAAAAATCATTGTAGTCGCGGGGGAAGTAATAGAGTAAATCATGGACCGTTTGTATGCCTAATCGTCCGATAATTTTGCTTCGTTTAGGCCCTATGCCGTTAAGATATTGGACTGGTTGGAGTAATGAGTGACTCAAGGTTATCCTATGGCATCTATCTTTGCGGCAAGGATAAAATCGCTTTCAGTAAGTCCCTGTATCTTATGTGTATAAACCTTGATTTCCACCTTCCCCCACGTCAGGCATATTTGGGGATGATGCCCCTGTTCTTCAGCAATTTCCCCCACTTTGTTTGTAAAGGTAAGCGCAGTTTTGAAATCAGGAAATTTAAACGTCTTGTATAAATGATGCTCTTCAATAACGTCCCACCCACGCAGGTGTTTCTGCAATTCCTTAAGTGCGCTGCCCTTTAAAGGCAGCACCCCTACCTGACAGGGTACACACTTTTTTGATGCGAGTTCTGACATTTTAATATCCTCCTAAAAAAAGTAAAAAAAACGTAACTTCTCAGTAAGTTGAGGTTTTTATAATAATTTCTACCTTGAAAAGTCCCGGATCGTCAAATCCTTGTGCTCGTAGTGTAGCAACAACATATCCTGCTGGCCTGCGGCCTTCCTGTAAGACAAGTTCCCGTGTATCACGTATGTATTCACAATACTGAAGCAGTTCTTCGTACGGAGAATTGATGATGAGTTTATTAATATTTTTCATGGATTGTTTTTAAGGAAAGGTATTTCTTCAAGTTTGATTATGAGAGACGGAAGGTCTTTAGTAACCGTCTGCCAGACAATATCCAGATTTATATCAAAATAGGCGTGAATCAGCCGGTTTCTCATGTTAATTATGCTTTTCCATGGGATATGAGAAAACCTCTCACGACAATCCTTTGAAACATTAGCGGCAGCCTCTCCTATAATCTCAACATCCTTAACCAGGGAAAGCACCAGCATACGGTTTTTGTCGAGTGACTTTCTGGCCTGCCCTTGAGCAAAAGAAACGGCCTCTTTCGCGGCATCGAGTATATGATGCATCCGTACAATATCTTCTTTACTGCACATATTGCACCTCTGCCGACTCGACTACCTCCTTGCGGAAATAGCGGCTTAAATCTTCCGGTGTCCGCAAGTCCACGTTGCGCCCGATGATTTCGCTTAATTCGATCTCCATGCCAGATAAGGTTATGAGACCCGGAATATGCTCCGGCTCAAACTCAACGAGAAGGTCTATATCGCTTTCTGGTCCAAAATCGCCATGCAGGCAGGAACCGAACAAAGACAGCTTGCGTATATGATGCCGCTTACAGAATTCGGCGATCTTGTCTTTTGGCAGTACTATATGGTTTTTTCTTTCCATCAGCTATTTCTCCCTTCCCATGCGATTATTGTGACCTGATATCTATAGTAAACGTCATAAACAAGTTTACATAAAAACGTGTCATTGCGAGCGGAGCGAAGCAATCTTTCCCAGAGATTGCTTCGGGCTATCGCCCGCGCAATGACAACTTACTTTTAGCATCCACTATATGTTTATTCTTGCGGTAGAAATTCAGAGTATTTGGTTCTAAACTCATTCTACCTGATAATCTTCAAACTCTCTATCCATAGGATTTAGCGCTCTACCTCCAAATCCCTCCCTGTGCAAACGGATATCCTTAATTATCTCTGCCGCCGAGCGCTCATCATTCCAAATGCCGTAGAGACCGCTCCCTTTGGTTTCGCGCTTCTTGTGACGCACTTTCACAGAAAGCACACCTTCCTTTAACGAGTGAATGATCTTCACAACCTTTGGAAGCACCTCGCCAGGCATTTCCCGAACTTCCCTAAGAATAATCTTTTCATATTCAGCCCTTGTCCCCATAATTTCCTCCATAATCCTCTTTTTGAAAAACTCATAGCGCCAAGTTTTTTGTTGAAACTCATCTTACCTGATAATCTTCAGACTCTCAATGCCTTGTATGTACTACAAAGGCGTCATAGGTATTTCCTAACTGGGTGCTGCCTCTCATTGCTATTTTCTGAAATTAGATATGGTGTCACTAGAATTCCAATTCTTTCTCACTCCAAGCGGGATAAAACGAACTCAACTGTTCTTAAAAAAAGTGAATATCGTGTCTTGTCGCTGTTATGTGCAGTTGGATGCTCCGTTGATTTTATTCTTCTGCGTCCTTTAAAAGGAGATTCAATTCTTTGAACAGTTTGTCAAATCGATCTAGAGCTTCCTCAAGATGCGGAAGGTTCTTTTTTATCATGCCCGAGTTTTCTACTAAGAATGATGCTGGTCCAAAGTGGTCGAATTCAGAAATATCTATTGAAAGCGTTCTGAAATGTTCCTCAACCTCTGCAACAACCCGCTTTGGTGCTTTTGAGGGCTTCTTGTCAGACAGCTGTTGAGATCCTTTCAGGCTGTAACATTCATTCACTAAAGTTATATACGTTGAACGACCAAACATATCTTCAATATCAGCTTCATCTTGGTTAGCAAACATCTCGGCACTGAAGACGTGCCCTTTCTTAAGTATCTCGGAATCTCGGAGAGTGCGGATTTTCTTCTTGTCACCATCGTGAAAATCTGTAAAAACGGCAATGTGAAGTTTGTTGCAGCCGAAAAGAGTAATAAAGCTGCCTATCTTGTCTATTCCTCCGGCCGGAGCAATGACCCATTTTGAATCCAAGCCTTCTTTGCATTGTGATTTGAGTTCCTGAGAGAACCACTTGAGGTATAGCAGGTCGGACGGTCCCTCGACAAGCAACGTGTGCTTCCCGATGAATAGAGTCTGAGTGATCTCATAACCAAGGGCTGCTTGTAATGGGAACAGAGTGTCGGAATCCGTGCTTAGAACTTTGTCGCCTATCTTAGTTCCTAATGGTTGCTTATTCTTTACGACATCTTCAACCGTCCTGACACCCATGATGTTGTCGGGATCCACCATAAAAGGGGAATGGGTACTGTAGATAACTTGAAAGTGCGGTTTTAGCTTTTCGTTTATGTATCTGAGCAAATCTCCCTGTGCTTTGGCGTGCAAGCTGAGACCGGGTTCGTCCAGAAGTAGAAAGAGATTCGTACCATAGGTCTTCCGTACTTGTGAGAACCACGCCAAGAAAGAAAAGAACCAAACGAAGCCTGTGCTGCGGTCTTCGAAGCTTACAGATACTTGATGTCGGGTGTTCTCTATACGAGTCATAAAGACATATCCACTATTGAACGGCGGCGGATCCTCTGCCAGTGCATTTTCGAAGCGGAAGTTGACCCTTAAGTATTCATTCTGACTCCAATATTCAAATATCTCTCGGGTCAGCTTATTGGAAACACCCTCAAGCTTTGCTATTAAATGTTCAAGTTTACCTAACTCTTGAATTTCTTTTGGTGTAGTGCCGGCTAAATCAAGCAAGGCAAGGAAAATCTTCTCTGAGAATAAAAGTTTCTTAGAACTTATGTTCTGGCTTAGCGCATTGAAGGAAACTCGCCCAGCCATTTTCTGGTAGTCAGCGAAATAGAGAAAAGTTGGAAGCCGTGTAGCCAATGCATTATTGACCACTTGGCTTAGTTCCCCATTTGGGATATTCTTCTTAATCTTAGCAAGAACCTCTGCCTGTTCTGCTGAGGGTGTCTTGATGTTCTCAAGTTGTGTGATTATATCTGCAACAGAGAGAACCTTGGTCCCTTCTGTAATCTCTCCCTTCTCGGAACGAAGTTGCTTGAGATAATGCTTTACAACTTTCGCTTCGTCAACCTCAGTATTCCAACAGAGTTTGTTTCCATAGCCTTTGGTTACTGTGACCAGCTTACTCCTGATCGGGTTCACCCCGAATGTATCCTGCAAGACCTTTTCGTCTCTTTGGTCGAGTTCCCATACAGTCGTGAGTACATTAGCTGGTTTCTCATCCTTGATTACCTCGTAATCTGTTAAACCCTTCCTTGGATACTCCTCAAGGTCATCGAAGTCAGCTTGATCGCGTTCCACTGGCTTAAGTTTGTAGAGAGCCTGCAAGACTGCACTCTTTCCAGACTCATTTTTCCCGACTAGACAAGTAATAGGCGCTAGTGAAAATTCTTCTGAATCGTCAATGCACTTGTAATTATGAATTCTTACGGTTTTGAGTCTCATCTACACCTCCTATTTGTTCTAATTACTCAGAGAAACTGGACTTTATTTCCTTCATCTCTTGCAATTCCAGCCCTTCTATCTTCCTTTTGTACTCTTCCATCACAATTAAAAGATATGTGTTGTGTCCGTTGCGCTTGACCCAGCCGCACTTTTATCAAAGAAACGCCACACCCGCTTCTTTAAAATGTTTGTTGATCTTTACACTGGCCTTGGGGGCTTCTTTATTAAGACATATTCTATAGTGCCATTACCGTAAATCTTCTATCATCCTTTTAATAGTAATGGATAATGGTGACACTTCATGTGCACATATCCAAAATACCTCTTCCGCATCAATATCAAAATAGTGATGTGCGATAATATCCCGGAAACCCATGGCGCCTTTCCAGTCGGTTTCAGAGTATTTCGAAAGAAGGCTGCCGCCTGTTATTTTGTCTATATTTTTCAAGGCTTCTCCGATGGAGATGAACAGCATGCAGATACCATCCAGCTTTTCCATACCGGCCGGCGAATCGGTAAAATCGTCTGCGCTATGAATTTGTTCCGAACGACTTTTGATTTTTCCAAGGGCTTCATCAATCTGATGGAGTATTGACAGAACAAGGTCATTATCAAACATAGACGCCCTCTTTCTCTATGCGTTCTTTAAGAAAAGGGTTCATCTTTTCCCGCATCCTGACAATATCAACCTGTTTCCGCACCCGGCTTTCAATCTCTTCCTTTATGTGCACCATTGCAAACGGGTTGGGAGTCTTTGTTTTTATACAGACGTCAACATCACTGTCCTCCCTCGCTTCATCCCGAGCAATCGAACCGAAGATTCCGATTTCAAGTATGCCGTATTTATCCGCAAAGTTCTGTTTGAAGTCGCGCAAAATGGCTAGTATATCATCTCTTCCCATTATCTGCCTCCTACTGCATTTATTGCCAATATCTTCTTTCCATAACTACACCTCAATGACCTTGAGACCTTCAAACCGCAAAGGGAATAAAGGCTAGGATCATTACCGTTTCATCAACTTTCCCTGGCTTTGAGCAGTTTTGATGACAGGATGATTAGCCGTAAAGATTTGTATCCCCGGCACTGTGACAAAGTCGCCATCATCGGTAATGACCTTTAGCACACCTGCCTTTGAAATAGCTTCAAGGATAAACAGATCGTAGCCGTCGAGAGGCTGACTCGAAAGCCTTGAGAGAGCAGCATTAGTAACCTGTTCATCTATTTGAAGGTCAAGCGTTTGAGCCATTGTGTTAACCTGGCTCCAGGCGGTTTGAACTTCTGCTACGACATTGGCCCGTTCTGTTGAATGGTTATGGCGGTATTCTTTACTACCCAAGGCCCCATTAGAGCGGCTGTAAATCTCCCGCTCCGTCCTTTCGATCAGGTGTGCTAATTCTGCCAGAGAAAGTCCGCATCTGTGGAGTTGGCTTTTCGCTGAAATGGTCTTGCTGATGTATGATGGATAGTCGTTTGTTTGATAAGGTTTGGGACGCGTATCCGCCAGATCTGCCCTGGAATAAGTAACCCAGTACCATACATTGGTATCCACAAGAAAGATATCGTCTTGCCCCGGTGTGTCATTGCGAATATCGATTACTTCGGCATGGACTGTATAATTGATTGCCATTATAAAGCCTCGGACTGTTCAAGCAGGACTTCGTCAACGGCCTTACGAACGTTAGGGTTGGAATAATACTCTTTAGAGTTCTCAATAACTCTTTTGAGAACCGCTAAACCTGTAGGGACAATGTTTGTAATTTTGAGGAGGCGGTTAAGGTCGTCAGGTTTAATATCTTTGAGTAGCCGACCAATGGCGGCATTAAAGAACGGTGATGCAAATATTTTCACATCCTTAAAATCAAGGGCAACGATATTGCCGCCTGATAATTCAGGGTGTATCAAGTTGAAAATTTTCTGACCGTCCTCCAGTGTAATGCAGTTTTCACCAACCAGATCAAATACGTTTATCTTCATTTTAAAACCTCCATTGATTAAAAAAGCGGCTCTTCAACAACTTCTGACGCCAAGTGGTAATATGATTCATCACAAATAAAAGTTATATTTATAAGAGTTCCTTCAAAAAATGTAGACCTGTTCAAGAACTCTTCCCGCTTGCTATCTATGTATAGCATAACCCTCATGGCTAAATACCTCAAGTTTTCCCTTATTGATTTTTACGAACTCTTTAAGCAGATCAAGCCCCAGACCTCTATTATTTGGCTTCGTGGTTGTCCCGCGCTGAAATGCCCATTTCAGGCAGCTTGCGGCGTTCAAGGAGTGCGCCCGCGGATCATGTTTGAAAAACATTCTTACATTTGACGGTATCCCAACGCCAAAATCCACAACTGAAAGTTTAAGTTCATGTTTATTCGGGTAATGTTGACCGCAGCTAAAGATACCAATGGGCGACTGGCCATGCTCAAAGGCATTGGCGTAAATCTCCCAGACCCTGCCAACAATGGCATCCTTCAGCATTTCACTCACAGGAACCCATCCTCGCCCCAGCCAATTCGTTTTCAAGTAGTCAACCAGAACAACTTTATCTTGGCAAAAATCCTCACGATACGGGATTGAATTACCAGACCATGGAGCGCCGCCAAATCCTAATGTTGAAAAAAACCCATTCTGTTCCAAGTTTACTTTTATTTTTGGGTGAATCGTATCCAAATCAAATCGAACAATCCCGCCTCTGGCTTGAATTAACCGAGTAAGCCCACCCAGAAAGGCAACGGCATTATGGCGTAAAAACCTACAACGGTTAAATTCAAATGTCACATCCAGATTGTCGTTATTTACCTGATTCCAGAGGTTAAACAAGACATCAAAATCTGCGGTAGTGTAGTCATTGATTGTAGGTATAGAGAGCGTTATCTTCACAACTCCCCTCTAAAGGCCTTTGCCAGTAAGGCTGGAGTAAAGACTGCCAGTTCTGCCTCTGTCTCGGATTGCAATTGTTTAAGTTCTTCCGATTTCCTTTGAAGACCGTTGAGATATTCAACAATACTGCGCTGTTCTGCTTTATCATTAGGGAATCTCATAGAAAGCGGACCAACTCCGTTTTGGTTTTTGTATAGCCCTGTTTCCTGGAAAAACATGATTAATGTAACACTTTAGTTTTTTGGAAAAACAGGGACGAAGCATTTGCCCGTTTGGGCAAGAATGCATTTATGGCAATTTACAGCAAATGCTTCGCCCCTACACTGATTAATAGATACATGCATCCATCGCTTTTCAGACGCAGTGTTTTCACAAATTCTGGTTTTGAGTGTCCAGACACATAGACTTTGAAAAAATAGCCACCCCCTGTAAACGCAATGGTATGGTGCTCCTCTTGTATCCCCTTATTTCCAGCAAGTCAATATTATTTTCCAGTCTCTACAGGTATCATCACACTTATTTCTTTCAGTGTTACAAGCCTGGAAGTATCGGGTATTTCAATTTCAAGAGTGGTAAGCCCTGCTTGTCAAGATGAAGAATTACACCCTCCTTCAAATCTATTGAGTCACCAAGCGTACCATCTCTAAGCTCTATCAGAACAATATCAGCTTCCTTTGAATATTTTATCTTCAGATGTACCACCTCCTTTATAATAACGTTCTCTATAAGGGAAATCCACTGTGAGCAATATTGGTATAGATGATAGGAAATTGCTTTTCCCCATTAGGCGGTCAGATTAGCAAAAACATGGAAATTTGCAAAATTTTTTATTTTATCGGCTTTATTGAATATTTATCTTTCACTTTTTCCCACATCGTCTCGGCAGCCTGCACCGAAGGTTTGCCCGCTTCTAAATGAACGAGTTTGCCGTCACGATCGTAGACCAGGACAACCGTCTTTTTCTTAGGCACTTTCAGGGCCCGGCGGATCTCTCCGCCGTTGTCGATCAGGAGAAGCGGCTCCTTGCCGAACTGGTAATCCTTCTTCATTCCCTTGATGGCCGCGCCCTTAAATAAGCTCGGTTGCATGTCTTCCAGGAAAGCCAATTTGGCTTTGGAACCCGCTTTGGCTTTTAAGAGATACTTATTCCACTTTTCCTGGGCGGATTTATTCTTCAAAATAGGCGCCGTCACCACCAGCACTATGCCATCTTTGGAAATACTCTCGTTCGTAAACGTATTTCCATTCGGGTCATTCAGAGAAAAGGCGGGAAGTGTTTGAGCGAAGAGCGACGCATCTGGGACTCCGAGGGTGTGTATTTTCTCTGTACAGGACACACTCGTCAACACAATGATTAAAGCAATAAATAGAAGCCAGTTTTTCATGAGTTCATCTTTTTCAAAGCACCTGGTGACCCTGTATGATCCGAACGAGGACCACAACCACGGCGATTACCCACAACATACGCTCATCCTTTCCCCCCTCTTATCTGATCCCGCTTACACTTCGCTTGATCATGATTCAGGTTAATAGATATGTGAATGTGCGCCACAGAGATTTCGCTATTACGCAGCTTATAATGTTGTTGTGTTGGCGTAGGTTACAAAGATTGAACAGCAACGCCGCCATTCAGATAGTACGATACATCCTGCCTTCTGATTGCTGACTTCTGTTTTTCTACCTTCGTTGCAGCTCCGTATTTCAAAATAGATGCTTTGTAGACAATGGAGTGCGAGTTTAACACGGACAAACGGGGTTTGTCCGTGCCACCCTTATAAAAAAACTAACATTTTGCGGGCATTTTGAGTATAGCAAAAGAAACTACTCCGGTATTTTTACGCCCTTTTCCTTTGCAACAATAATTGCATCTTCGTATCCGGCGTCGACATGGCGTGCGATTCCTATGCCTGGGTCTGCGGTTAAAACCCTTTCAAGTCTCTTGTCTTTCTCTGCGGTTCCGTCAGCAACGATTACCATTCCCGCATGGAGAGAGTTTCCTATCCCCACGCCGCCGCCATGGTGAAAACTTACCCAGCTTGCGCCATTCACTGCGTTCAGGGCAAAATTCAATAACGGCCAATCGGCAATTGCATCGCTGCCGTCTTTCATGTTTTCCGTTTCCCTGTAAGGAGAAGCAACAGAACCGCAGTCAAGATGGTCTCTTCCGATAACCACAGGCGCTTTCACCACACCCCTTCTTACCATATCATTAATAATGAGTCCCATCTTTGCGCGTTCGCCATATCCCATCCAGCAAATCCTTGCGGGAAGCCCTGCTTGTGGTACCTTTTGCCTTGCAAGGTTTATCCATCGAACGAGAGCCGTATCATCAGGAAAATTTTCAATAATCGCCTGGTCTATCTTATCGATGTCCGCCGTATCCCCCGATAACGCAGCCCAGCGAAACGGGCCTTTCCCCTGGCAAAACAACGGCCTGATAAATGCGGAGACAAAGCCGGGATACCAGTAGTTCCCGTGTGAATCACGCATGGAAACACCGGCAAACTCCGCCTGTGAACGCAGATTGTTGCCGTAGTCAAAGCATATTGCCCCGTTTCTCTGCATCTGTAAAATCGCCTTTACGTGTTCGATAATGGCGTCAAAGACCTTTTCCTTATAGACCCGTTTATTTTTCTCCCGCACGTTATCCAATTCTTTTAAATCGCCCACCGGCACGTAGGACATTAAATCATGCGCCGGGGTTTGATCCGTTACGATATCCGGGGTTATTCCGCGTTTTACCAGTTCCGGATGAATAACAGCGGCATTCCCAACCAGTCCCACTGAAAGGGGTATTTGCCGGGATTTTGCATCAGATATCCACGACAATGCCTCATCAAGGCTCTCTGTGATTTTGTCACAATATCCCTCTCTTACCCTTTTTTCTATACGGTCCTTTCGCACTTCCACACAAAGGACTACCCCGTCATTCATTGTTACCGCAAGGGGCTGTGCGCCGCTCATGCCACCCATACCCGCGGTAAGCACGAATTTCCCCTTTAAAGAATCGGTATTCAGTACTTTTTTCGCCAATGCCGCGAAGGTTTCGTAGGTACCCTGCAAAATTCCCTGAGCGCCAATATAAATCCAGCTTCCTGCCGTCATCTGTCCATACATAGTAAGGCCGAGGGCGTCGTAATTATCAAATATATCCTGGTTTGCCCATCCGGGGACAAGGTTGGCGTTTGCGAGGATGACCCTTGGCGCCCATTCATGCGTTTTTGCCACGTACACCGGCTTCCCCGACTGTACACAGAGCGTTTCGTCTTTTTTTAATGTTTTTAATGCGGCAACAATCCTTTGATATTCCTTCCAGTTCCTTACGGCGCGTCCATTCCCGCCATATACAATAAGTTCTTCCGGCTGAACGGCGATATCAGGGTCAAGATTATTCATCAACATGCGCAACGCCGCCTCGCTATCCCAGTTGTCGCAGTTGAGGGTAGTTCCTGTGGGCGCCTTAATCGGGCCTTCCGGTCTGAATTCATAAAACATCGGTCGGGTCATAAGTATCAATTCCTTAAAAATCTTTAGAGGTAATTTATTTTCACAAATGTGTCCTGTTTTAGGGGATATTACCTAAAAAAGGGGACAAGGGGGTTGTAATTTTGCATGTATTTCGAGTAAGCTGAACTGTTGGAAAAAGAGTTTATATTTATTTGAAGAAAAAAGCAATTTTAAAAATGATGCACACAACTCCTAAACTGGCATGGTTATAATCAAACAAACACGAAACGTGAAATACGAAAGGGGAACCTCGGATTAAAAGAAATCTCCAGTCTCCAATTACTAATGACTAATGACCAAATAAGGTACTGATTGCGTTCTTAAGCCGGAGCTTTTGAACGAGTTTTTTCAATTTTTCAAAAAACTAAATTGTTACAATGAATTTGTAATGTGGGATTCATAATACCTTGCCAAAACTAGCGGTAAAAGATTTTAATCTCAGCCACACACTCTTATGCGGCCAATTGTTCCGGGTGAAAAAAATAGACGATTGGTTCTACGTTGCAGCAAAAAACCGAATATTCAAAATCCGGCAGTTATCAGAGCATGTGGAATATTATGGCGTCGGCAAAAAATTCTTAACGAATTTTTTTGCGCTTGATGAACCGTATGGCGATATACTATCGCAAATAAATAAGGATTCACACATGAACAGTGCGATAGGGAAGTTTTACGGATTGCGTATCGTGCGGCAGGATCCCTGGGAGTGTTTGATATCGTTTATGTGTTCTTCCGCCGCAAACATTCCAAAGATACAGTTAAACCTTGAAAATCTCTCAGAGTATTTTGGCGAGAAAGTGCGGCTGCATGATTTCGAATGGCACACCTTTCCCCGTCCGGGTAAACTGGACGATTACCAGCAGATTTTAATGGCAAAGACAGGATTCCGTGCAGTACATATTAAAAAGGCAAACGATACCATCAACGATGCTTTTTTAACTGCATTAAACAAACTCCCCTATCCGGAGGCTAAAAAAGCCCTGCTGCAGATTCCAGGCGTCGGAAACAAGATTGCAGACTGCGTTCTCTTGTTTTCCCTTGGGTTTTCAGAGGCGTTTCCTATTGATACATGGATAAAAAAAATCCTCCAGCGGCTTTATTTTAAAGATGAAACCGTATCAAATAATGAATTGCACACGTTTGGGGTGCATTATTTTGGGAAATACGCAGGATACGCCCAGCAATTCCTCTATATGCTTGCAAGAGAAAATAAATAACCCGCGTTTTTGTTAACAAACGATGGATGAAGTGCTGCCAAAAATGCGTGGATTTTAAAAAATATTTGCGTTAAGATGAGAGTTTAATTGTTTATTTGATTATTTAAATAAGAGGGAGAATATGTAAAATGGGTGAAAATAAAGTAATTACCAAGGATATGATTATTAATGATGTGATACAAAAATATTCTAAGACAATTGGTATTTTTAAGGATTTTGGCGTAGATTCCTGCTGCGGCGGTGGGTTCAGCATCGAAAAAACAGCGGCAATGAGCGGGGGAGATATGGAAAAACTGCTTGAGAAACTGAATAAGGCGATCGACGAATAACAACGGCAGACAGGTGGCGAGGCTGCATAAGCACTAAGTTAAAATGACTGATTAATTTAAACGAGCAAGGCAAGATGTCCGTGTTTTTCGAGGGCATCCCCGACCTCCGAATGAATAACGAAAGTCGAACAAGGAATTCCGAATCATGAAGTAGGAGTGTATGCAATACGCCACCACACCATGCTGCAAAACATCGCTATTATTGGAGTTTTTCAAAAGACTAAAGTGTTACAAAGTGACATTATCAATGGCTTTAGCCCTCAGGTAAAGTTAACCCAATACGTTCCACTGCCCAGGAAATAAAGGTTAATCAACATGGTCATATGTTAATTTAAATCTCGGGTTTAATAGTGTAATTTAAACCTGACTTTATCCCGCTGCGACCCGATTATATGCTGGCAAATGTAAAAAGCGTTTCTGTTTATGGTATTGAAGGATATCTGGTGGAAGTAGAGATATGTATCGTAAAGGGAGAGATGCCTTCTACGATTATTGTGGGGCTGCCGGATACTGCGGTAAAGGAGAGCCGGGACAGAGTAAAGGCTGCGCTGAATAACAGCGGTTACCGGTTCCCCAGTAATGTCATAATAAACCTTGCGCCTGCGGACAGAAAAAAGGAAGGGCCTGTTTTTGAACTGCCGATTGCGGTAGGGATCCTTGCCGCTACAGGCCAGTTAGAAATATCTGATCTGCACGAATATGCCATTGTGGGTGAATTATCATTAGATGGAAAGGTGCGCCCGGTAAAAGGCTGCCTGCCGATGGCATTGAAATGTCGTGAACTGGGAATAAGGAAGCTAATCCTCCCTTCCGTGAATGCGCCTGAGGCAGCGGTAGTGGAAGGGATCGACATTCTGCCGGTTGAAACGTTTGAGCAAACGGCAGGAATCCTTTCAAAGGCAATCGTCCCTGAAAAATTCCGGATCGATCCCGACAAGATGTTCGGGAATCATACGGGATATGATGTTGATTTTGCAGAGATAAAGGGCCAGGAGCATGCAAAGCGGGCGTTAACCGTCGCGGTGGCGGGCAATCATAATGTACTGCTGGTTGGGCCGCCGGGGGCGGGGAAAACAATGCTTGTGCAGCGTATCCCTACGATCATGCCGCAGCTTACCCTTGAAGAGGCTCTCGAAACCACAAAAATATACAGCGTGCTGGGGCTTCTGGATGCAAAGAAATATTTAATTGCAACAAGGCCGTTCAGGGCGCCCCACCATACCATCAGCACTGCAGGATTGATTGGCGGCGGGTCTGCCCCAAGGGCGGGAGAAATCAGCCTTTCACATAACGGGGTATTATTCATGGACGAACTTCCCGAGTTCGACAGAAAAACGCTGGAAGTGCTTCGCCAGCCGCTGGAGACGGGCGATGTTACAATATCGCGGGCTATGAATTCGGTGACGTACCCTGCCAGTTTTATGCTGGTGTGCGCAATGAACCCTTGCCCGTGCGGATACTATACCGACAGGAAAAAGGAATGCCGCTGCACTTCATATCAGATACAAAAATACTCTTCCAAGGTATCAGGGCCTCTGATGGACAGGATTGATATCCATCTGGAGATACCGGCGGTAAGTTACAGGGAGCTTTTATCGGACGCAGAAGGACATTCCTCTGAATCGTTAAGAGAAAAGACAGTTCGTGCGAGAGAGATACAGAGAGAACGCTTTCATGGACAAAAAATAAAGGTAAATGCACATATGACTTCAAAACAGCTAAAAAAATATTGCGTGCTGGACAAGCAGGCAGAATCGTTGCTGCATCAGGCAATGGTAGCGCTGGGCATCTCCGCCCGCGGACACAGCAAAATACTAAAGGTTGCCCGCACCATTGCTGATCTGGACGGGAGCGATGCAATAAAAGAGGAACATATTTCTGAAGCGACACAGTACAGAAGCCTGGACAGAGGGCTGCAGAAATGAATATCCTTTTGATAGATCCACCGTTTTACCGGTTCTTCCAATATTACAACCGGTATTTCCCCCTGGGTTTGAGCTATCTGGCGTCCATACTGAAAAAAGCAGGGCACAATGTGACGATTTATGACGCTGACTGCAATAAAGACTCCAAAGGAATGGACTATACCAGATTGCCGGAGATGTATGCCGCTTATTTAAAAGAGCTGAGAAATCCGGAAAATCACATCATAAAAGAACTATCGGAAACACTGAAAACCTGCCGGCCGGACATTGTAGGAATTACCGTAATGACCCCAAAAGCGGCATCTGCTTTTACCGTAGCGTCATTGGTGAAAAAATACGATAAAAAATGCCACGTGGTTTTTGGGGGCCCTCACGCAACATTAAAACCTGAGGAAGTATTAACGATCTCCGGAGATGTTGACTTTGTTATCAGCGGGGAAGGCGAAGGCGCTTTTCCGGAACTGGTACACTTGCTGGAGAAAAAAGAAGGGGGATTTGAGAAAATAGCAGGCCTCTCCTATTACAGGGACGGCAGGAAAGCAAGCAGCGGTTCGGGAAAATTTATTGATAATCTGGACACGCTGCCCTTCCCCGACAGGGAATCTTTGTTGGGGGCAGATACCTACACATCTGAGGACATGGGGCTGATAATGGGGAGCAGGGGCTGTCCGTTTAACTGCTCTTATTGCGCCACACAAATCTGGACAAGGAAAGTAAGGTATCGTTCAATACCAAATATCATTGAAGAAATAAAATACGTTAACGAAAGATATGGCACACACCAGTTTACCTTCAAAGACGACTCTTTTACCGTTAGCAAAAAAAGGGTTGCGGAGTTTTGTGATGCATTGTTAAAAGTAGGGCTGAAGGTAAAATGGGACTGCAACACAAGGGCTGACCTGGTAGACCTTCCCCTACTTAAAACGATGAAAAAAGCAGGCTGCAACAGTATTAAGGTAGGCGTTGAGTCCGGCAGTGAAAGAATCCTGAAGATTATGGACAAAGGAGTGTCATTGGAGCAGGTAAAGGAATCCGCAAAACTTTTCCGGAAGGCGGGGATACACTGGACGGCATATTTCATGATGGGTGTGCCTACGGAGACAAAGGAAGATGTAAAAGAGACCGTAAAGCTGCTGTATGAAATCAAACCAAGCTTTGCATCGGTGGGGGTGTATGAACCGTTTCCCGGCACAAAATTGTTCGATATCGGCGTTGAAAGGGGGCTGGTGAAAAGGGATATGGCGTATGAAGAATATTTTCTGCGGATACCCAGCGACTATTATCTAAAGGATGTGAAAAAAAGAAGCGATACGATGGATGAGGAAGAATTCACTGCCCTTGAAAGGGAAGTAAAAGAAACGTTTCATGATTATAACAAAAATATCACCCGCATATATGAAAGGGCAAAGGCAAGAAGCTCGGTCTATGTGCGCAATCCTAAGATTTTTTTGAGCGATATTGAAAAATTTCTCGGGTGGATGAGATAAAGAGATAGAACAATGAAAATTCATTATCCGGTTTCCCGAAGAAAAATAGTACTGGTGTTGGGAGATATCTGCATCGTAAACCTTGCAATATTGTTATCTGCAATCGTTCGTCTGGGCGTTGAGGGCGGGCTAAGTTACGTAAGAGGAAATCCCTTGTCGTTTGCGGTTTACGGCATTGTTCTTATAACAATATTCTCCTTTGCGGATCTATACGATACCCGTAAGGACTATAAATCTATCGGCACTGCCCTCTCTATCATTTTCGCAACTGCAGTAGCCTTTGTTATAACGACGTTTATATTTTACATAAATGGATCATTGAAGATAGGAAGGGGCGTTTTCTTCATCAATGGAGCGCTCATTATTGTCTTTATTACGGGCTGGAGAATGCTCTACAGTTATATAATAGAGCAGCCGCTTTTTAACAGGAGGGCGCTTATTATAGGCGCCGGTTGGGCAGGAAGAACCATTTTAGGGGAGATTCGCAAGGCAAAAAAAGCGGGAATAAAAGTGACGGGGTTTATTGACGATGATCCGGAAAAGTTAAACACGCAAATATGCGGAGCGCCCGTCCTGGGAGACCGGTCTGTTATAAACAAGGCCATCCGGCAGCAGAATATCGACACTGTTATCTCTGCCATAACTCATGAAAAACATGCAGATCTGATTAAAACGTTGATCCATTGCTCATGGAACGGCGTGGACGTAATCGATATGCCTACAATATACGAACAACTAACCGGCAAGATACCGTTTAAACATATTAATGACATGTGGATGCTGCATGTAGTTATAAGCAAGCCAAAATTATACGGCAAATTTATTAAACCTGTTTTAGAGACCATTATTTCCCTACTATTATTCATCATATTAATGCCTGTAATGGCGATAACTGCCGTTTTGATTAAAATTACGTCGAGGGGAGGTATTTTTTATACGCAGGAACGGATGGGAAAAGACGCCGGGAGGTTTACCATTATTAAATTCCGGACGATGGTAGCCGATGCAGAATCACAGACAGGGGCTGTTTATGCAGCGGACAATGATCACAGGATTACGAAGGTGGGAAGGCTTCTGAGAAAATGGAGGCTGGACGAGGTTCCGCAATTATTGAATGTGATTAAGGGCGATATGAGTCTGGTTGGCCCGCGTCCGGAGAGGGAAATATTCATAAAAGAATTTGAAAAGAATATACCGTTTTATTCCCAGCGGCTTGCCGTGAAACCAGGATTAAGCGGATGGGCACAGGTGAAATATCCCTATGCATCTACCATTGAACAAACAGAAGAAAAACTACAATACGATTTGTACTACATAAAAAATATGTCCTTCCTGCTGGACACTGTCGTATTATTAAAAACGGTGAGGGTGATGCTGTTTGGGAAGGGTAAATAAAAAAAACAGGAAATACTAAAGGGGAACCACAGATTTCACATATTGCACAGATTAAGAAAAACCAGAATATTGTAACACTTTAGTTTTTAATGGTAACCTTACCTTACGAAAGGATGTTTTTCATCAAAGAGCGCCTTTCGTTATAGGAAACCCTTTCCCGGGTAATAAGTTCCCGTATTTGGTGGGGGTTTTTAATGCCTTTAAGCGTATACGTAATGGTATTTGTGAAAATTTTGAGAGTGCCGACCCGGAGGCGTTTTTGAATAGCACCCTGGTGTATGAGTATTTTGTTAATGTCGTTATAGTCTATTTTCTTAAGACGGGTCGAAAAAGGCCCTTCTATAAGGAATAACCCGTTTTGGGCAATATAATATTTTGAAATGCAAATGGTGAGCACTCCATAACAAAAAAGAATACTGCCAAATGATAACAGACAAAGTCCAAAGGGAGAGTGGATTCCGTGCCACCGGAGGCTTAAAAAAAAAGAAAGCACGGAGATAAAAAACAGCAGCCAATACTGTTCTATACGTGGTTTTAGTATTGTTTGCGGCGTATTTTTTGCAAAAACAGGCAGTGAATTCGGAGCGTTTAGTTCATCCATTTTTTTTAAATGAGAGTATCTGTTCCGGAATTAACGGCAAAAAACAGCATGTCATTAAAAATATTTATACGGGTTCTCTTTACCAATGAGTCACATTTTATGTATAGGAATTTCAATATTTTTAGTTAAGCAATGAATAAAAATAAATGTCGTTGGATTTTTTTCTTTTAAAAACCCAACCTGATTTAATAGTACGTAGCTAATTCATTGCGGTCGCATAAGAGGAGTAAATTATAAGTAAGGGCTTCTTGCAAGTCAAGGCAATACAAATGGCATTATCTCAACCTTAACCGTAATCTTAAATTTTTACTATTTAAAATATCTGAGAATATTATGAAAAAAGCTTTAATAACCGGAATTACCGGACAAGACGGCTCCTATCTTGCAGAATTTCTCCTTTCCATGGGCTATGAAACTCACGGCCTTATTCGCAGATCCAGTACCTTTAACACCGGCAGGATTGATCACCTCTACCGGGACCCCCATGACCCCGATGCACGGCTTTTTTTGCATTACGGAGACCTTTCCGATTCGGGACAAATAACAAACCTCATCTATAATATTCAGCCTGATGAAGTATATCACCTGGCAGCGCAAAGCCATGTACGCGTTAGCTTTGATATGCCTGAATCCACTGGGGATATTAGTGGCCTGGGCACAACAAGGTTGTTAGAGGCAGTAAGGAGAAGCGGCATTAAAACCAAAGTGTATCAGGCAAGTAGTAGCGAGATGTTCGGAGATGCCCTTCCTCCTCAAAATGAGGAAACACATTTCAGGCCAAGAAGCCCCTATGCTGCAGCCAAAGTCTATGCCTACTGGATGACAGTTAACTATCGGGAGGGGTACAATATGTTTGCCTGTAATGGAATCCTCTTTAATCACGAATCACCCAGAAGAGGCGAGACTTTTGTAACAAGAAAGATAACGAGGGCGGTGGCAAACATCGTTGCCGGAAAGCAAAAGAAATTGTATTTGGGTAATTTGGCGGCCAGAAGGGACTGGGGTTTTGCCCCGGAATATGTAGTGTGCCAATGGTTAATACTTCAACAGGAAAGACCGGATGATTATGCGATAGGAACCGGCGAAAGCCATTCGGTAAGAGAATTTGTCGAAATTGCCTTCAAACTTGTTGGGGTTGATTTGGAATGGAAGGGAAAAGGCGCCGAAGAAAAAGGCGTCGTTCGCTCCTTAACCTCCGCCTTATCCTCAACCTCCGCACTTAAAACCGGCGACGTCCTTGTTGAAATCGATCCCAGATACTTCAGGCCTACAGAAGTAGACTTTTTATGTGCCGACATAACGAAGGCACAAAAAAAATTAAACTGGGCGCCGAGGGTTACATTTCACGAGCTTGTCCAAATTATGGTTGACTCTGATATGGAATTGGCCGGTTTAAAATCATCGGGCGACGGCGTCAGGATTCTGAGACAGAAGGGGATTGGCTGGATAGGGGAAATACCATAGGACTGAAGGGCAGAAAGCATATAGCCATGGGTGAAACCCAATAAGCGCTATAGAAATTCCTAAGCTGGTATAGCCAGAACCAAACAAGCGAGAAATTAAAAATACGAAACCCGAAGTACGAAACAAATTTGAAGAACAATGCATAAAATTCAAAACAAATCCAAAACATACAACAAGTATGAAGCACGAAACGCGAGATACAAAAGAAGCGCTTGTTTAGAATTTCAAATCATTTTGTCATTAGAATTTGTTTCGGATTTCGTGTTTCTTATTTCGTATTTCACCTTTAAATATTTTGCCAAGAAGTCTGGGGCCGGCCTGGCAACCTGAACTCTACAGTAGCCCCCTTTCAAAATTCCCCATCACGGAATTATTGACCTTACTCATGGTTTGAATTTTTGAAAATATATCCTGCACCATTTCAGGTGTATAATCCTTATAACATAAGTCAACCCTGAAGTCCCTTTGACCGCCATCAATCAGTTTCGGAATGTACTGAATAAGGGAAAATGGCTTTTGTCCAATCACTACTGTCCTGCAATCCTCATTTATGGCTGTAAAGCGGTCGCCATATTCATTTTCCAGTGTCATTTGACTGAAACCGCACCAATTCTTTCCAGGACACTCCCTTTTCATGTTTGCCCAAATGCAGGTCTCTGAGGTAAAGAGCGGGGTATCCTGATAAATAATCAACTCAGCATGGGGAGAAAACAGCTTTTCCAGATTCTCTTTGTCATCTTCCGGAGAGAGCGTATATCTGCAGAATCCCAACTCGCGCAGTTTAATCGCAGAAAGCGGATTCAGACAATAGAAAGGGTAATCGGCATACAATTGTACCTCTGCGTCTTCAAATAACTCAATTGCACCGGGGTTGGAGATATGGAATTGCCGAAACCCCTGTGAGAGCAACTCCTGTACGGCCTTCTTACAATACCCGTAGGTCATGCATCCTATCCCTGTATCCCTCATGATGGCGGGTAATGAGAAAACGATCTTGTCTCTTCCATTTGATGGAGAGATATTTTCATTATTTTCTCCGCAAGTGTATAACAACGCACTTAATCCCCTTTTGTTAAAGGATGTTTGATTATGGCTTTGCAGTGCCAGGAGATCCCCAATCGTTTCCTCGGTAAGGACTATATATATCTTGTGAACCGTTTCCAGTGGGATGTGGTTTAAATAGTCCGGTTTATCTACCTTCAGAGATAGCCTTATTCCTCCGGCAGAAACATCCCTATGTACTGGATGAGTAAATTCAATCCACTCCCCCTTAACCCACTTCTTTATGCTTTCACACCTGCGATCCCTGTCCTTGTGCCATTCTTCATAAAATATCCGGAAATACTCCCTTCGGATTTCATTTAACACGCTGAGCGGAACAAATAATTCATCGGAAATTTCTGTATGAATATCTTTCAGCTCAAAGGACGTCTCGCCCAGGCGGGAAAAGCACTCTTTTACCTGTTCTCTTTCTGTTGTCCTGTGAATGCTCTTTTCCAGTTTCACCGAAAAATTCATGGGAAACGAGAAATACCTTGCCGTGCCCTTTATGTCTATGCCGTCAGGCATTATTTTGATTTCCAAATCCACGGGCATCCTGGAAGCCTCTGATTTTTTCGGTACTTTTGGCGCAAAATATTCTTTGATCTTTTGCGAAGAGAGCAAGTACAACCTTGCCCCTACCCCAGGTTGATATTGCCGTTCTGTGTCGATCATGGCAATATCACCTGCCTTTATACCAAACACCCTCTTCCCATTGACCCTGATATTCCTTACGGGTAACAAGGCGGGTTCCTTTGCGCCATTCTCAAAAAACTGTAATAAATCCCTTACACCGATTTCAGCATCTGCCCGAACGGTAATGCAGCCCTTTCCCTGTTTTGTTACCTCACCCGCATAAGCGCCTATATTTGCAGGATAGAATGGATTGATCGCGTCTGAGGCCTTGACTTGTTTATTATTGGAGAATCGTTCTATATCCTGTACGAATTTTGGGGATTTTACAACTGCCCCGCCTTGCGAAGGATGAGACAAGAAAGGGGCATTTTCCGGGCGTGGCGCATATTTGTTATTGCTGTTTTTTTTACCTTGTTGATACGTTTCTTCAAACAGGTATGAGTAAGTTGTTTCCCGGCTAAATACGGTATTCATGAGATGAATGGCGTTGTCCATATCTTCAAGCGTGCCATCAATTGCCTGGCGATAGACATGTGTCGCTGCGGCAACGTATTCAGCCGATTTCATACGGCCTTCAATCTTAAAGGAGTGAATCCCTGCCGCCATTAACCTGTTTACATGGGTTAAAGTACGGAGGTCTTTCATAGAAAACAGATATCCGCCTTCACCCTGCGGTGATTTATAATACATCCTGCATGGCTGTGCGCAGCGGCCCCGGTTCCCGCTACGTCCGCCCATTACACTGCTAAAGAAACATAACCCTGAATAGGAATAACACAATGCCCCGTGGACAAATACCTCAATCTCCATGTTGGAATTTAGTGCAATATTTTTAATCTCATCCACCGACAACTCTCTGGACAAGACGACTCGTTTAAACCCCATCCTTTCCATCTGTTTTACCCCGGCAAGATTATGAATAGTCATTTGCGTACTGGCGTGAAGGGTAAATTGAGGGAATTGAGATTGTATCAGGAAAAGAAGCCCCAAATCCTGAATAATCAAAGCATCTGGCCGTAATTCATCAAGTGCGATGAGATATTCCACGACCTTTTCCAATTCGTCGGTTTTAATCAGGGTATTAATGGCGACGTAGACCCTGACGGACATTTTGCGGGCATAGGCAATGGCCTTGCGGACGTCGTCGATGGAAAAATTACACGCACTTGCACGTGCGCTGAAATCTTTTAAGCCAACATAAATAGCGTCAGCGCCATTTTCAACGGCGACAAAAAAACATTCCATATCGCCGGCGGGAGAGAGCAATTCCGGTTTTTTTTTGTTGGGAGTAAACGTTTGGCATCTCCATACGACAATATACGTAATAAAGTAGGTTTTCGAAAATTCTCAATAAACAGAAAGCCTTGCAACGTTGTAAAGTTCAGGCATGAAGGTACATTGGAGACTCTGTATCAGTCGACAAATTTCAAATTGCAGATTGAGGACTCAGGATTGCAGACTGTCTTCTTGTTTGTTTTCTGGCTGTACCATATCCCCTTGCGGTGAGGCATTCTGTTGTTTCAATTTATTCAATACAATTTCAGCCGGTGTTAAGTACTTTTTCTTATTGTTACATTCCTTACAACACGGGACGATATTCCCCTTTGTGCTTCTACCACCCCTTGAAAGCGGTACTACATGGTCCATAGTAAGCTTATCGGGGGAGAATGTTTTCTGGCAATAATGACATATTCCCCGCGATATTTTGTTTAACCACCATTGCGTTTTTCGCATCTCCTGCGCCTTCAATTTTTCCCTGGCTATATGTTTTGGATCTTTCTCGATATGAATCCAGTCAGACATGTTCAATCTCTTTTTTTAAAGGTATTATGTTCATGCGATAATAAATTATTGTTCTTATTATTATAGGTTTTTTTGGCTTACAAGGAAAGAGGGAACAAAAAACACATTGATCATCAAATTAAATGACCTGCCCGCAGATAAAAATGCTTGAAGAATCATTGAATCCCCTGTTACAATTCGGACACCACATTTGCCTGAAGGGCGACATCCTTCTTTTCGCTTTTTGAAAAATCTCAATAAAATAAACATATAGCGTAACCATGCGCCCATTAGATTCATTATTTACCAAAGATTAAAATACCATGAAAGGCATAATCCTCGCCGGAGGCTCCGGCACACGGCTTTATCCCATTACAAGGGTGGTAAGCAAACAGCTTTTACCCGTTTTCGATAAACCGTTGATTTATTATCCCTTGTCGGCATTATTGCTGGCGGGAATAAGGGAAATACTCATCATCTCTACCCCAAGAGATCTGCCGCAATTTAAAGAATTGCTCGGCGACGGTTCATCATTAAACATTTCGATTTGTTATGCAGAGCAACCCGCCCCGGAAGGTTTGGCGCAAGCCTTCATTATCGGGAAACCCTTTATCGGCAAGGACTCTGTCGCCCTTATCCTGGGGGACAACATTTTCTATGGTCACGGGCTTCGTGAAATATTTAAAAACGCCACCCAAATCAAAAAAGGGGGATTAATCTTCGGGTATCACGTTCATGACCCTGAACGATACGGCGTTGTAGAATTCGACCAGAACGGAAAAGTCATCAGTATCGAAGAAAAACCCAAAAAACCTAAATCAAAATACGCTATCCCCGGCATATACTTCTACGACAACGATGTAATCAAGATTGCTGAAAATCTTAAACCTTCCGCCAGGGGAGAACTGGAGATCACGGATGTGAATGTAACCTATTTAAAAAGAGGCGATCTTTGTGTAGAACTTTTAGGGAGGGGGTTCGCATGGCTTGACACCGGAACGCATGAATCACTCCAGCAGGCGTCCAGCTATGTCCAGGCAATACAGGAACGACAGGGAATAAAAATCGCCTGTATCGAAGAACTCGCATACCGGTTGGGATACATTGACCGGGCGCAATTAAAAGCGCTTGCCCTTGATATGTTAAAAAATGATTATGGACGTTATATCATGGCAGTCATTGAAGAAGAGGAGATAAAAGAATATGCCCTGTGAATTTGCAAAGACCGCCTTGCCGGAGGTTGTGCTCATCAAGCCGCAGGTTTTCAGAGACGATAGAGGGTTTTTCCTGGAAACCTTTCACAAAAATAAATACGCGGAAGTGGGAATTTCTGGCAATTTTGTACAGGATAATCACTCTTACTCTAAAAAAAATACGCTAAGAGGCCTGCACTACCAACTCTTGCATCCGCAGGGAAAACTTGTCTATGTTATCTCCGGAGAAATTTTTGACGTCGCGGTGGACATCCGGAGGGGATCTCCCTCTTTTGGAAAATGGACAGGCGTCCATTTATCCGCTGAAAACAAATACCAATTGTATATCCCCGAAGGATTCGCACATGGTTTTCTGGTCCTGAGCGAAACGGCAGACGTATTATACAAGTGTACGGAAATTTACACGCCCGACGATGATTATGGTATCCTCTGGTCGGACCCAGCGATAAACATAACGTGGCAATCCTCTTCGCCAATCCTCTCAAAAAAAGACCAGGAATACCAAACATTAAAGAACATACCGGAAACGCTTTTGCCGTTATACAAAAAATAAGATGCCATCGGAGGCTTCAGCTTTCTCGATAAAAAAAGATTGAAACCACAGATTGCATAAATTTCACAGAGTATTTTTATGGTACACGGCAATAGGAGGAATTTAACGGTGAAATGTTTCCATGATGATACAACAACCATATTTTAATGCTATTAACCCTATAAAACTTACGCTCTCGTTCATAAGTAGCGTTTTTTAAAGAGGTGGATTAACCTATGATTCTCTTACAATCTCTCTTATTTTGTGCCGGCATTGCCGCTCTTTATTTTGGCGCCGAATGGCTTGTCAAAGGGGCGTCGCGATTCGCGTATTTTCTTAATATTAAACCTATTATCATCGGTCTTACCATTATTGCCTTTGGCACATCTGCTCCTGAACTCGTTACAGGAATTATTTCCGGGATAAGAAATTTAAATGACATCGCAATAGGGAACGTCATTGGAAGCAATATCGCCAACGTTGGACTGGTACTTGGGGTAACCGCAATAATCCTTCCACTGAAAGTGGAAATGAACCTCCTCCGCAGGGAAATCCCAATTATTATAGGCATTTCAGGCCTTTTGTATCTGATGTGCAGAAACGGCATTCTTAGCCGTTGGGAAGGCGGCCTGCTGGTGGTGGGGATTGTAGTCTATACCTGCTATATTTCCCGGAGTGCCAAAAAAGAATCAAAGGTAATCGAGGAGGAATTTGCAGATTTTATTAGCAAAAAAAACACACTTTCTCTCGATATTTTGTTCATGTTTATCGGCCTTACAACGCTTATCGGGGGCGCACACCTGCTGGTGAATTCTGCAATTTATCTGGCGCGCAACTTTGGCATAAGCGAACTCGTTGTTGGTCTTTCCGTTGTTGCGGTAGGTACTTCTCTTCCGGAATTGGCAATATCAACCGTTGCTGCTTTTCGGAAAGAATCGGATATCTGCGTAGGCAACGTGCTGGGAAGCAATATTTATAATATTCTCGCGGTGCTTGGAATCACCGCTATTATACACCCGCTGCAGATTAATACCTCTTCTTTGCAATTTGATATGCCGGTTATGATCGTCTTCAGCCTTCTGCTTATTCCCATGATTATGAGAAAGTTTATACTTACCAGGTGGGAAGGTGTTTTTTTACTGGTTGGATATATTTTTTATATGATAGCTATTTACAAAAAATGTATCTTTTAAATCCCTAAGCTGGCAAACATTCGGGAGTACTCAATCTGCCATTTGCCGATTGCCGACTACCGACAGAAGAAAGGTACTACTGTTCACCTGTAATTGTCATTTCTTCTAAAGGTAGTGGCGAAGCACTTCCAGGCTTACCCCTGCAACCCTTTCCGGTTTTATTTGGGTCATGCATCTGTGGTCTTTCGGACAAACCTTTAATTGACATGCAAGGCAATCCACCTCCGCACGTATCACCTCTCCTGTTTCTTCAGGAGAACATGTGTATCGCGGGTCATTTGGCCCCATTAGCGTAATAACGGGTTTTTTAAAAGCCACTGCTATGTGCCTTGGCCCGGAATCAACGGAAATCAACAAATCACATCGTTGAATAATTGATTTTAAAATTTCCAGGTCAAGCGCTCTGTCTGCTAAATTTATTATCTTTGATTTTGCTTTCTCTTTGATATCTTCGCCTAATTTCACCTCATGAGGGGCGCACACAACAGCAATATTGCTTCTAATTTTTGACTGGATAATATCAGCCGTTCTGGCAAATCCTTCTGCCGTCCAGCATTTTGAAGACCCATAGGCCGCACCTGGATTTAAGAGAATAAGTGGTCTTCCATTGTTAAAGCCATATTCCTCAAACATTTCCGCAGTACATTTCTGCCCCCGTTCGGTTACAAACAACTCCAGCTTCTTTGAGCGTACAGCGCATCCGATTTCAGAACATAACCGTAAGTAATACTCTGTCATATATGTCGGCAAAAACCTTCCATTTTCCATTAACCGGTTGACCCCATCGGTTAACAGAAAACCGCGGGCATCTCTTTTATAACCAATACGGCGCTTTACACCCGCCAGCCGGAATAGTAACGCAGAACTGAATGAATTGGGGAATAAAAACCCCAGGTCATACCGATTCCTTCGTATTTGCATAACGAGAGAAACATATCCCATGTATTTTACCTGTGAGTTATGCGAATCAGTCTCCACTATTTCATCGAACCACGGAGTGTTATCGATTAATCTCCTGACGTATGGTTTTAAGAGAATGGTTATTTTTGCGCGGGGAAAGTTTTCACGAATACACCTAAACGCGGGAGTGGCCATAACCACGTCGCCAACCCAGTTTGGAGATCTGATAATTATTTTGTTTACCGCATCGGCGATAGTTTCATTTCTCTTTCGTATCATAATTTCTGCTCACTGCCCAAAAAGTATTGAAAAGCACGCGTTCTTTTTTCTGTTGACATGTCCCTTTAATGCGATATTAATATGTGCAGGGTATTTCCTGCCAATTTACCAATAACAAATATGTTTAAACAAAAAACCAGCCACCCGGTGGGGGGATGTCCGATTCTTAAATTAGGTTGGGTTTTTAAAAGACAAAGATCCAATGACATTAATTTTTACCCACCACTTAATACCCTCCCAAGAAGGGAATTTAATGCAGAGACGCACGGCCGTGCGTCTCTGCTAATCAATGCCTTACGGTTATGCATCTTGAAAAACGAGCATAAAAAACAAGAAGTTGATGGATAGTAGTACGAAGAAAGATTTGCAAAAAGAAGTTTTTACAGGGCAATATATATGACATGCACAATCCGTAGTTGCCCTTTTTTAAAGAATTATACATTTTTTGTCACACTTTTATAGGGATAAAATCTCCAAACACGCCTATGCCTCTTTATGAAATTATTTCCATTATTGGTTTCATCGTGGGAACGATTCTTCACATCGTTTTATCCGTACTCATTGGGCAGCGAAGACACAAGAAGAGAAGTGAATTTATTTTTCAGTTTCTTGTTATTAGTGTCGCAATGTGGCATTTAGGGAATACCGTTTATCTCTTTAGTTCTATTTTGTTCGACAAAAATCTCTTCCCGGTAAATTTCATTGCTGACGCAATTTCGTATGCCGGCATTGGGCTTATGCCCAGCTTATTGCTTCATACCGCCATTTCATTTTTATATGAAAACGGTTTTACGATAAGAAGGTCCTTGCAGAAGCTTATTTTAATTGCAATATATTTTCCCGTTCTCCCCTTTTCATTCGTTATAAAAAAATTCATCCGCCTGGAAGAATCTTATTTGGTCGCCCATAGCCAGCTTGTAAAGCCGTTTATCGTCTGGCTGATAGTAGCATTGCTTATTTCTGCGTACATCTCCAAATGGCTGGCAAAAAATGCAGAAGAAAAAGAGGAACAAAAATTCCTTATGGCTATTTTCTGGGTATTGATAACCATAGCGGTTTTCATTGGATTTACCGTAATCCTCGAAGGCAGGAAAATAGCTTATATCGGCGACTATCTGGTGCTTGTCTCCATGTTATCTTCCATTTTTCCCAGCATCGTCTTTTCCTATTACGTTTATCGCTATAATTATATGGAATTTGTTTTAAGAAGGAGTATTTTTTACTCTTTCCTCACCTTTGTCATCATCTGTCTCTACTATTTCGGAATAAAGCAATTTAGCAAGTTTATGGAAATAAAGTATGCAATACATTCCAAAACACTGGAGGCGGTCTTTGTAATAAACCTTGTTTTCTGGTTTCCAACAATTAAAGAAAAGTCTCAAAAACTTTTCAGGAAGATACTCTTTTTTCGAAGCTCGGATACGGAGTATCTTTTAAACGAATTAAATCATGTCATAAGCACAGACCCTCTTGTCAACATCACGGCACTCCTTGAAAATGTTGTCTTTTCTATTAAAAAAGCGACCTCGATTAAAACAATAAACCTCGTTCTCATTAAAAAGAACAGGATTCAAATCATCGGAGACAAAAAAAATGACGTTATTGCACTTGCAAATTTGCATAATATTATACAATTTTATTCATCGGGAGAGCTTGTGGAATTAAACCGATATGAAGTAAAGGACGCTGCCGTCATTAGTGAAATGCGGTTATTGGAGGCTATTTTTATCTTTCCTGTCTTTGTAAAAAGAAGGCTGAAAGGGATATTGTGTATGGGCAGGGCAAAACGCGGTATGCCGATCGCCTCTGATAATTTAGATCAATTAATGATTATTGCAAACGAGATTGGTTCCGCGCTTGAAAAATCAAAGATCATCGAAGAAAAACTTTTTCTTGAGAGAAAAATGCTAGAAAACGAAAAATTATCCAGTCTCGGACGCCTCTCTACAAGCGTTGCCCATGAAGTAAAAAATCCCCTTAGTTCCATAAAGGCTATCGTCCAGGCAATGTGCGAAGATTTAGAAAAGGAGCATCCTTTACAAAAAGACCTTGATATCATTGTCGGTGAAATCGACC
Source organism: Candidatus Kuenenia sp. (assembly GCF_027493735.1). Classification (NCBI taxonomy): domain Bacteria; kingdom Pseudomonadati; phylum Planctomycetota; class Candidatus Brocadiia; order Candidatus Brocadiales; family Candidatus Brocadiaceae; genus Candidatus Kuenenia; species Candidatus Kuenenia sp. The sequence goes on from NZ_JAOSKF010000022.1 coordinate 73,650, forward strand.
GGCTGAACAAAGTGGTAAACCAATTGCTTCTCTATGCAAAGCCCAGTGGGAACATGCAGGAACATGTGAAAATAAAAGAGGTTATTGATTCAACACTGGTAGTGCTAAACCATGAGGCGAGGCAAAACAATATTGCGATATTATGTAATATTTCTGAAGCACTTCCACTTATATATGCTGATAAAGCCGCATTAAAGGAGGTATTTTTCAATCTTATCCATAATGCCATTCAGGCAACCCCTCCCAATGGAAAAATCTCCATCGATGCAGACCTCATTCCAACAAAGCATTTTATTCAGATAAAAGTCACGGATACCGGGCACGGCATACCGCAGGATTCTCTGCAAAAGATATTTGATCCATTTTTTACTACGAAACAGACGGGAACCGGCTTAGGGCTTTCCGTTGTTAAAAAGAAATTAGAGGACATGCACGCCACCATTCATGTTGAAAGCAATGGGGACGGAACAACCTTTGTTATAGACGTCCCATTCGAGCAAATGCAACCCCAAGCTGGCATAGGCGAAGACAAATAAACAAGAAAGGCGAAATACGAAACAAGAACCACAGATTACACAGCACTTCGTCATAAGCTCAGTCGAACGATTGCATAGATTTAAAAAAAATCGTCACAAGCCTGCAATTAACCGATTTCACTATTAAATATTTTGAGAAAAAGTGCCGGGAAATTACTGATAAGGTACTACTATTATTATGACAACAAAGGAAACCATGCACACAAATTCTATCTTAATCGTCGATGATGAAAAAGCTGCACGCTACGGCATGAAAAAGATTTTACAAAGGGACCACGGTTCCATCTTTGAAGCAACAAACGGCATAGATGTTTTACAAAAAATACATACGTTGCAGCCAGCCCTTATATTTTTAGATATAAATATGCCTCAGCTCGACGGACTAAAAACGCTTGAAAAGATACGTGAAATGAAACATCCCCCGCTTGTGGTTATCGTTACGGCGCACGGTTCGGAAAAGATTGCCGTGGAGGCCATGAAAAAGGGCGCATACGATTACATAGCAAAGCCTTACGAAATGGAAGAACTACGCATTATCACCAGGAACGCGCTGGAGAAAATAGCTCTTCAGGAAGAAAATACCCGCTTGCGCATGGAGATTGGAATGCTTGAGGGATATGGAGAGCTTCTCGGCCAAAGCAAGATCATGCAGGAGGTTTTTGACCGGATAGAAAAAGTAGTTACCGCTGATGTTACGGTACTGCTTCAGGGAGAGAGCGGCAGTGGTAAAGAACTTGCGGCGCATGAGATTCACCGGAGGAGCAAAAGGAAAAACGGTCCGTTTATTGTGATGAATTGCGCTGCCGTGCCGGAAACGCTTATTGAAAGCGAGCTTTTCGGGCATGAAAGGGGATCCTTTACCGGCGCAACAGAAAGGCGCATGGGTAAATTTGAGATGGCAAATAATGGCACTATTCTGCTGGATGAAATAGGGGATATGAGCCTCAGCACACAATCAAAACTCCTGCGGGTACTGCAGGAACAAAAATTTGAACGTCTGGGCGGCACGGAAACACTGGCGGTTGATGTAAGAATCATCAGCGCCACCCACCGCGACCTGGAAGAGGAAATAGAAGAAGGCCGGTTCAGAGAAGATTTATACTATAGAATAAATGTCGTAAATATAAAAATTCCGCCGTTAAGAAAGAGAAAAGAAGACATACCATTGCTGGTAAACCGGTTCATACAACATTTCAGTAAAAAACATTATAAAAATGTTGTTTCTATTTCAAATGACGCCATGAAAAAACTTAGTGCATACAATTGGCCGGGAAACATTCGTCAGTTAAAGAACACCATAGAAAGCGCCATAGTTCTTACAAACAACGATGTTCTTGATATTTCAGACCTCTCTGAAGACATAATACGGGAGGAAAAAACCCCGGATTCAACAAAAAATGTACATTACCATCTCTCATTTCGTGAAGCGAAAAAGATCCTTATTGAAAATTTCGAGAAGGATTTTATCAGTAAGAAACTTGAGGAATGCGGTGGCAATATCAGCCATACGGCAGAGGCATTAGACATGCACCGTCAAAATCTGCAGCAAAAAATAAAAGATTTACAGCTAAATAAAGATATCAAAGAATGAAATGAGTGTATGGGTCGAAAGACAAACAGTAATATCATCATGATGAATCGGCCGGACAAAATCATTTCCGGTTTTTGTCAAAGTAGGGAAATGCCGTTAAAAGCAACGATTCTATTTCATCGGACATTGTATTAAACTCGTACAAATTTGGTTCTTTGGCGCCGGCGCCGAGGAATCCGGCACTGCCAATAGTGTCTCGTAAACCTGAAAATCTTTCTATAATCTCCTTGTGCAGTGAAGTAGCATGCCTTTCGTCATAAGCCAGGACATTTCCTGCCAGCAAGGCAGTATAATACTCTTCTGCTAATCGAAGCCGTACTTTTGCACGAACAAAAATTTTCAGTAGTTCTTTTTTGTTGTAATAAAACTTTTCCTTTATTGCAAAAAAAACGAGCGTTGCCATTTGATTGCACAAATTGCGGAAATCCTGCTCTCGTAATGTAACAGCAAACAGGGGTTTAAAGTCTATATTAAACAGAGTATTAATGTCATTTATACGATCAGTAATATTTTCAATCTCGTTTTGAACCATTAGCCAATTATCTTGTTTCCCGTGAAAAATGATCGCCTTAAAAGTCGTAATCAAAGGGTCTTCTTCCCTTTTGTAACCATAACTATAAGCCGTTTTCCCGGTTGATAAAACAATACCGGCAAAAAAACACAAATAAATAATAACTATTTTTATCATACATTCCCCTATCTTCATAAAGCTGCAAAAGTATCCTGCCTGGTAATTGTGGATGCCTATTTACCACTACAGCGACATTTTATCCTTGCCCTACCTGTTAATTTTGTCAGGGTTGTTTCATTCATAAATTCAGGAAAAAACTATTAGCATGAATATAACATGATTACGCGACAATAATAAAACAAGAACTGTTTGCATTCTGCAACAAACGTATGTTATATTCCGTGAATTATCAGGATGTATACGACCGTACCGCAGCAGTGATTTATTTATATTTTTTAACAAAATATCTAATGGTGAACTCCGAAATGCTAAATACTAAACAAATTCCAAAATACAAAATCCCTATGAAAAAAACCGGGTTTTGAACATTTGAAAATTAAAAATTAGAATTTGTTTCGTATTTCGTGCTTCGGATTTTTTATCTCGTGCTTGTTTGGCACTGGCTATGCCAGCTTAAGAGGGAGAAATAAAGGTGGATATTTTAAAACAAGTCGCTGAATTAAAAGAATTTTTAGGAAAGGTCTATTGCTTTATCGAAGAAAATGAAGATTCATTCAAAGATGGCGTAGAGGCGGAAGAAATGAAAAATGGGCTTTGGAACTGGATGCAGGCATTGGCACAATTCTTACCCGAACATTAATTTTTTGCCAGTACCGCATTTTAAGACTATTCGGTAAGTAAAAGCAGCCCATGGTTTTTAAATACTTGACAAAACATATTTACCTGCTTAGAATACCGTGTCTTTTCCTGTGGGAAAAGTGCCCCCCTTTTTATAAACTATAAATGGTAAGTGAAATACGTATTTTTAATATTTTAGGACAAAAAATAAGGACAATACATGTCAGTTAGAATAGGAATAAATGGTTTTGGAAGGATAGGAAGGAATGTATTTCGTGTAATATCCAAACGGAATAATATCGATGTAGTTGCCATAAATGATCTTGCCGATTCAAAATCGCTGGCAATGTTGCTGAAATATGATTCTATACACGGCAGATTTGACGGAAGCATACAAATAAAAGAAAATGCCCTCATGGTAAATGACAAAGAGGTCAGATTGCTTATGGAGAAAGACCCTGCCAAACTGCCATGGAAATCGATTGGCGTAGACATTGTCATTGAATCTACGGGCATATTTACCTCAAGGTCGGACTGCTCAAAACACCTGGATGCGGGTGCAAAAAAGGTGCTTCTTTCAGCCCCGGCAAAGGATAAAATAGACGCAACAATCGTTGTCGGGGTAAATAATAAAGATCTCCGGCCGGAACACAAAATAGTGTCCAATGCTTCATGCACAACGAATTGTTTAGCGCCGCTCGCAAAAGTATTGCATGACAACTTTGGAATAGAAAAAGGGCTTATGACGACAATACATGCATATACGAATGATCAGCGAATACTGGATTTCATGCATAAGGATATCAGAAGGGCAAGGGCAGCGGCAATAAATATTATTCCGACAACGACTGGAGCGGCAAAGGCAATCGGCGAGGTGATTCCATCACTGAAAGGGAAGTTGGATGGCCTGGCCATGCGGGTTCCCGTGCCCGATGGTTCTGTTACCGATTTGGTGGTTATGCTTGCAAAAGAGGTCGATAGGGATGCAATCAATGCTGCCATGAAAACAGCCGCAGAAGGCGATTTAAAAGGTATCCTTGAATATTGCGGAGACCCCATTGTATCTTCAGATATCATCGGGAATCCACATTCCAGCATATTCGATTCCGCGTTAACGTATGTAATTGATAAACGCATGGCAAAAGTAATATCCTGGTACGATAATGAATGGGGGTTTTCAAACCGCATGGTTGACCTGATCGAATTAATGAGTCGTCTTTAAAAAAAACATCCGTTTTCTTGTGTAATGAAAAATGCCCATTCCCTGCAAAGTAACGAATATTTATTTAAACGAGTAATATTTAGCGCTTTCTCCAATAAGTTTCCTGCAAGCCAAAACGGTTTTTCTCCTGCGTTATTTCTAATAAACCTCATTTTAAAGCATAATAATATTTAAATGAAAAAACTATTTATAAAAGACCTGGCGGTTAGAAAAAAGAAGGTTATGGTACGTACGGATTACAATGTACCATTAGACGAAGATGGGAATATAACCGATGATACCAGGATTCGCGCAACATTGCCAACCATCAACTATTTGCTGGATGAGGAAGCAAAGGTAATTATTGCGTCTCATCTGGGAAGGCCCGTCGGCGCAAATCCGAAATACAGTTTAAAACCTGTAGCAAGGCGTCTGCAACGTTTTCTGACGGAAAAAGTCAAGATCACGCTTGCGGAGGACTGTATTGGCGAAGAGGTAAAAAAACAGGTAGAGGCAATGAATTACGGAGACGTGCTACTGTTGGAAAACTTAAGGTTTCATCCCGGCGAGCAAAAAAACGATGCCGGGTTTGCGAAAGAGCTTGCGGGTTTATGTGATTTATTCGTACAGGATGCATTCGGAAACTGCCACAGAAATCATGCTTCGATGGTCGGGATAGTCCGGTATGTGCCTGCGGCAGCCGGGTTTTTGATCAAGAAAGAGTTGGACTATTTTGAAAAATCCGTCAACGATCCTATACGTCCTGTTATTGCCATTTTGGGAGGCTCTAAGGTCTCTGACAAAATAAAGATCCTTGAAAATCTTGCCAAAAAGATGGATAAAATCATCATCGGCGGGGCAATGGCATTTACCTTTCTTAAAGCACAGGGAATACCGGTTGGGAAATCGCTGGTTGAAGACAGTATGATTGAGACGGCAAATAATCTAATGGATTATACAAAGAAAAATGGCACAAAATTATATTTACCGGTGGATTTCGTTGTGGCGGAAAAATTTGACAAAACGGCGGAAACAAAGGTAGTGCCATTTCAGGAAATACCAGAAAGATGGATTGCCCTTGACATAGGCCCTGCAACGATAAAACTTTTTTCCGCGGTATTGCAGGACGCAAAAACAATTTTATGGAACGGCCCTATGGGGGCGTTTGAAATTGATGCATTCAGCAGAGGAACATACGCCATGGTAGATATCGTAACAAGTTCTCACGCATCCACCGTAGTGGGCGGCGGTGATACCGACATGGCGTTTCACAAAGCAGGGAAAGCGCACGAGGTATCATTTATTTCAACCGGCGGAGGGGCTTTTTTGAAATTATTGGAAGGCGGAGATCTCCCCGGGATAGCATCGCTTACGGACAAAAAAATATAATATACGGACATCTTCCGTAACTTCTCTATTGATCTATGCTAAAACAAAGGAAATACGAAGAATGAGAAATAAGATTAAAATATCCGCTTCAATACTGGCGGCAAATCCCATGCGCTTTGAAGAAGAAATCAAACGCATTGAAGCGGCGGGAATCGATCTCATTCATATTGATGTTATGGACGGCCATTTTGTCCCCAATATTACCATAGGGCCTTTTATTGTTGCGGGGATAAGGCGGATAACAAATATACCATTAGATATACATTTAATGATCGAACATCCGGAACGTTATGTGGAAGCATTTGCCGGGGCGGCGGAAGGCAATGGAATAATTACATTTCATATTGAGACGGTAAAAAACCCCAAAGAGATTATTTCTCTGATCAAAAGTACGGGGATGAAAGTTGGTATATCGTTAAATCCGGGTACGCCCGTAGAAATGATAGAAAATTTTCTGGATCAGGTAGATATGGCGCTCGTCATGTCGGTAAATCCAGGTTTTGCTGGCCAGAAATTTATTCCAATTGCCTTGCCTAAGATTGCAAGGCTCCGCGATAAAGCGCCGGATAAAATGGATATTCAGGTAGATGGAGGAATTACACCAGACAATATTTCCCAGGTAGTAAAACAAGGGGCAAATGTAATCGTAGCCGCTTCTGCTATTTTTAAAACGAGTGACCCTGGCAATGCGATTAAATCCCTGAAACAAATTGCCGAACAAACCATGGAAAAAGATGCTGTTAATCTTGTTAACAGATAAATTCCTTTTTATTGTCCAAAGAAGTTGTTTCCTGGAAATATATAAAAATAGCTTGTTTTTTGGTTAAAAAGTTTTAAACTATCTCTTGTTTTGTTGACGGTTTTTGTAACTATTCAGCGTAAACGATACACGGCTCATTCCCAAACCTTGTACTGAACATAGTGAAGTATCTGTTTGGAAACGAGTTGCGCTCTGATCTCCGGTAGTTTAATAAATTACGCTGAATAGTTATTAGTTTTTCTGTATTTCACAATAGTATATATGGGATATTTTGCACGGGAAAACGTTGCATAAGTGGTCAAAAACAATGTTTGCCAATGATGGAGCGAATATCCCTTTTGTTAATTTAATGGGGGCATGGCAATTCAATGGTGTTCTTTAGAAAAAAGAAAGATATGCCAAACGGCTTATGGATAAGCTGCGACTGGTGCAAAAATTTGGTATATAGGAAAACCGTTGAAGAAAGCTTCCAGGTTTGTCCCGAGTGTGATTACCATTTTCGCATTTTTAGCAGGGACAGATTAAAATTGCTGCTTGATGAAGACAGTTTCGAAGAGTATTGGACTGATATGAAGCCCACCAATCCTTTGAATTTTTTTGACCGCATGTCATACCCAGAAAGGGTTACTGCCGACCAGCTTAAATCCGGACTGAAAGAGGCCGCTATAGTTGGAAAAGGAAAGGTGAATGGCGCTGACATCATGATAGGGATTACCGATCCCAGCTTCATAATGGGAAGTATGGGTTCTGTGGTTGGGGAGAAGATTGTCCGCATAACAGAAAAGGCTATGGATCAAAAATTCCCTTTGGTGATTATTTCTGGTTCAGGCGGAGGAGCTCGCATGCAGGAGGGTATTTTTTCTCTTATGCAAATGGCAAAAACGAGCGCCGCCATAGCAAGGTTTCAACGGGCGGGCGGGCTATACATATCGGTATTAACCGATCCTTCACTGGGTGGAGTAATGGCAAGTTTTGCTTCATTGGCAGATATTACTATTGCCGAACCAAAGGCGCTGATTGGTTTTGCAGGTCCCAGAGTAATTCAGGAAACAATAAAACGAACACTTCCTGGTAATTTTCAGCGGGCGGAATTTTTGCTTGAGCATGGTTTTCTTGATATGATTGTACATCGTAAAAACATGAAGCATGAAATTTCAAGGTTGATTCAATATTTGCATGTTAATTAATAAAAATCTTCCTCGGTAGCTCAATGGTAGAGTGGGTGGCTGTTAACCACTAGGTTGTAGGTTCGAATCCTACCCGAGGAGCCAATCTTAATTATAGGCAGAACTCCAATTACTGAGGTTCTGCCTTTTTCATTAGATACGTTGCAAAGCTACGGCGAAACGTATGAGTTGCAACACGTTTACAAATTTTTGCATCCTGTACCGCCCTTTTTATCGCAACCTGCACACGCATTTCATGAAAATGATACCGCCGTATCTCCTTTGTATCCGGAACGGTGGTGGATTTTTCGCCAGGAAAAACCACCGCCAGACCAATTCTTTCGCGCAGTTTTTATATTTTTTTTCAATGGAATCAAACATAAAAGCGCCACCACAGCCTGAATCCAGTTTTTTTGATGAAGATTTTTTACCCGTTCAGATATAATATCGTGACACTTCCCCTATTAATACGGCCGAGGCATAATCCAAAATTCAGGAAGTGTCCCTCATATCATACGATTTTTTGTTGCTTTTATTAAAATTAGGAATTCTTTTTCTATACTTTTACCATGAAATTTTGAGAGGATACGAAGAGAGGATAATGATTATTTCAAGACATCATAACAATAGTGATGAGAAAAATCACATTTCTCCGAGTCACTTTTTTTTAAACGACAAGGAGAAAACAAAAATTAACTGGTTTCTGTTTGAGTTCGCGCAGGGATTTGGTCATTTCCTTGCGAAAGAGAAACGATTAACGGAGAAGTTATATCAAAAGGGAATAGATAATCTCCGGTTAAAAAATTTCTGCATTTATTACGCAAAACACCTTAAGAAGGTTATTCTTGATAAACTGGAAGGGCGGATCGCCAATGTCAGATTGGGACACGAGGCAATTGAGGAATTTTTTCCTGCTATCGGAGATAGACTTGTAGATAAGTTATTGACGATTGCTGCCAAAGCATGGGATTCGCTAACAGAAGCATGTGTGGTATGTCCGATGCGGTGCATATCAGAAAGGAATGAACGGGCATCAATGTTTGATGATCCATATTATTACAGAGAATAGCTTTGGCTAGAACGGCAAAAAGCGCCGCCGTTGATTTTGGTAGTTAGGCTTAGAAATAGTCGTATTCATTTATAATTTGTAGTCACAGCCAAGGAGGTTCAATGTTTAACAAGAAAATGTTCGGCGAAATGAGAAGAGCAGGTATGGGTACTGGACTATCTAAAGCCAAACTGTCCGAAGCTATGTTGGAAATTCTCTTACAACTTCCTGCGGGAACTAAGAACTTCAAAGAGACCATAGTCTACAATATGGGATTGTTGGGCCAAATGTCTGCTACACGCGATATCAATGAAGCATGGAATCAAGTGAAAAAGAGGGCGGCAAAACTCTACCCGGAAAAATTCATTCTAGCTGACCGAAATAAACTTCACTGGAATGATGGTTCTGTAAAGGTATTGGACAAAGAAATCTCTACAGGAAATTTCAAAAAGCTTAATAAATTGGCTGACATCGAGAATTGCAGCGTCGATAAACTTATATCTAAACTTATAAAATACTATGAAAAAGGAAATCTAAAATAATCTTTAATGCCTGACGACTATTCATTGGAATAATAAAGCGACATTCCCCCCTATTGATGCAGCCGAGGCATAATCTAAAATCAGGGAAGTATCCCTCAATTTCCTTAAAAACCCAACCCAATTTATTTTACCTGCCATCAATACCCTTTACTCCCAAAAACAAACCCTGCCGAAAATCCTCCAATATCCGCGTCTCCTCTCCGGAATAATCTTGAACCATTTCCTTATATTCCCTGTTTTTTGTTTTCCGGGAATTTAATAAAAAACACCTATATCCTCAACCGGCCAGGAGATAGTTTCCCATAAACATATACTGTGTGGCTACTCCATTGGTAATCTATCAATCGTCTTGAAATACCTCTGAGCGTATAATTTTCTAAAAATTGAATTTGAACAAGGTGCTACAATCCCTTGTTCAATGCACATGCGATTTTTTTATGTTTCGAAAATCTAATTGTGTTTTGCTTCAGACGGAAATGGAATTTCTCTTATTGAAATAAGCTATACATAAACTATTTCAAAGGAGGGAAAAATGAAAGAAGTAAGTATGAGAAAAAGGTATCTACCGGAGAAACGAGTGGAGATAATGAAGCAACATTTACTTGAAAAGAAAACACTCTCGGATGTGTGTGACGCTAATGGTATTCATCCAACCATGTACTATCGTTGGCTGAAGGAATTGCTGTCAAATGCCGTATACGCCTTTGGAAAAGGGAAGGACGGGGAGTGCCAGGAATGGAAGAAAAAGGCATTGGAACTGGAGAAGAAGCTTGCCCGCAAAAACGAGGTATTGTCAGAACTGATGGAGGAACACGTTGCGCTAAAAAAAAGTCTTGGGGCAAACTAAAAGGCATTTGGGTAGCCCATGATACAAGGGATATCGTAGTTGATTTTGTCAATAGGTGGTCTGGAAAGGCGGAAATACCGGTGTGCCAATTGATCAGATGGATTGGTATCTCCCAATCTAAGTTTAATGAATGGAGAACTCGTTACGGCAAAGTAAATGAGCACAATGCGTGGATACCGCGTGATACGTGGCTTGAAGAGTGGGAAAAGGAGGCGATCCTTGCCTATTATGAAGAGTATCCTCTTGAAGGTTATCGTAGACTGACCTTTATGATGCTGGATGCTAACATTGTGGCAGTAAGCCCGTCAAGCGTGTACCGGGTGTTGGTGAATGCCGGTGTAATGCGGGAATGGAACAGGAAGCCATCCAAAAAAGGAACTGGGTTTGTGCAGCCTTTAATACCGTATGAACACTGGCATATAGACGTGTCGTACCTGAATATTGGCGGCACATTTTATTATCTCTGCGCAGTTTTAGACGGCTATAGCAGGCAAATAGTCCATTGGGAAATTCGGGAAACAATGAAGGAAACGGAGGTGGAAATCATCAAAGCAGGAAAGTATTCGTCCCTATTGCCCAGTAAACCTGCAAGACGCCCGACGAATTGTGGAGGAATTTGTCGCGCATTACAACACGAAACGATTACATAGCGCAATAGGTTATATCGCTCCGCAGGACAAATTGCTTGGACGTGAAAAAGAAATCTTTTCCGAACGAGACTGTAAATTAAGTGAAGCAAGGGAACGACGGTCGGCTAAACGGAAAATCGCTTGACAGAAAGGAGGCGAAGAAATAGTATCTTGCCGTTCGGTAAAACAGAGGTAGGCTCTGCTGGGGAGCAACCTGCCAAGGGATAGCCGAACGGGGGACGACGGATCGTCTTTTCCGAGAGAGGAGGCAAATCGCTCCTCTCTCACTCACAATCAAAGAATGACGAACCAGAGTTCCTCTTATGCCTAAAATAAACCCTGGGATCTGAGGCAAAGCTCCAGCTTTAGTAGCTTATTTTAAATTTGAAAATTCCAATTCACGGTGAACCAACACAAAAATGTCACGAATTTGTTTATACCGTTACTTTGAATGAGCGCCAAAAAATCCTTGAAGAATTTGCAATTGGGAATATACAAGTTATTGTTGCCGTAAAATGTTTGGACGAAGGCGTAGATGTGCCCGCAACAAAAATTGCATTCTTTTTAGCAAGTACAAGTAATCCGAAGGAGTTTATACAAAGACGTGGACGCATCCTTCGTTTGTCAACTGGCAAAAGCAAATCAATAATATATGATTTTATTGTAGTCCCAAGACTTGAATATATTTCGTTGAAAAGAGATGTTGATGCAAGTCTATTACGACGGGAAATGCCTCGTTTTGCTGAAAATTAGAAATTACATCATTTATGAATTTTAAACATTTGGTAGGAAAATCAACTCTCAAAGAGGGGATAACAATACATAAAAACTATGAATCTTTCTTTGAAAGCCCTAAAGTTGGCGACAAAAAGGAGATTACTCTCATATTTGGGGATAGTCAGAATACCAGAGTTGCTTTAAGGAAGCTAAATAACATTCGACAACACGTCCAGATAAAATATACAACAAAATCTCATGTTCAATTTATAAATTGGTTAAATGATATTTTTAAAGCTACGAAATTCGGTAGAGTTGGAGAGTTTTTGGAATTTAAGAAAATATCTTCCGATGTTTATAAATTAATTCCAATTACAATACAAGATTCGCACAACACAAGATTATATATAGCAGATTCAATGCATTACAAATCATTGGATATTGTTGATAAAGATTTATATTTAGGTGAGATTGAATCAATAGTAAATAGTATTAAATTTCAAATAGATGAAGGGCAGTCTTATTACAACAAAAAGTTAGAACAGGCATTTATTGAGTATAGCTGGCAAAAAGAAGGTAGAGCCATACCTGAATTAGATTTAAAATATGACTTTAGAAAAAATGGTATTCAGATCGAAGTTGAGTTTGGGAATGCAAGGTCATATTATCAGGATTACATCAAATTCATGCTTTCTTATTGTTCAAGGCAGATACATTTGGGAATGTTAATAACACCAACATTTGATTTTGCAAACATCCTTTGTGAAATAGGAAAGCAAAAAGCATTACTTCGGGGAAGGAAATCTTATTCAGGTATGATGCATTACGAAAAAGCTTATAAAGAGTTTACTTATCTTAAAAATATTTTTGATATGCCCATTGTTATTCTTGGGATAGATATAAATTATCTTTAAAAAGTATAGAATATAAAATTACTATAAGAATTATTCAATTTTATATTAGTAGAGTTGAATCCACAGAAAATGTTGTGTTGATGGTTTGGCGTAATGGCAACACTTCTTTGGAATGATATATAGTCAAACAAATCAGATTTTCGAAATTTGCTCGCCAATAATTTGAAAATTTTCAGTTAAAAGAGTAGACAATTCATCTGTATACTCGTTAATATTTTTGAAAAAACTTAAACATTTGTTTTTAAACTTCTCATAAGTATCATAATACTTGTTATACAATATTTTTTTGCGAAAGAATTTCCATAATCTTTCAATGAGATTTAAATTGGGCGAATAGGAAGGGAGAAATTTGATCTTTATTCTCGAATTTGCAAGGTATTCTTTGACCAACTTAGACCTGTAATATTTAGCATTATCAGAGATTATGTAAATAGTACCGGCTTGAGCATACCTTGACTCTATTTCATGGAAAAGCTTTATTGTTGATTGAGCATTGATGCTTTCATCTTCCCGGATTGTTACTTCAAAGGTTTCTATGTCAATAGCACCGTTTAAATTTATTCTTTTCCTGCCGGTATTAGAGGGTATTTCCTTCTTTTTGCCTTTCTCTATCCAGCAATATGCAGACGTAGAATTGTGCTGTGGATGAACTCCATCCATAAAAAGTATCTTATCTCCAGGGGCTTTCTCTTCTTTGAGTTGTTTGTAGTTTTCGATAAATTCTTTTTGTTTTTCAGGGTTTGCTTTGCCTGGAACTATTGTAGTTTTCTTGTAAGTAAAGCCTAATCTATCGAGGGTATGTACCATTCCTTCGGGTGTATAGATTTTATTGAATGTCTGTTTTACTTATTCAACAATTTCTTTTGCCGCACTATAGTTGTTTTTCCTGATATGATCTTTTAATTGTTCTTCTTGTTCGCAGGTGAGTTTTGGCACACAGCCAATATAATTGTCAGATAAAAGCCCGTCAAAACCTTTATCTTTGTATAGTTTTTCGTAATTCCTGATTGTTTGATCGTCTAACAAGAGCGCCTCTGCTACTTTTTCATAACTCCATCCTGAATCAAGAAGAAGTATAGCTTTGATTCGGTCGGCATGACGTCTATGAGGCTCTTTCTTATGTGCTTTTTTAAATTCTATTCGGGTTTTTTCACTGAGAAATGGATTCATGCAGAATTTAATACTCTAGAAACAATTCAAATGCAAGAAAAAAACAGGTTCTTCTAAAAATAAATGCTTTTACTATAGAAAAGGAAACAGGCGTTCGCGTTATTCGCGGGCTTCTTGATAAGCCTGGAATGTTAGATAAAGGAGATAAACGCATAATTGATAATGTTATTCCCGATTATCAAATATTAAACGAAATCGAATATGACTATGACTATGGTTTAAAAGATGCCTATATAGGTTACGCAACAAGGGGTTGTCCCAAAAAATGCCCTTTTTGTGCAGTCAATAAAATAGAACCGAATTATGTTCACTACTTACCTTTAAAAAAGCAAGTTTTAGGTATAGAGGAAATATATGGACAAAAACGTAATTTAGTCTTAATGGATAACAATATTCTTGCATCAACTAACTTTGAAAAAATAATTGATGAGATCATAGATTTAGGGTTTTATAAAGGGGCAAAATTTAATGGTAAGCTAAGGAAAGTTGATTTCAATCAAGGGACAGATGCTCATTATCTCACTTCTGGGAAAATGGACTTATTAGCAAAAACTGCTATACGGCCATTAAGAATCGCATTTGATTACATCTCTATGAAAGACCTTTATATATCCAAGATTAAGCTGGCAAGAGATTGTGGTATTTCAAACCTTTCAAATTATGTTCTTTACAATTATGTAGATGCTCCTGAAGATTTTTATCAGAGACTAAAGATAAATGTGCAACTTAACGAAGAGTTGGGCACAAAAATATATTCTTTTCCAATGAAATATATTCCTTTAACGGATGTTCACCCCTGCCAAAACGCATAAGTGCTTAATAAATAGTTGGTTAAGGCTGTATTTTTAATAAATATGTAGTCACTAATATATTGTTATTATACGACAATATACTTGACGGATAATGGTTGTTATCTGTACAATGGTGGACATGCATATTGTAGAGAACAAGTCAAAATCCGGTAAAAAAATCTATCGATCTACCCTTCTGCGGGAATCGTACCGTGAGGATGGGAAGGTCAAGAAACGCACCATTGCGAATCTGTCGAATTGCACTCCCCTGGAGATTGAAGCGATAAGACTTGCACTCGCACATAAAGACGATCTCTGTGCATTGGGCGCATTGTCAGAATCGGTGAAACTCCATGAGGGTTTGTCTGTGGGAGCAGCGTGGAGCGTGTACCAAGTGGCAAAGGAATTAGGGATAGAAGAGGCATTGGGAAAGGACTTTGAAGGAAAGCTGGCGCTTTGGCAAGTAATGGCAAGGGTAATAGGCCAGGGGTCAAGACTGTCTGCAGTAAGGCTGGCGCAGATACATGCTGCGGGTGACGTCCTGGATATGAAGCGTGGGTTTGACGAGAACAATCTGTACGATAATTTGTCATGGTTGTCAGAGAATCAGGCAAAGATAGAGCGAAAGCTGTTTGAGTTAAGACGAGGAGGCAATAAGCCGAAGTTGTTTTTGTATGACGTGACGAGCAGTTATTTAGAGGGGAAGTCGAATCATTTTGGTGAGTACGGGTATAATCGTGACGGCAAAAAGAGGAAAAAACAGATAGTGATCGGTATGCTTTGTGATGAATCCGGGGAGCCGGTATCAACAGAAGTATTTAGGGGCAACACCCAGGATCCGAAGACCTTTGAATCTCAGGTAAAGAAGGTATTAGAGCGGTTTGGATGCAAAGATGTAACGATTGTAGGAGATCGTGGGATGATCAAGACGGTGCAAATCGAAAGTTTACCGGAAGGGTTTCATTACATAACGGCGATAACCAAGCCGCAGATAGAGTCGTTGATAAATAAAGGGATACTGCAATTAGGATTGTTCGAAGAAAAGCTCTGCGAGATAAAGGATGATGAGGTTCGATATATTCTGAGGCGCAATCCGGTAAGGGCGGAAGAGATGTCAAAGACCCGTGTATCAAAATTACAGAGTATAGAGAAATACATCGTGAAGAAGAACAGTTATCTGAAGGAACATCCTAAGTCGTCAGTATCGAAGGCCCTGGAAACAACAAGGGAAAGGCTAACGAGATTGAAACTTGATGGGTGGGTGCAGATAAAAGAAGAGGATAGGACGCTAAAGATAGAGAGAGATGAGGAAGCATTAAAGGAGGCATCATACCTTGATGGTTGTTACGCAATCAAGACTGATCTTGAGGAGAACGAGGCGGATACCAATCTGGTACATGAACGATACAAGGATTTAACGGAAGTGGAGAAGGCGTTTCGGGACTGTAAGACGGTGAATTTGGAGGTTCGTCCGGTGTATGTAAGAAAGGAGGATAGTACACGGGGACATGTGTTTGTGGTAATGCTTGCGTACATGATAATTCGAAGGCTGCGCAGAGCGTGGAAGAATTTTGACTTGACGGTAGAGGAAGGTCTCGCACAATTGACGACCATTTGTTCGATGGAAGTAACAATCAAAGGCCAAAAAGCTAGTTGCCAGAAGATCCCGCGTCCGCGGCAACAATCACATGAATTATTAGAGGCATTACAGATAAAGTTGCCAGAAGTATTGCCAAGCCGGAACATACGGGTAGTCACTAGAAAAAAGCTTGCTGTTCGGCGTAAAAGTCAATAAATATAAGGCTTTTACGGCACTTTTGTTTTTTGACTTGGGGTGAACATCCGCTTTAACAGCAAAGGATACGTCTTTCATTGGTAAAAATTGGAATAAGAAGATCTTACGTGGTTTACAATGTGTACTTTTAGTAACCAGAGGACTCATAAGTCCTCGTAAGGAATTTTTTGAAGCGGCATTTGGTTCTACATTCGAAGAATTCCTTCAAATATTGCTAATGCCCGAGGATTATATTATTAATAGAAGAAGGCATGAATTGAATGGGGCACTTGATTGGAAAAATACTTAAAAAAATAAAAAAAAAAAAAAAAAAATTTAAAATAAAAAAAAAATGAAAAAATAAAAAATAAAGAAAAGAGAAAAAAAAAACTTTTAAAACCAAAAAAAAAAAAAAAAATTTGGAAAAAAAATATAAAAAGGTTTCGTCAAATAAAATGAAAAGGCTACTATCTCACTATATTGAATTTAATAAAAGTATAATTTACTGACCCATTATTGTTACCCTCCCGACCAGGTTCACATAGGCATCACTATCATTGCGCTGACGGCACTTTATATAGAAGAAAATCAACTTGATAAGGCGGAAGAATTTATCAAACGAGAGGAAGATTCTAAACGAAAGACACCTGCGCATACGGCAAATACCCTATTACCTCATTATGAAACATCGCTGCACATTTCACGATCAAAAATAAACTT
Organism: Candidatus Kuenenia sp.; assembly: GCF_027493735.1. NCBI lineage: Bacteria > Pseudomonadati > Planctomycetota > Candidatus Brocadiia > Candidatus Brocadiales > Candidatus Brocadiaceae > Candidatus Kuenenia > Candidatus Kuenenia sp. The sequence goes on from NZ_JAOSKF010000022.1 coordinate 90,754, forward strand.
TGCAAGAAACAATTTCGATGATGGAATAAAAGAATTAAACAATTGCCCTGAAAATCCAGCCGGAATTACTGTTAATTTGGGATGAATTGGAAAAGGCGTATCTATCAGTCTTCTTCAAAAGAATTCAGGGACAATTCATGGCTCATTTTTACCCACACACTTGACTGAAGAGCCTTTAATTATTTACGGTACTACGGTGATGACCTGTTTCACGACTTATACTTCTTTCACTCTTACCCTGCTCTTTTAGCCTCTTCATAATTTGCACTGCTTGCATATGTACCATCCTTTTACTACTTATAAGGAATTATTCTTACTCAATTCCTTATAAGATAGCTTTTCTCTACGAGTGGTACTATTTTACCTTGCCATCTGGTACAATTTTACTCTACCATAATCAACCATCGTGGATTGTTAAAATACCTGCGTCAAAATTAAAATTATTAACTCTTAAGTTTAAGCATTCGAACATCCGAAGCCCGCATCCATACAGAAGCTTAACAATCAGGTTGTTAGGATAGGTAAGACGCTCAAGAATCGAGTGAACCTCTTCCCGCGATAAAACAACGGGTATATAAGGCCTACTTTTGGCCCTGAGAGTATTACTGTTATCTCCGAAATCCTTCTTGATAATATGCTTATAAAAAAACAACTGCGCGTTAAATGCCTGATTTTGTGTTGATACCGCCACCTTACGTTTGACCGCTAAATATTACATAAATCCTTCACCTCCACAGACGACAGGGACTGAATATCCTTATTATGGGCAAATCCCTGAAATTTCTTAGTCCAATGTGTATAAGCCCATAAGGTTTTCGGAGAATAATGTTTAATCTTTATTAAGGCACTTAACCCATGTATTGCATCCATACATCCTTTGGTATTTTCAAAAACAATCGCCTTTTTTGAATCAACAGAAACAGGCGGCACAATAAAATGATTGTTGGGGACGGATTGAGTGCTTTGTTTTTGCAGGCTTACCGGTTGGTCTTCCTCCCTGCAATTCTTTATGAAAATCTGGATAGCTTTTCTTACCATCATTAATGGAATCATGAGTTTCGGGCTGCCTTATGGAATCGTGGCGAGAAAAAGTTTGGGGAGGTTTGTTTTTGCCGATACGAAGGCTGCGACTTTTCCTGCGCATTTTCACTTTCTAAAAGATTGTCTTCAGGATAAGACCGGACTATGGAGTAGTAAAGAGATATGGCAAGGGCTGCCTGTTTCAGTTGTTGAGAAGACTGATGTTTTTCTTGTAATTTTTTTATAAACTGCGAAAGACTCTCCTTTTTCGATTCGAAAAAATCATATTTTTTACAGAAGTCAATGTAATAACGAAGCCTTTCTCTAAAGTTATGCTGTTCACTCCTTGGAATTCGCTTATGAATGAGAATAGGATCAAACTTAATCGTAATGTTTTGTGGAATATGCATTAGAATCCTCTTGCGTAATATCGACAAAAATGTTATTTTTTCAACTTGTTACAGATAATACACAAAAATAATGCATTATCTATAAAAAATTATCTGTTTTTCGAAGAAAAATCACTAGTAAAAATGCAATAAGTAAATGTATACATTGTTATCTATAAACTTATCAATTACTGGTTAGACGGCTAAGCTCCCCATCTGCCGGCATCAAGGAGGCTTCCTGAAAATACAAGACTACCTCTCCGAAATAGAGCCCGCCGCCACCGCAGTAATTGCGGAGATCCACCGAGAAGAACGACACGTTGAGGACCTTTCCCGCACCTTAGCTCAAATCACGAAAGCTACGGAGGAAGGTTACACAAAGGTAGAACAAATCAATAAGATGGATGAGTACCTCTCCAGTATTCCTGGGTACCAGGACGACGATCCACTACTGAGCACTGCGATTTACTGGGATACTTACTTTGGCATGGATAAAGAACGCCACCTGACAGACAAGAACCTCCGTGAAGCTATGCTTCGACTTGCTGCTCACGAGTTTGCCAGGCATGCGATGTCTGGAGCTCTTCTGCAGTTCGCCAAGCAAGGATTGTCAATTAGATATGGCAAGAGCTTATCAGCTTGCCCTAAAGGACGACTTATCGGATCCCAATCGATTACCGATGTAATCTGGCAAGGCCGCAATCAAGCTATTCACTGGGAGGAGGGTCAATTTCACTCTGCAACCGAGGCTGCCCTCAAGCAGCTCGCCAAAGATTTCAGATCCCCATACGACCAGTACGCTTCACGCAGCCTTGCATACGAGATCATCTCCATCTTAGGCTGGCAGAGCTTTGCCGATTTCTCAAAAGATCTCTTGGCACTCGATTCTTGACTATTGGGATGAACGATGCCCTTGTACCGTGAGTTGGAAGTGCTCACCGAGCGTTTGAGCCCCGTAACACCGGAGGCCAGTGGCTAGACGTGGGCCGTCTAACATCGCACTGGAGCCGACGCCCAATAGCGGGAACGACGGAGGAGCGGAAGCAATTGCTACTGGACGTGGAATTGAAAATTTAAACAGATTAAATAAGGTATATGGAAAAAAATACTGGCGAAAGTTGAAAGGTATTTGCCAGGTGGAACTGGAAGATGGTACAATTTTAGACGTCGAAGTACGCTGGTACGAGAAGAGCATGGCATCGGGAAAAAAGAACTTAAAATCAAAAAATATTTATGAAGAAAAGGCGATTTAAAAACATTTTATGATATGCGTAGATAATCGCGGCGATGAATCATCATTGGAAAAAAGAAAACTATACGAAGTGCTGACTGACAGGATAGCTGAAACACATTGCCATATAAGAGTTGTTGATGAATTGGGCGAAGATTATTTATATCCTGAAAAGTTTTTTGCACCTGTACGATTGCCCCCATATCATAAAAGAAAAATTAGCATCAGAGACAGCATAACATTTCACCTGACCCCTTCCCTTTGCATAAAAAGTTTGCTTCATCTTCATCTGGCAACTTTTCCCCTTTTCCGATTGATATATTTTTTCTTGTGGGTATAGTACTGTTGCAAAATTATACAGCAACATTTTTATATGTACCGTACTATTATTTATTTTCCCTGATAATAGTGTTTTCCACGAATTATCAGGATAATTTATTTTGACAATCAATGGTTGGTATTCATAACGGAGGAGATCATGACAACAACACGAAAGCTGCACATTACCGAGTTTGACAAATCGCGACTCGAAGAACTCATCGCTGTGGCCGAGGAATTCGGTGGTCAAGACAGAAAGGATTTAGCGTCTTTGGCAGAAGAATTGGAGAGGGCGGAAGTCGTGTCGTCCAAAGACGTGCCTGCAGATGTGGTGACCATGAACTCAAAGGTTGTCCTGCGTGATCTGAGTACGTCAGAAAAAATGACCTATGTTTTAGTCTTTCCAAAAGATGCGAACATTGCTGCGGGGGCTATCTCGGTTCTCGCCCCTGTGGGCACGGCGATCCTGGGATACGCCAAAGGAGATGTTGTGGAATGGTCTGTCCCGTCTGGGGTGCGCCGTATCCGCATCGATGACGTTCTTTACCAGCCGGAAGCGGCCAGAGATTATCACTTATAGGTGCCAACAAGGCACTGCACTGGGCGAGGATTCCGATGCGCACCATCCCCGCCAGTGCGCTTTGACATTAATGCGGCTGATGTATACCTTCAAAAAACTAGATACCTACATGGTTATCAAGGCTGACGGCCTAAAAACGAAGATAGATAAAGACATCGATAAGATAAACCCCTTATCCAATCTTACTCCCATTTGGAAAAATCTCATCTTCTTCAACAAATAGATGATATGGCCAACAGACTGGTATCATTTAACAAACCCATCAAGCTTGACTTTAGAGCAAAGTTCGGTCTGCCGGTTGAGAAAAACACAGAGCAACATAAAAGCCAAGGATATACAAAGGAAAATCAAAAGGGCTTTAATTCTTCTAAGTTGTACTGTTCAAAAGAGATGGATTTGTTCATTGCTTAACTAAAAATATTGAATTTCCCACATACAATGTACATAATCGGTCATTACATTACTGTCAAAGAACTCGCCTGCGGGCCTTTTTCGCCTAATTCTTCAGAAAATCGTACCTCCATTCCCTTTTCCAAACGGGCAAAATCATGGTTTAAGACGCTATTTTTGTGAAAATAAATCTCCCGCCCATCGGCAGAAGTAATAAAACCATATCCCTCTTCAGGGAATAAATTGCTGATATGGGCAATGGGTATTTCTTCGTGGTGTTTTACCTTTCCACTCCGCTGAACAACAAAATCTTCCAGCTTCCGGCGCATTGCGTTAAAGGAATCTTTTACCGCCAGGTGAAAGTCTTCGTTTGGCTTGCGTTTTATCACAAGTTCCGTACCGGGAATGGTCACAACAACCTTCACATTATAAAAAAGCCCTTTGTGTTCACGGTGACGAAGGGCTTCCACCACTACCCGACAGCGGATAATCCGGTCATAAGCGGCATCTAACTTTTCCGCATACTTGTGAATATCCGCCTTGTTTGCTTCGGTTAAGTCAAAATCACGTGCAACAATTTCAAGTAAAAAATTCATGACGTCCCTCCCTAAAAATTCCTTGCCATTCTAACGGATAAAAAGCATATCACTATCGTAAAAACGTTCAAGATACTTCCTGTATATGAGGTAAACAACCCCCTTGCTCCCTTAATAAAGGGGAATACGGTACAGTCAGCAAATTGCAGATTGTGGACTGTGGAACGTAGAAATTATTATAAAAACCTCCACTTATTGAGAAGTTCCCTGTCAATAACGTACCGCTTGCTACTCTCAACTCAAAATGAACCGGAAAAAAATGCGGGGAGGCACTCTTGTCTTGCAGGAGCGGTATTTTCAACCACTCAGGTTCTCCTTATGGGAAAGAGTTTATGGTGATATTTTACTGTTCGGATTCATTGGCAGTCCGGTATTGAACCGGACTTAAAAGATCTGCAAGTTCGTTCGGATTGGATATTTCAATATGTAAAAACCATCCCTTACCGTAAGGGTCTTCATTTATTAATTGTGGACTTTCCCTGAGTTCCTGATTAATTTTTGTCACCTTGCCGGAAAGGGGTGCATAAATGTCATATGCAGCTTTTACTGACTCAACTACTGCACAGGGAGCGCCCATCTTCAGTTCTCTTCCTATTAACGGCAATTCGACGTACACTATGTCCTGCAATTGATGCTGGGCATGGTCAGTAATGCCAATGGATACTTCATTCCCGTGTATTTTTTTTACCCATTCGTGCGTTTTTGTATACTGAAGTTCTTCTGGTATATTCATTTTTTTGACTCCCTCTTATAAAACGGGGTTTTTACAATTCGTGCTTCGTGATAATTATCCCGGATTTGTATTTGTATCTCTTCCCCGGCTATTGCATGCTGAATGGTAATTCTGGCAAGGCCAATACCCTTTTTCGTCGTTGGGTTAAATGTTCCGCTGGTAACTTTTCCTATCTTCTCTCCCTTTTTCAGAACAGGATAATCGTGACGCGGAATACCCTGATCCAACATTTCGAATCCAATTATTTTATGTTTGACGCCCCCAGCCTTCTGTTCCTGCAGTGACTCTTTTCCTATAAAAGAATCTTTGCCAAACTTCACCGTCCAGTCGATAAGGGTCTCCAGGGGAGTTACCGTTTCGTCCATATCGTTTCCGTAAAGCATAAAACATGCCTCAAGGCGTAGCGTATCCCTCGCTCCAAGCCCAACAGGCCTCAGTCCCTTCGCCTCGTTTTTTTTCAAAAAAATATCCCAGAGTCTGAGGGCGTAAGTTGCATCAACCAATATTTCCACACCATCCTCACCGGTATATCCCGTTCTTGAAATAATCATGGGTAAATCATCCAGAAAAAATTCATCAAAACAAAACCTTTTGAGGTACTTAAAATCAGTCTCCAGGGTATTTTTGAGCATTTGCAGGGCAGACGGACCTTGTAATGCGATAATTGACATTTCATCAGTGACATTTTTTAATTTCAGAGACCAGTAGGGTTTTGCCTGTTCCGTTAACCACGCCAGGTCCTTTTCAGTATTTGCACAGTTTACGATAAAGAGAAATGCATTTCGGTTCATTTTATAAACCATAATATCGTCAACAATGCCTCCTTTTTCATTGCACAGAGGTGAATAGAGAGCCTGTTTTTCCGACAATGGCGCTGCGTCATTCGTAATCACCTGCTGCACAAAGGAAAAGGCGTCATCTCCGGAAATCTCAAATTTTCCCATATGGGATATATCGAAGATACCGGCATTTTTTCGAACAAGGAGGTGTTCATTGATGATGCTGTCATATTGGATGGGCATCAGGTAGTTATGAAAAGATACCATCTTTGCATGGTATTTAAGGTGTGATTCATACAGCGGCGTTTTTTTCATCACAAAATACCCCTTAAGTGCGCAAATATCGCCACAATTCAGGCAAATACCTGTGCGTTAATTCCATCGTAAGACAGGAAAAAATCTTACGGAATTATGATGAAGAGTTTTTACACTTCAGTTATCGTAATGGTAACCGCACGTTTCCCTGATGTGGAAAAAGAAATCGTTTTTATTGTACGGATACAGGGAACATAACTGCGGTCTTTGATCATATACCTTACACAGTGAAAGCCCTTTTTCATCGTAGCATAGATTTTTGCACCGGATCGACGCCTGGCAGCAACGACCGCACCGCAAGCAATTGCCTGCCCGCTCTTTAATTGACACACGAACTTCCTGTTTATTGAATATATAATAAATGCGTCTCCATGCCTGAAGCAAAAGCGCGGAACAAAAGATATCAACTCTTTGAATAATTTGATGAACTTTTTTTATTTCAAGCCTGCTAATAAGCTCTGTCACTAATTTCTACCCTCTTCTTAAATTTTCTATCAAATAATTTCCCGCAAAGAATAATTGGTTCATTTTGTTTAAAAAAGGCAGATCCCATTCCTCTACTAAAACCACTTACCGAAAATAAAACATCCGGGCCTTAGACCACAAGAAAGAAGGAAGAGGCATTCTCCGCCAAAATCCTTTGACCTAAAATGATTACAAAGTTGTATGGCAATCTGTTTTTGTACTAAATTTTTAAAACGATATACGTTTGCAATTCATAGCAAAATTATTTATTTCAGTCAAGACAAATGCTCGTAAATTACTGACTTGTTTTTTGTAAAGAACATACTTTTTCAAAAATCTAAACTCTTACTACAATTATTCACCATCGAACTTGATATCTTTCACTTCAAGTTCTATACTGCTGTTATTCATCCAGTTATTTTCCTTTAAAACGACCGCCAGTGAACATGTGCTGCCATTCTTTAGCAGCCGGTCAATTTCATCGCCCATGCCAAATCCGATAGCCTTCATAGACACATTGCCTTGTTTTACATAGAAGCTGAGGTGTTGTCCATTCGATCCTATACGGCGCGGTTTACCGGCAATCTGCAGGTCTTTTATGGCAAACACGGGGATATGGTTTCCTTCGCCATGGGGAGATAAAAGTTGCAATTCCATTAATAATCCCCTGTTTAACGTGGAGAGATCAACCGCTACGTCAATATTCAGAAAAGGAACAAGGTCTTCTTTCTGGAGTTTTTGCGCCATCATCCGATTCAGCAATGTGCGAAAATCTCCTATATTGTCAGGATGAATCTTTAATCCCGCCGCCTGGGCATGCCCCCCTACGGAAATTAACATATTTTTGCAACATTCTAACGCATCCAGCATATGAAATGATGGTATGGAACGGGCAGAACCATGCCCAATCTCATCGGCAACGGCAATCATTACCGCGGGACGGTTAAACTCCTCTGCAATTTTTGAAGCGATAATTCCGACTATTCCCGGGTGCCATTCCTGGTCTGCCAATACAATCGCCAGCGTTTCATCGAGGTTTATTTCATCTACGATTTTCTGCCTGGCAGCGGAGAGTATGTCAAGCTGCATCGCCCTTCTCCGGTTATTTTCCTCTTCCAGAAAAAGTGCAATTTCTTTTGCCTTTTCATTGCAGGCCGTTGTTAGCATCTCAACAACGACTCCTGCATCGCTGACACGGCCGGGTGCGTTTATACGGGGACCTAAACGGTATCCTACATGGGAAGTGTCAAGGTTTATATTGGTGAGTGAAGATACCTCCAGTAGCGCCTGCAGTCCAGGTATTTTTGTTTGCTGCAATGCCCCAAGCCCATATTTTGTCAGGATACGGTTTTCGCCCACAAGCGGAACCACGTCGGCAATAGTCCCCAGCGCAACCAAACCCATAGCACTTATAAGAAAATCCTTAAACTCATTCGATACCTTTTTTTGCGGAAAATAATGCTGCCCAACCGACCATGCCAGCATGAAAGCAATGCCAACCCCGGAAAAATCCCGGAAGGTCTTTTCCGTTGCCTTTAATTTTGGGTTAATTATTGCAAATGCATCCGGGATTTCCTGTGAAGGCTGATGATGGTCGGTAATAATAAGCTCAATGCCATATGATCGTGCAATCTCCGCCTCCCTGCATGCGCTAATGCCGCAATCAACCGTTAAAATAAGATCCGTACCCCCTGCTTTTAACTTAGCAATGGCCTCCGCATTTAAACCATACCCTTCTTCCAGCCTTTCAGGAATATAGTAATTTACCCTTGCATCAAACATTTTTAAACAACGGTACATGAGGGCGGTGGCGGTTAAGCCGTCAACATCATAATCGCCATAGATGACTATTTTCTCTCCGTTGCGTATGGCTTCATTAATTCTGACTGAGGCTTTTTCAATATCGGGAAGGTTGGAAGGGTCTGATAATGTTGATATTTGAGGCTGAAGAAAACCTTTCGCTGCACCTACATCTGTAATGCCGCGGTTAATGAGTATCTGTGCAAGTAAGTTTGAAATTCTAAGATTACCTGCAATCTCCGTTTGAAGTTCGATATTATTCGGGGCAATGAACCACCTTTTACTCATAATCCTGTCGCACCAGCAGCGTTAAACCGTCATAAAGAATTCAGATAACCGTCTTCAAAATCTCTCTAAAATTACAAAAATATAACACGATCAGAGGCATTCCGCAATTGAATAATATCTATTTGCTGCTTTTATTCCGCCAGCAGGCATTTATCTTCTTTGCTTTCGGTGTATAATCTTTTTATTGAAAAGCATCTTGTGATGTGATAACATTTTTTCTCTATGCGCTCTTCATATCACATTAGTACAGAAACAAATTGTAATTATCAACCTCGCCACTAGAATCTTTTATTAACGTTTTACCCGTAGCGCGTAAGTTTTAAAATGAAAAATACTTCATTCCTTTCCGAGTGCGGAAAACTACTCTCCTTTGCGAAACCCTATTGGAGACAGATGGCGATTGCCATTGGCTGCATGGTGCTTTATACTGCGGCGAATGGTATTCAAATCTCGCTGATTAAGCCGGTTATAGACAAGCTGGTATCGGGAGAATTAACGACCGCGACAACTACAGCATTGCCGGCCATCGATATAGACCCCCAAACCGACCTTAAAAAAAACACAAGGTCTCCACTGAGTGAATTTAAAAAAAACACCTTAAACAAATTTTCTTTTATCGGAAAATTGCGGGAACGAATGACGCGTTCCTTCACCAGTATTGGCATAGTAATAGCCATTCTCGCTCCGGTTATCTTTTTTACCAGTTATTTTCAGCAATATTACAGAAATTTCGTCAGATGGGCTGTTGTTGTGAATATCCGGAACAAGGTCTGTGACCACTTGTTGCCTCAGCCGTTAAGCTTTTTCGAGAACAGAAAAAGCGGCGATCTTCTTTCGAGATTGACAAACGACGTTGCTGTTACACAGGCAGGTCTCAAGGTGCTCTTTGATGAGGTGTTATTTCTGCCCATGCAATTGATTTGCGGGCTAGTCCTTGCATTCTATTTCAGTTGGAAATTATCTTTGTTTTCTTTAATTATTTTTCCGGTAGTTTTCATCCCTGCTGTTTTAATCGGAAAAAAGATAAAGAGGCACGGTAAAGGAAGCTTACGGCATCTCTCCGAACTCACAGATGCGTTTCGCGAGATATTTGCAGGGATACGGATTGTTAAATCATTCAGGATGGAAGATGAAGAACGTCGCGAAATTCATTTCATCGGAGAACGCTTCCTTCGCAGAACGCTAAAAATGGTAAAGGCAAAATCATTGAACAGCAGTACCAATGAGTTTATTTATGCGGTAGGGCTTGCCGCAATGGTTATATTGGGCGGCTATGTAGTTATGTCCCATCAAATTACTCCGGGGGAACTTGGCGGATTTATTACCGCAATTGGTTTTATGGTAATCACCTCTGTTAAGAAGATCGCAAAGAGCTACACGGGCTTGCAGGAATCTCTCGCCGGTGCAAACAGGGTATTTGAATTATTTAACATAGAGTCAAATATAAAGGACTCCCCTGATGCCGTAACGCTTGAAAAAATAGAGGAAGGCATATTCTTCAACAATGTGAGTTTTTCCTATGAAGGGAAAAAAGAACATGTGTTGAAGAATATATGTCTGAACATACAAAAGGGCGAGGTAATCGCAATCGTAGGAGAAAGCGGCGCAGGGAAATCCACCCTCGTAAACCTGATCTCCCGTTTTTACGACCCGACAGAGGGTTCTATTGCGATTGACGGTATAGACCTCCGCCGGATAAAGCGGGAATCGCTTCTTTCGCATATGGCATTGGTTACGCAACAGACATTTTTATTTAACCGGAGCCTGTATGAAAATATTCTTTATGGCAGACGGGATGCGACAATGGAAGAAATCCAGCATGCGGCAAAAGCGGCCAATATTCATGAATTTATCCTGTCCCTCCCGGAAACATACGATACTATCGTGGGAGAAATGGGAGTGAAATTATCCGGAGGACAGCGCCAGCGAATTGCAATTGCGCGTGCTATTCTGAAAAATGCCTCCATACTGTTGCTGGACGAAGCAACATCCTCCCTCGACTACGAATCGGAAAAATTGGTGCAAGACGCATTGAATAATCTTATTGCCGGGAAAACCACCATCATTGTCGCCCACCGGCTTTCCACTATCCAGCATTGTGACAGAATCATTGTGATGAAACAAGGCCAAATCGTTGAAACAGGCAGCCACGCATCCCTCATACATGATGACGGGGAATACAAGCGTGTTTACCAGTTACACTCAAATGCACTCCATACATGAAGATACTCATTATCGGCTCGAATGGTGCGCTGGGGTGGGAACTAAGGAATGGGTTGCCGCATCTTTCTGAAACAGAAAAACAACCCCTCTCCGTCATTTGCGCCAGTCATTCACAAATAGAAATCACCAATGCCTCAAATACTTTTGAGGCGATTGCCAGAACCATGCCAGACGTAATCATTAATTGTGCCGCATTTACCGATGTTGATGCCTGCGAAACAAACATCGGCAAGGCATATGCCGTGAATGCAGATGGAGCGAAAAACGTCGCACTGGCGGGAAAAAATCTGCATGCCCGGGTCATCCATATCAGCACTGATTATGTTTTCGATGGCGCTAAGAATACACCGTATAACGAAACAGACCTGCCTCGCCCACTTTCGGTGTATGGCAGATCGAAACGTGCAGGAGAGGAGGCAGTGCAGGAAATAAACGGCAACTATACCATTATTCGAATTTCACGGCTTTATGGACAGCATAAAAGCAATTTTGTAACAAAAATACTGCATCTCGGATTAGAAAAACATGTCGTGTCTGTAGTAACAGACCAATTTGGAAGCCCTACCTATGCCGCAGATCTTGTCCATGCTCTCTGGTATGTTCTTTCGCTTGATCTTCATGGCATTTATCACATTGCGAATGATGGCATTTGTTCTTGGTATGAGTGGGCAAGGGAAATCTTTAGATTGTCAAATATACAGGTATCTCTCCAATCCATTAAGGCAGAAGACTTTAAACGCGCAGCCACGGTACCTCAAAACTCCTCATTGAATTGTACAAAGTTTGTACAGGCAACCGGACACAAAATGAGACCATGGCAGGAAGCATTGGAAGATTATCTGAAAAAATATGTACTCCGCTAAGGGTGGCACGGATAAACTGGTTTGCCCGTGAAATTGCTTAGGCTCATTTTAATCAGAGGCGTGATGTCCTACTTCCGTTCCATTTTTACCCTAAGCCCATAGAAATTTATGAGGATTCGCAGAGCAGAATTTGTGTTTTAAATTCGTATCCAGAGAGAGATGAAAGAAATTCTCTACATAATCCTTATACGAATCCACACCAAACAGGTTAACCGGAAAATCACTGCCAAAGAGTATGCGATCCCCAAACCCTTTATCAACGATTCGTTCCTTTAAAAAAGTATAAGAATCTCTACTATTCCCGATATAGGAAAAATCCGCATAGACGCCTTTATACCCGCCCATAAGCTCCATGATGGTATTCAACCACGATTTATGGGGTTTATTGTTATCAAACCCACAATGAGCAAAATTGATTTTCAGATTCTCATATGCGGAAAGTACGTTTTTCCACTTTTCAGGATTGGTATATTCCATGCCGTGATGAGCAGTTTTAAAACCGCCGGGCGAACAATGTACCGTTATCGGAATGCCCCTTTCACTGCAAAATTGATAGAGATAATTTACCTTGTCAAATTCCGTGGCGGTATCGATGGGTTTATCCTCGTGGTAGGGCCAGGGATCAAACCCCAGGGGTGGATATAATTTAACTCCCGCAAAGAAATAACTGCGCAGGTCGTCAATCCCTTTCACAGGAATCGTCTTTTCTTTCTTTTTTGTATCTTTCTCATCAAAAAAGTACTGCTCCCTGTTTTTTTTAGCAAAGGTTTCATATTTTGTATTCGTATATTCCCCAAAATACTTTTCAAGCATTTTGGGAATATTATTTTTTTCGTTTAAGCGGGTACGAACCGATTCCTCTGACATGCCATCTATTTTATCAATCAAACCTTCATCAATTTGGACATGGGAAGAGATTGTGCGCAAATCATTTCCCAGGGTTTCGATTTCTTTATAAAATACCAGCTTGCCCGTCTTTTCAATATAAGTAACGTTATTTTCCAAAGTATCTCTTACATGCTCTTTTATCCCTTGAGGGATTTTTCTGCTCTTCAGAAAATGGTAAAATGCGTCTCTTTCCTCTTTTGGAACCACTTTCACAATTCCCAGGTCGTAATTCCTCGTATTAATTCCCAGAAAGGGATAAATATCGAGTAATTTAACAGGACTCATTTCCCTATACTCCCTTATCCCGTTGAAAACATCGACAACCTGCTCCACAACTGGTTTCCTGGGCGGTTTATTATAATAAATTCCTTGCATGTCAAAACACTTGTAACCAAAATCTATTACCAGAGGGGTAATAACCATTTTATTGTACTTTAGTGTTTTCCCCTCTTTTGTTTTGATATGTATTTCATTCCCGGTTTCTTTCCATTTCTCTTCGATATTTTTTATAAATGACGCATATTTGTACGTTGATGAGGTACGATATTCATTTATTAATTCCCTGAACCTTTCATCCGCAGACAGGATATCCATCTCCATAGAAAAAAATAAACTCCCCGTATTATTCTCAATAATGGAAAGAAGATTGACATTTTTTTTAAGCGTGTTTGTTATGAGGTCGCTTTCCCCTGAAGCTATCTTTCGTAAAGCCCACAGAGCAAAAACCAGGGCAGTTAAAACGACCGAAAATGCACCAACCAAAACGATATCGCTTACCTTACCTGAAAGGAAATATTCATATTTGCTTATCGCAAGTAATACGATTCCGGAGAGAACGCCACTTAAGACAATCAATAGTGTTTTCAGTAGTTTCACACTGAAATGTATCCCCAATAAACGGCAGATAACCTGGAGAAATTTTCCTTTCCCCAACAGATCGGAAAAGGACACCGCCCTGTCTTTTAAAAAGCGATTCAAAAAGGCAAGAAGCCCTGCATGGCTCAAATTCAGCGCATGACAATGGACATCGTAAAATATCTTTTTCCCCTTTTCTTCCATATAATTTCTCCTTACTATGGTTAAGGTTTCCGCTTTAATACATTTCTACGAATTACACATGGCTTCTTATCCACCTGCATAATCGACAGGGATGGGCAGTCTGCAGAATTGCATTTGCCCGACTATATAAAGCGGGAAAATATGTTTGGGATGAGACATGGAGCACCTTATCAATAATTTCTTTGCTTTTTTGGCAAAATATTTAATGGTAAAATGTTAACGTTTCCCGGTATGTGATACCACGAGCAAACGTTCCTTTGACGAAAAACCTACCGTGATTAGTCTATGTTCGCCAATTGAATGGTCAGGGTCATCAAAAGTAGCTGACAAAGGGTCATAAAATACGGTTGATGCTTCTTCAAAATGGACGCTATATTTTTTATGGTTCTTCTTTGTTTTTTCGGGGTCACATTCAAATTCCATTACTACCACCTTTAAATTATCTGGGGATATTATATCGGGAAACGGCTGACTGAGGTATCCTAACTTCGATACTTTTAAGCATTAGTACGGTGTCCCCTCAATTCCGGCGTACATTGATTTGTTAGAAGATTTTTTATAAATTTTATAGCCTGTTATAAATAGTTTCCGGAACGATTTTCATTACCAATCCAATAAGCCTCCATCGTTTAGTTATATAAGCATGTTTCTTCTTCCTTTTGATAGCGTTATATATTTGTTGTGCTGCTTTTTGGGGAGATGCAACCCAAAAAAGTCCGTCACCTTTTGCCATTGCTGTATCTACAAACCCTGGCTGAATATCTGTAACTGTAATGGATGACCCTGATTTTGCCACCTTTTTCCGTAAGCCTTCCATATAGTTTGAAACAAAGGCTTTTGATGCATTGTATGCAGGAGCGTCGCCGTCCCCTCTAAGTGCTGCTATAGACGATAGGCCTACCAGATGACCGGAACCCTTCGATAAAAATTGATGTATAGCAACATTTGCTATTGCAGCAAAACCAGAGACATTAACATCAATGGTTTCTTTTTCCGGGGACCATTGTAAATCCTTGTTAATAAATCCTACACCAGCGTTAATAATGATAATGTCCACCCCTTCCATTTCTGCAATTAGCTCTTTGAGTTGGTTTATTGCTTTATCTGTTTGAGAAACATCAATATGTTTTGCGAAAGAATTATTGGGAAGTTCGTTCTTGAGATCATCAAGCAGGTGAGTCCTTCTGCCTGCAAGTCCAACTATATAGCCATTTTTAGAGAAAATCTTTGCTAATTCCCTCCCGATTCCTGATGTCGCACCAACAACAATTGCTTTCTTTGTCATATCATCTCTGTCTCATTTATTGCCACTAACGATTGAGATCATCTGCCGCTATGGAGCGGAGCGGAATAGCGGTCAGGTGCAGCGCCTTGTTAGGTTCTGATTCTATTAATCCAATATATTGGTTCACGGTGTAAGTGTGCAATAGCGATAACATAAATATGGTCTTTTTCAATGGAGTATAATACTTTGTAAGGAAACTTATGAAGAATATACCTTCTAATGTTTTCACTTTCTTGAGAACCAATTTCAGGCATTTTTTTGATTATATTAATAGCTCTTTTAACTTCTTGTTTAAATCTTTTCCCTAAACCTATCACTTCCATTTCATAATATTCTTTTCCATCATCCAATTCTAATTTGGCAAAGTCGTCGAATATTACTCTCATAAAGCTTATCTAAACACCTCTTCTGCGGGTATCCCTTTTGTTTTGCCGGCTCTGTAAGCCTTAAGTCTGGCCTCAGCTTCCTGTATCCATTTTTTTGATATCTCCGGATCTGGTTTATCTAAGCTGGTTATCAAAGCCTCAATTAATATAATTTTGTCCTGCGGTTTTAATTCTAAGGCTTTTGCGATTAATGCATTATTAACTGACATAATTGTATTCCTTTCTATTTATTTTTACCCTAACTACGAAATACGAAACAAATCCTAAATTCACGCCGTTTGATACATAATTATCTAACAATAATAGATGTACCATTGAATGTTATCTAACTGGGTAAAATTTTCAAATGTTCAAAACCCGGTTTTTTTCATTGGGATTTTGTATTTTGGGATTTGTTTCGTACTTCGAATTTTGTATTTTTTATTTCTTGCTTGCTTGTTCGGTTCTGGCTATGCCAGCTTAGGTAAAAGTCCATTAAAAAGGTTCTCTAATGGTCAGCGGATCGCACCTTATTTTTCCCTTCCCTTTTTGCCGTGTAAAGGGCGTCATCCGCCTTTTTGAAGAACATATCGGTATTCGTAATATTTTTGTCCAACGCAGCAACTCCTAAACTAATAGTTATTTTTCTTGAATGTCCATGGAACCTGTATTCTTCTGAGGCGATGCTTTCCCTGAATCGTTCCGCCACTTCAATGGCTGACTTCAAACTGGTTTCCGGGAGAATGCCGCAAAATTCTTCCCCACCATAGCGTGCCAGGATATCGGTAGTTCTTAATCCGGACGCAACTCTCGCAACCACCTCGCGGAGGACAAAATCACCATACAAATGACCACAGGAGTCGTTTACATTCTTAAAATTATCGATATCAAAAATAATTAGGCAAAGAGGTGCGCCGTATCTCCTATGCCGTTCAAACTCCTCCCTCAGTTTATCCTCTAAATATTTGCGGTTAAACGACCCGGTCAGATAGTCCCTCCTTGTGGCGTCCAGCAGTTTATGCTCGTATACAACTATTTCAGTGACGTCCCGCACTGTAATGCATATGTATTCTATCTTTTCATTTCCGTTGCGAATGGGAAATATTGAGCAGCTCTGCTGCATATAGTCAAACTGTAAGCCAAAGGAGCTTACAGGCCTGAACGGGAAAATATAATGATGCAGTTTTTGTGAAAGAAAGCAGAAATTTTCCGAAGGCGAATATCGATTTACAATTTCGCAAAAATTTCCGGTTGTTTAAATTTGGAAAATAGTCAAACAGCACCGAGCCGGTAATATCCCCGGCAGGTATTCCGCTATTCATCTCCATCCATTGGTTCCAGTAATGGACTTTAAATTCAGCATCCAGTATAACCAGTCCTAAATTTATCGAATTGCAGATTTGCTCTGGAATTTTATTCATAGTTCTTCATAAATTTATCAACCGCTTCTCTTATCTTATCGATAGAATCCATATTAATAAGAAGAAACAAAAAGCCATCAACATCCGCTTTCTCAAATTGAAATATGGTTTTAAGGATAACCGCATATCCTTCTCCATCGAAGAAATTCCCCGGCATGTCTTCATAAAAATACTTTCCATCGATATATCTTGGCGGAAGATAAGAAACGACATCTGACAACAATTCCGCTATTTTGCTGAGACAAGCACCGATTATAATATTTCCCACCTCCGTTAACGTTTCCTTTTCCAGCAAATTAATGGACATGTTTGCAGGCATTTCATTATATTCTTCCAGCAATGAAATAAATGATTTACCGCTATCCATGGAAAAGACAAGATACGCAATACCTTTGAATTCAGAGGTATAATGTTGTTCAACGATATGCAAATCTTCGCCGCCATCAAAAGTGCTGCCAATAAAGTCCCGCAGTTCTTTTGAATGCACTATTTTTATCTCAGGAACGTTTAATGTAGCATGCAATTCAATAACCTCGGAAAGTGACGCCGCCGCATTTCCAAATGCAATATTAATGATCTCTTTGAGCGCATCTATTTGTAATTCGCTCAGAAAATTCCCTGAAGTATCTTTCATTTTTTCTCTTTACTTACCTGTATATCTTTTGCCTTAGCTATAGCATTAATTATATCTTCTTTTTTAGGCGGCTTTCTCAACAATGTTAATGCCCCCAATTCTTTCACTTTTTCAATAGTCTTTGGCTGAGTATCCGCGGTTATCACAATGACTATAGCGTTTTCATCGATTTTTTTTATTTCTTCAAGCGCCTGAATGCCTGACATTACAGGCATTGTCATATCCAGAAAAGTTATATCAGGGGAAACCCTTTTAAATTCTTCAACACCCATAAAACCATCAGACGCTTCATATATCTCATATGAGGCATCTTTTAAAATACAATTTTTTACCCCCAATCTGGCAACAACAGAATCATCTACAATCAAAATTTTTTTTATCATAATTCACCCTTTCAATAAATATCATTACTGAGGTATTTAATATCAGGGCTATTGAATGATACAAAAACCCATTCATTCTTCTGATATTGTAAAAATGACTCTTTATCGGAACCAGGATGTGGATGTTTCTTTTGGATTGAACTTGGCGTGGCATTCGTCACACCCATTCACTACTTTAAAAAATGCTGCCATTGCTTTATCCTTGTTCTTTTCCTGACATGCATTCACCAATTCAAGCGTATCTAAGTGGAATTGGACGTCCAGCTTTACAAATTCTGTCGGTAAATCATTCTTATTTGCCCCTGTATATACGACAGGACTTGAATTTTTCAATTTTTTTGTATCTTGTTGAATAGCTTTCCAGTCTTCTTTGTTAATAGAGGCCTGCAAATGTTTCAACAACACCTTAATGTCTTTCATGTGAACGATAAAGCCTTTTTCATTTTTAATAAAATCATGTTCCCTTTTGGAAGAAACCTCTGATTGATTCATAGCGGTTGCAGATATTTCTTCTTCATGCCTTTCCTTTTCACTTTTTCCGCAACCCGCAATACATAAAATGAGTATCGCAAAACTAATATATTTTTTCATATTCGGGCCCAATTTACCTTTTTAAAAAAGTTAACATAATACGGATATATTAAATTTTTTACTTTAAAAATTCAATCGCATTAATAGTGTAAAGGTTTTTTAATTCAATATCCCCAATGTTTTCCCTATTTTTTCAAAACATCCTACAGCCCACAAAAGGTCGTTTTCGCTATGAACAGCAGAAAGCATTGCACGCAGACGAGACTTCCCAACAGGAACGGTCGGATACCCGATTGCTTGTATAAAAATCCCCTCTTCATACAATTTCCGGCTAAACTCTTTTGCCAATTTGGCGTCTCCAACCATTATTGGAGTTATTGGCGTTTGCGTTCTCCCTATGTCAAAACCTGTATTTTCCATTTGTTTCTGGAACAATGCGGTGTTTGACCATAGTTTTTCAACCCGAACCTTTGATTCCATAAGGATATCCACTGCTGCAATACATGCCGCCACATCAGGGGAGGTTGCAGCGCTTGAAAAAAGAAAAGGGCGCCCTTTTTGGGACAGATAGTCCGTCAATTTTTTACTCCCCGCTACATAACCACCTACTACTCCAAATGCCTTTGACAGCGTGCCAACCTCGATATCTACTTTCCCCTGCAGTTTAAAATAATCAACAATGCCTCTCCCGCCTTCCCCTAAAACACCCTCGCCATGTGCATCATCAACAATCGTAATGGCATTGAATTCATCCGCAATGTTAACAATTTCCGGCAAGGGAGCGATATCTCCTTCCATGCTGAACACGCCGTCCGTGATTATCAACCGTTTTCCGGCATTACTTTCCTGCGAAATTTTTCCTCTCAGATCATCAGGGTTACAATGTCCATACCTGATAATTTTTGCCCCGGAAAGGCGGCATCCATCAATAATGCTCGCATGATTCAGTTCATCAGAAAAAATGACGTCATTTTTGCCAGCAATAGCGGGAATGACTGCCAGGTTTGCGCAAAATCCTGATTGAAAGGAAATGGTGCTCTCCACGTCCTTAAAAAGAGCAAGTTTCCTCTCCAGCTCACAATGCAACACAGTGGTTCCTGAAATTGTCCTTACCGCAGAAGGCCCTACGCCATATGCATCTATCGCCCCCTTCGCAGCAGATTTCAACCGGGGGCTATTCGCAAACCCGAGATAATTATTTGAGCAGAGATTTAACACCTTCTTTCCATCTGCGGTGATCCATGCATCCTGAGGGCCTTCAATGGTTCTTATGTTGACGAAAAGCCCCTCTTCTTCAAGTTTTTCCAGTTCGTCATGAATAAAATTAAGGCGGCTCATTACTCCAGAATCCTTTCTTTAACAGTTGCAGGGGTCTTTCAAATCCATGCAAACGGAATGAAATTACGGCATGACCTGCAAAACAACCTTTCCACACATGCCATCTCTCATTAGCTGCATGCCCTTTTCGTAATCTTCCAGTAAAAACGTGTGTGTAATAACCGGTCCAGGATCCACCAGCCCGGAAGACAGAAACCTGGACGTCTTATACCACGTAGAAAATATCTTTCTGCCGGTAATCCCATATATGCGTATTTTTTTAAAAATAACCTCTCTATTCAGATCAATATCAACAGGGGTTTCATATATCCCCAAAATCGATATTCTTCCACCGGGAGTAAGAGACTTAAGTCCCTGATCAAGCGCCAGTTTATTGCCGGAAAACTCCAGAACCACATCTACGCCATTTCCCTCCGTCGCTTCCAGCACACAATTCAGGATATCTGTGTTTTTCGGATTCGCCACAATATCCGCACCCATCTTTTTACCGATATCCAGCCGATAATCATTTGGGTCAGAAACAATAATGAGAGACGCCCCGCATGCCCTTGCTATACCTACGGCAAAGAGACCAATGGGACCTGCCCCCAAAATAAGCACCGTTTTTGAAGATATATCCTCAGACATTACCGTGTCAACAGCATTTCCAAACGGCTCCTGAATTGTCGCCCATTCATCAGGAATACGAGGATCATCTTTCCACAATACATGCTCAGGCAGGCTAAGGTATTCGGCGAACGTTCCATCGTAATCAATCCCTAACAATTTACTTTTTCTGCATACTTCTCTGTATCCATTCTTGCATTGGTAGCAGTAGCCGCATGAAATGTGAGTTTCCGCAGAAACCCTCTCCCCAGCTTTAACAAACGTAACCTCCTTCCCAACCTCCTGCACATAACCGGCAAACTCATGGCCTATAATACGGGGCGGCGTAAAGCGCTGCTGCGCCCAATATGTCCAGTCATCTATATGAACATCCGTTCCGCATATAGAGGCAACCTGAACCTTAATTAAAACATCTTTTGGGCCAAGCTTTGGTTCCGGCATCTTTACCAATTCCAGCCCACTGGCACGATTTGCTTTCACTACCGCCTTCACACAAAAATCCTTTCACAAGAACCGTATATTTATAACGCAACTACAAGCGGTATTAAGGAAACCTGTCTGCCGCATAATCAGACGTCGGAAGTCAGAATCCGGAGATCAGTCCTCAGACTTCTGATTAAATCGATTTGCATTCATAGTCATAGACAATATTCATACAACAGCATGGAGGAAACGGCTATTGCGGCAGTCTCAATTCTTAGAGTCGAACTTCCCAGAGTTACCGGAATGCAGCCTTTTTCAACGGCACGTTCAATTTCATTATCAGTAAAACCACCCTCAGGGCCTATAAGGCAAACAATCTTTTTTGCAGAAGGCCTTTCGCGTAATACAGCTTTCAGGGACATTGCATGACGCCTTAAGCATGGCATGAGTGAAAGGTCGTAATCGCATAAAGTTTTCAAAAAATCTTCTATCGCCACACCAGTCGTAATTTCAGTAAGAATATTCCGTTTGCATTGTTTGGAGGATTCAATGACTATCTTATTCCATCTCTCCCGCTTTTCCGCTGACGTTTCTTTTATCGCCACAACGCTCCTTTCACAATGAAGCGGGGTCAAAGTGTGTATCCCCAATTCAGAACATTTTTGGATTAAGATGTCGGAAAATTTTCCTTTAGGAATAGAAACGGCTATTGTAATTGAGACGTTCGGCTCCCTGTCAACGACCAGGGAACTCTCAATAAATACTTTTAACCTGGCACGTTGCGTTTCAACAACAACCGCCTTGTATTCAATGCCTTTTCCATCAAAAAGGGTAATTTTGTTTCCCTGTTTTGCTCTTTTGACGTGTAAGATGTGGTGTGCTTCTTTTCCTTCAATCCAAATCTCTGAATCTATGGAAACATTGGGTATGAAAAACCGATCCTGGTGCATTTATTGAGATGAGACCGTTGAGGCGGAACTTAACGCTCTTGCATAATTTATTA
Organism: Candidatus Kuenenia sp.; assembly: GCF_027493735.1. Classification (NCBI taxonomy): domain Bacteria; kingdom Pseudomonadati; phylum Planctomycetota; class Candidatus Brocadiia; order Candidatus Brocadiales; family Candidatus Brocadiaceae; genus Candidatus Kuenenia; species Candidatus Kuenenia sp. The sequence continues at coordinate 112,680 of NZ_JAOSKF010000022.1, forward strand.
TCGTATGGTTGGGGCAGACATCAACACATTTGCCGCATGATGTACACTTTTGATAATCAATTACTGCAAGATTGTTTTGCACATGAATTGCGTCATATGGACATTCCTTTTCGCAGCGTTTACAAGCAATGCAGGAATCCTGGCATATTTTCTTTGCAACAGCGCCTTTATCTAAGGATTTACATCTCACATGCACCATTTTTGATTCAGGCAATATACTGATGATCTCCCTTGGGCAAACTTCCGCACATTTTCCACAACCTGTGCAGCGTTCCCTTATTACTTTTGGCAAACCGTCCTTCCCCATGTACATAGCTTCAAATTTACATGCTTCAACACAAGTACCTAAGCCCAAACATCCATAATCACAGCCAAAAAAACCGCCGCTAATAATGTTTGCCGCACGGCAATCCTTTACTCCGTTATAGATAAATTTGTTAGTAACACCTTTTGCATGACACATTACAACGGAAAAAACCCGTTCCTTATTTTCAAATTCGACCCCCATAATATTGGCAACACGTTCCGCCACGGAAGATTGTCCAACAGTACAGCCTGTAACAGGCGATTTCCCTTCCACTATCGCCTGGGCAAAGCCGCCACAACCGGGCTGACCACATGCCCCGCAATTTGCGCCGGGAAGCACCTCGTTAATTCTTTCGATACGGGGATCCACTTTCACGGCAAAGGTATCCGAGGCAATGGCCAAACCTATGCCAAAGATCATTCCTAATATGCCGAGTGTAATTGTTGCGCTTAAAATTAATTCCATTTTTGTATCCTGTACGTGCTTCGTATTTAATATATTTCTGACTAAAGACAAGTTATGTCTTATAATTATAACAATGTACTGTTATGCCATTGTTCCAATCATTTGATGGATTGGTTTGCCTGAGGGGACCATCGGAAAAACATTTTCATTAGGGTCGACCCTGAAATCCATGACTACGGGTTGTTTTGTGAAAAATGCTTTTTCCAACGTGGGACGCACATCCTCTTTCTTTTCTATCAAAAATCCTTTCGCTCCATACGATTCCGCCAACTTTACGAAATCCGGATTCCCGTTTAAACTTACACTGGAGTAACGTTTATCGTAAAATAACTCCTGCCATTGCCGTACCATACCAAGGTACCCGTTATTAAGGATAACAATCTTTACCGGAATATTCAACCGAACCACGGTGCTCAGTTCCTGAATATTCATCTGGATACTGCCATCCCCTGCAATATCCACCACAATTTTATCCGGGCATCCCAATTGCGCTCCAATTGCCGCAGGAAATCCGTATCCCATTGTACCCAATCCCCCGGATGAAAGGAATGTTCGCGGCTTAGTATATGTATAATACTGTGCCGCCCACATCTGATTCTGTCCAACTTCCGTGGTTATAATTGCCTCACCATTCGTTGCTTCATATATTTGTTCTATCACATACTGAGGCTTTATAAGATCTCCACTATTATTATATGTTAATGGATTTTGTTCTTTCCATTGCTTGATTTTATCGAACCATTCTCTTCTCTCGACAAAACTGATATGTTTATTAAGTTCTCTCAAGGTATTTTGGGCGTACCCCACAACCGGTATATCTACCTTGATATTTTTACTTATGGAAGAAGGGTCTATGTCAATGTGGATAATTTTTGCGTTTGGTGCAAATTCATCAATTTTACCCGTGATACGGTCGTCAAACCGCGCACCAATTGCAATCAATATATCACATGTCGTAACTGCAAAATTCGCATACGCAGTCCCGTGCATTCCCAGCATACCCAAAGATAAATTATGATTTTCCGGAAAGCCCCCAAGACCCATAAGGGTTGTGGTGACGGGGATATTCCCTTTTTCCGCAAGTTCCAATAATTCCTTTGCGCTATCTGAAGCAATAATGCCGCCACCTGTATACAATACAGGGCGCCTTGCATTATTAATTACCTCTGCGGCAATTTTTATCTGACGGATATTACCTTCATACGTGGGTTTGTATCCTGGCAAATCTATTTCCGGAGGTATTATTTCTTCACATTCAGCCATAGTAACATCTACGGGCAAATCTATTAATACGGGACCTTGTCTGCCGGAATTTGCCAAATAAAATGCTTCTTTTACTACTCTTGCTAAATCTTTAACATCCTTAACTAAATAGCTGTGTTTTGTTATGGGGCGGGTTATTCCAATAATATCAACTTCCTGGAAGGCGTCATTACCGATAAGAAATGTTTTTACCTGTCCCGTCAAAGCAACCATCGGAACGGAATCCATGTATGCCGTTGCTATAGCAGTTGTTAAGTTTGTAGCGCCAGGGCCTGAGGTCGCCAAACATACACCTACTTTGCCTGTTGCCCTCGCAAATCCATCCGCCGCATGGCCTGCGCCCTGCTCATGTCTCGTTAAAATAAATTTAATCTGCGATTCATATAATGCGTCAAACAAAGGAAGAACAGCGCCGCCTGGAATGCCAAACACGTATTCTACCCCTTCCCGTATCAATGCATTTATTAGAATGTGAGAACCTGTTTTAATCATTGGTTTTTGTAAAAGATAACACAAAAGTTTAAAGCAAACATAAGAACACCTTCAGAAAACACACTTTCGCGTTCTATTTCTTTACGGTATGTTCAAAGAGGTATGTTTAAATTGAACAGCAAGAAGTCAATTGATGTGAAAATATTGAGTTGTGAACTCTTATATTTCTATCCGTAAGGTTTTACTACTTTGCAGACCTCATACATCTTCGCTATCAAAATCGCTGGAATCCAAATCATCCATATCTTCATATTTTGGAGGCTTGTAACCTGGCAGTTTAGACCTTTCCACTTCTTCTTTATAGGCGGCAAGAACTTTTTCCTGTATTTCTTCTCTGCATTTTGAATTTATCGGATGTGCGGTATCTGCATGTAATTTTAACCTTCCCGCACCCTTTGATGCCCGCTTTTCATCTAGTCTTGTACCACAATCGTTACAGTATTGAGACATAAGGTGGTTTTTCCCGCCACAACCCGGGCATCGGTCTGTAAGCTTTCTGCTTGGCATTGCCACAAAAGCCCCTTTATGCCCCTCGATAACCTTCAGATCTCTAACAACAAAATCGTTATCAATTGTAATGCTGCAAAACGCTTGTAATCTGTTTTTTTTCGCTTCGGTCAGCTTCACCCTAACTTCAGTTATATTCACGGCCATCCCCTTTCCTGTTCACTTAGTTATGCCTTCGAAATCACTGGCTACCACAAAAACATCACCAATACCAAACGTTTTTAATTTTTGTCCTATATTATTTGCATCACTTCCACTTCTGCATAATCCATACACTGCAGAACCACTTCCAGATAAAAGCACTCCACAAAAATCAAATTTTCTAAATTTCTGTCTAATTTCTTCAAGTTGAGGATAGAGCTTAAAAACGACGTCTTCTAATCGATTGTGCAAATACTTCCCCAGCAGAGTAGCATCGTCTGCCTCTAAGAAACGCAAGGTGAAACTAACATCTTTCAAATTTTTTGTCAAGCCAATTTTGAAATTTTTATATATGGTAGCAGTACTTACCTCAAAGCCCGGATACACTATTACATAATGATATATTACACGGGATGGGAATGGCTGAATAATTTCCCCCCTTCCTCTGCAAACAGCAGTATTCTCGCCTATAAAAAAAGGGACATCGGAACCAAGCCTGCTTGCAAACAACATTAATTTTTCACTATCATACCCAAGCCGCCACATCTTATTTATGCCGATTAAAGTGGCTGCAGCGTCACTACTCCCGCCGCCAAGACCTGCCCCCACCGGTATATTTTTTTCTAAAAATATCTTTACCCCTCTGGAAATACCCGATTCTTTTTGCAACAATCGCACCGCTTTAATAATCAGGTTATTTTCACCCGTTTCAAGTCCTGGATTTGAACAACTGAATTCCAAACCTTCATTATCTTCCAAATAAAGGTAATCGTATAAACACACCTTTTGCATAACGGTTTCGATTTCATGATATCCATCTGGACGTTTCCCTAAAATCTCAAGGAACAAATTGATTTTTGCTGGTGCTGCAATTTTTAATTTCCCCCGATCTTCCCAAAACTTCATGACATGTTTCCCACTGTGATTTTTTTTTCGAAAAAAGATATTTGTGTTTCTCTATAACTTCTAGTATCGTACAACTTTAAAAACGAAGCACCTGGAGGTATCTCCAGCGTTATCTTTCTATGTTGAAACACAACAATTCCTCCCGGACACACAATGTCTTTTTCGAATAATATTGACAAGAGCATCAGCAATTTTTCTCTATAAGAACTGTTGTCGGCGAGGGGGTATGGCGGACAGGCAAAAACAATATCAATCCCGTCGGTATTCTGCTCCAGAAAGGGGATGGTTTTAAGCACATCACATCTTACGGTTACCGACTTGTTAAGCAGTTTTGTTGCGCTGATGTTTTTTTTTATCGACTGGATTGCAAACGTGCCATTCTCCACAAACAAACATGATTTAGCACCCCTGCTTAATGCCTCTATTCCAACAGCCCCCGTACCGGCATATAAATCCAGCACACGACTGTCCGGGATGATCTCCGCCAATATGTTAAACAGTGATTCTTTCACATTATCCGGTATTGGCCTTGTTTTGTTCCCCTTAGGAGAACAAAGCAAAATACCCTTTGCACTTCCCGCAATTACACGCACAATTTTGTATCAGACTCTCTCTTATTATTAATACATTGATAAAAAACAAACGACGACACAAAAACCTTCTGTTTATTCACAACATTGCCCACTTTTAGAAAACCTTTATATGAAATAACTAATGCTTTCAAACCTCAGCCATCCCCGGGCTAACACCATACAACCCCTGATAAATTTACCCCCATAATCACAAACTGATTTTAGAAATTTAAGCATTCAACTATGGCTTAAAATTGTAATATTCTTTAAATACTTTCCGGAAAATATTTATTTTGTTATATCTCCTTCCAAATACGAACAAGCAACCCATGTTGTTTTATAAAAATCTCTAGCGCACAAATGGTACGTATATATTAGTCCCAAGTCAAATACAAATTCCGTATTGACACATTTAATAGTTTTTTGTAATATTCATGCTTATATATCGGATATTTATCAGACATTACCGATACTATTTCACGATAAAAATATCTTCATAAAACTCACAAATAAAACAAATTCTATTTCCGTCCGGAATTTTTAAATAATGGTTTTTATATTCAAGATTACCTCTTAAAATTATTAATTCTCTCTTTTGTTGATTTCACACCAAAAATGCCCTTTTTGGAATCTTATAACTTTTTAAACAAAGAAACAGGAAAAAAATGACCGAAAATATCAGAAAAGATCTCCCTAACCTTCGTGAACGTCTCATTAACATAAAGGACTCTCTTTGATGTAGTAAGCAAAGAAAAGGAGCTAATCGAACTTGAAAACAAACTATCTTTTCCGGGATTTTGGGAAAACAAAGATAAGGCGCAGCAGATTATTAATAAATTAAAAACTCTCAAAGGAATTGTTTTGCCTCTGCAGGAATTACAAAAAACTTACGAAGAGATAGAATTTCTGGTTGACCTTATGGACGAAGAAAGCGATGAAAGAACAACAGCGGAGATAGTTGGGGATATTGCATTATTTACACAAAAACTTGAAAAACTCGAGCTACATACAATGCTTGGCGAAGCCCATGACCATTGCAATGCTTACCTGAGTATTTACGCCGGGGCCGGAGGAACAGAATCATGTGATTGGGTTTCAATGCTTTTTCGTATGTATTCACGCTGGGCAGAAAAAAATGGTCACACACTCTCTCTCATTGATTCACTCGCGGGGGAAGAAGCCGGATTAAAAAGAATTACCGTTCTCATCGAAGGCGAATATGTTTATGGGCATTTAAAATCTGAAATTGGTGTACACCGTTTAGTAAGAATTTCTCCATTTGATTCCAATGCCAGAAGACATACTTCGTTTGCTGCTGTTGATGTACTGCCGGAAATAGAAGAGGAAGAGGAAATAGAAATAAACGACAATGAATTACAGGTAGATACATACCGTTCATCAGGGGCGGGTGGGCAGCATGTAAATAAAACATCTTCTGCGGTTCGTATTACTCATTTGCCTACCGGAATTGTAATAGCATGCCAAAGTGAACGCTCACAGCATCAAAACCGAAGACGAGCAATCAACATGTTAAAAGCAAAGATATATCAAATAAAGGAGAAAGAAAAGGAAAGGGAATTATCTGCAGCCTATGACGAAAAAGGTGAAATCGCCTGGGGAAACCAGATACGATCATATGTATTACAACCGTACTCGCTCGTTAAAGATTTAAGAACTGGCAAGGAAAGTGGTAATACACAGGCAATGTTAGATGGTGAAATAGAGGGGTTTATTGAAGCTTATTTAAAATGGAAAATGGCAAAATCAAATTTATTAACAAAAACGAGGAATTATGACAACGTTAAAACATGACGACCCGGAAGTCTGGAATGCCATACAGGAAGAAGCAAAAAGGCAACAGGAAACAATTGATTTAATCGCATCAGAAAATATATGCAGCCTTGCCGTACAAGAAGCACAAGGCTCTCTCATGACCAACAAATATGCTGAGGGATATGTTAACAAACGATGGTATGCAGGATGTGCGAATGTAGATACCGTAGAGCATTTGGCCGTGCAAAGGGCAAAGCAGATATTTGGCGCTGAACATGCTAATGTACAGCCAAATGCAGGTTCGCAGGCAAATATGGCGGTATGTTTTGCCGTACTAAAGCCGGGAGACCGGGTACTGGGCATGGATCTCTCACATGGCGGACACTTAACTCACGGCTTTAAAAAGAATTTTTCCGGGATGATGTACGAAATATCCCACTATGGTGTAAAAAGAGAAACCGGCTGCATAGATTATGATGAGTTGCGCAACATCGCTCTTGCATTTAAGCCAAAACTCATTATTGCCGGGGCAAGCGCTTATCCGCGAATTATTGACTTTAAAAAATTCAGGGCTGTTGCAGATGAAGTCGGCGCTTATTTTATGGCAGATATCGCGCATATCGCAGGCCTGATTGCGGCAGGCGTTCATCCTTCTCCGGTTCCTTTTGCCGATTTTGTTACCACAACAACCCACAAAACATTACGCGGGCCTAGAGGAGGTCTTATTTTGTGCAAATCCAAATATGCAAAACAGATTGACGCAATGGTGTTTCCCGGAATCCAGGGAGGCCCTTTTATGCATAGTATCGCTGCAAAGGCAGTAGCCTTTAAGGAAGCGATGTCTGAAGAATTTAAAAAATGCCAGCAACAAACAGTTAAAAATGCACAAGCCATGGCCAATGAATTTGTTAAAAAGGGATACGACATAGTTTCCGGCGGTACGGATAATCACTTATTTCTCGTTGATTTACGCAACAAGAATATCACCGGCAAAGAAGCGCAAATACTGCTTGAAACTGTTAATATAGTACTGAACAGAAACACTGTTCCTTATGATGAAAGAGGCGCAAATGAACCGAGCGGTATTCGTATCGGAACGCCGACAATTGCTTCCAGAGGAATGGATGAAAAGGATTCGGTAAAGATTGCGGAATGCATTGACAAAATTTTATCCCGTCCACACAATGACCAGGCAAAAAGGGATGTTAAAAACATAGTAAAAGATTTATGCGCTGCTTATCCATTGCACGAATCAGGTGCTTGCCCGTCTACAAAATAAAGATTAATGTACACATTAGTTTTTATTTACAAACTATCTTATGCAACAGGCTGGATTTAATCCAGCCTGTTTTTATATGCAAATAAAAATGACTCAAAACTTTAGTGCAAAAAATATTACTGTCATTGGAAATGGTGGCTGGGGAACTGCTCTCGCCATTTTATTATACAATAAAGGCAATAAAATCGGTCTTTGGGGACATGACAAGTCTTACACTGATTATTTAAACGAAAAAAGGGAAAACACAAAATATTTAAAAGGCATTATCATCCCACCGGATATTGCTATTACTTCTGAAATTACCGCCACATTAATGGATACGCAATTTATTCTATCCGCGACTCCCACTCCTTATTTGCGTTCAGTGCTGCTTAAATTTAAGGAGGTATTTGTCAATAAAACTCCCATCATTAGTATCACAAAAGGGATCGAAAACGAAACACTCATGCGGCCAAGCGAAATTATCCGCGATGTACTAGGAGACCCGCCGGTATCTTTGCTTTTGGGACCTAGTCATGCAGAAGAGGTTGCCCATGGCTTGCCAACTACTATTGTTGCATCTTCAAATGATTTATCTTTAGCACAAACCGTACAGGAACTTTTTACAACTGATCGGTTTAGGGTTTATACGAATACGGATATAATTGGTGTAGAAATAGGAGCTGCCCTGAAAAATGTGATTGCAATTGCCGCCGGCATATGCGACGGATTAAGTCTGGGAGACACTACAAAAGCGGCGCTAATCACCCGCGGTTTAGCGGAAATAAGCCGTCTTGGCACTGCTATGGGTGCAAAAAAAATAACCTTTTCAGGGCTTTCCGGACTGGGCGATTTAATAACTACCTGTATCAGCCCTTATGGAAGAAACAGATGGGTGGGAGAACAAATCGGCAAAGGAAAGATGTTGGAGGAAATATTACGTGATATGAAGCAAATTGCGGAAGGGGTGTGGACAACTAAATCGGTTATCGAACTTTCAAAGAAATACCGTATTGAAATGCCGATTACCCATGAAATTTATTCCGTGTTGTTCTCTGGGAAAAAACCATTGGAGGCGCTCAACAACCTAATGCTGCGCACCCCAAAATCAGAGATAGAAGAAATTTATTAAAATAAGGCATTAAAATATTTGTAAAAACCCTCCTAACATTTTTAAGACGTTCCATTAACAAAAAAATCCTGGCGATACGCACAGTCCGCCAGGATTTTTTTGATGTATAAAGTTGCTTATCTTCTTCTGGCTAATTGGAAATCTATCGTAGCAGTTTTTCCTGTCTCTACCGTGACCTCTTGTGATAATTCTTTGAGTTTTTCATGCCAGGTCTTCACCGTATATTTTCCGGGAGGAATATTATTGATGGTATAATTCCCTTCCTTGTCAGTCATAGCGAAATAAGGATTTGCCAGTGAAAGAACATAACCCGCCATTTCCGCGTGCACATTGCAAAGAAGTGGTGTTTCTCCCAAAACATCAAATTTCACTTCTTTTATAACGCCCGTTGGGTATGTACCCAGATTAAACTGTAACGCCGCGGTCGGTGGAGAAAAGACATTGTGGCGAACCGCATCACTATTGGGGAAATCCACTACTGTACCCTTTTGCAAAGCCACAACCCTTGGCACATACGTTAGGTTAAGCTGATCAACAACCGCATGTTCAGTCGGTGGTGGGAAATCATTATTGTCGACTTTTTCAAGGAAAACGACGACATTCTCATTTGTCCTTTCCCTTTTACATGTTACTTTCCCTGTAATAGAACCACCGTTCTCAATCTTTGGGATATTTTGAACCACCCTCTTCAATTTTTGTTGCGCTTCTTCCAATTTCTTCAGGGCATCTGCTGCCTCCTCGGCACTTAAAGCTGCTTTTTCTTCTGCATAGAGAGTTTTCAATACATTTGGCATTGATACTGCAAACATCATCGCAAGAATACCAGAAATTAAAATTCTTTTCATAAGCCTTCGCCTTCCTCCATTTGAAAATTTACATAAAATTACACGAGCTAACAAATGTATCAACTTAAGTCAACATTTGTTAGCTCGTTATCACTATCGCTTTATATCTAAAAAATTATGCATCAACCTTTATTAATTCACCATTCAAAAACTTCTTCATGAAATCATTCTCATTGCCGGCAGTGTATCCGGTTTTAACAGGATCCCAAACACCTTTTCCTCCCATGCCACCATTCTCAGCCTTTGTGATCTTTACCAATGTTTCCTTTGGCACGGTATTAATACAATGATTATCCGCTTCGAAACCAAAAATAAACTTCATCCCGATTTTAGCCTTATGGAAAAGGCTATCCAACTGGTGCATTGGCATCGACCAATCTCTTGTAATACTCTGCTGTGAACCGTAGCGGAAGCTGGACTGATAACCGCTCGGAGACAACGCCCTACCATCCGGTCTTGTCTCATGCGCTTGTACCGTTTTGTCGGAAGAAATCCAGGCAGAATGTTTCATCATCGTACAATTATACGGGTATGCAGGGTTGTACTTCGCCCTCAACATAAGCCTAGATACCTTATAAAAAGAATCGTTTGGCTTCCATCCTTCATATGGTCTGTCGGCAGGGTTTGCATCAACATAAACATAGTCTCCGTCCTCAATCCCTAAATCTCTTGCGGCCTGAGGATGAATATGTATTTGATGTTCACCGACACCAGGCATTCTCTTATCCATCCTGTACGGATCTCCGAAGTTATTGTTCCAGATAAAGTTCCAATCCGTAACTGCCCACTGCGAATGCACGGTATGCCTTGATTTTGGAGTCACGCAGTAGAAGTGATACCCTTTTTCCCACAGGAAATTCTTAGTCTTCTTTGTCTCTTCCCATGATTTCTTGATATTCCTGACAGTCCTATCCTCCCAGTATTCAGCATTTTCCGGGATGCCATAGTCATCCGGCCGAATATAAGGATTCGTACTCACAATCGCATTTGGTAAATATGGCGTAGCTTCAGGTCCTTCGCGATGGACAATAAAGTTTTCTCCATATTCAATAATTTCAGGCTCATCATTATACGCCTGTAGCCTTCCAGTTGGGGTATAAAATGGCAAGCTCTCGTGTACCTGTTCCCAGAATGGATGTCTCGGATATGTCCGGAATAACAGCATCGCCACACCCGGTTCTCCATACTTTCCGTTCAATATATCCTCGCATGTGTATCCCTTCATGGTCGTGCTACCATCGAGCAATCTGTTGATATACACACTCGCTCTTCCTTCAATGGCAAATTTCCAATTGTCTTCAAATCTCTTATCTCTTAGCAATTCACCCAATTTCGACGCCATACCCGCAAGTATTTTCACATCATCTTTTGATTCATACACAGGAGTGATACCCGTTTTCCCCCATATTTGAATAAAAGGATTTGAACAGGAATTGGTGATTTCAAATTCCTGGAATTCAACCCATGAATTTGCCGGAAACGCAAAGTCCGCGTATTCTATCGAACCTGTTATCTCAATATCGGTTGACATAATCTGTTCAATGTTTGGATTAACATTCTTCAACATTTGATAGACATGCTTCGCATTATTGATAAGATTTACGTTGGTAAACCAGAGAACCTTAGTTGGCGAAGGCATGTGCGTTTTTCCGGTAAACACCTTACGCCCATATTTTGGAGTATTCACAATCAAAGGCCTTTCACTGTGATTCCAATAGGCAACTTCTTCATCCAGGGCACGCCCTTTAATATTTAAATCTTTCGCAGATGCATATGGGTCTAAATTTGGTTTAAACACATCTTCCGCTACCCACCCATAAAACCCTGGGCCACTCCATTTAGAAGCCTGAAAGTTGCCAGCTTTATAATTTCCTGCCCACGTATGTGAACCAGACCCAAAGTATCCAACATTGCCCGTTAACATTACCGGTAAATAGTAAGACCTGTTCATCAACGTTGCATGGAAATAGTGATTTACACCTTCCCCGTAATGGATTGCAACAGGTTTTATCGTGGCAATGTCTTTCGCCAGCCTTTCGATCAGATCTTTAGGAGAATTGGTCATGCTAACCACAGAATCAATATCATAATCCCGAAGATGTATCTTATACATTTCGAGCAGCGTCATTACCTCGATTTCTTTTCCATCGATGGTTTTCAACTTAAACGAACCTTCCAAAACAGGATCTATACCTTTTTTAACCAACGTCTCACCAACATCGTCCCGTGTTATAGCTTTTGGACCTTTTGATTTTGCATCCCAGACAACAAAATCTCCGATTATCTCCCTTTGTTCATCCTTCAGACCTTGAATATGATAACTCGGTCCATCGGAAATATCCTGTAATTTGTAATTCGGAATAATATCTTTTGGAGAAACCCTCTTTAAAGTATCAGTCCTTATCAGCAACGGGAAGTCGGTAAACTTCTTTACATAATCGGCATCATACCATTTGTTATCAATAAGTATTTTTGTAATACCGAGGAACAGCGCAGTATCGGTGTTGTTCCGAATAGGAATCCAGTAATCCGCCTTTTGAGCTGAAGGACTATACTCAGGGGTAATAACAACAATCTTTCCACCCCTCTCCATTACCTCTGTGACCCAATGTGCTTCCGGCATCTTGTTTTCTATTAAGTTCTTTCCTGTTTGGATCAACAACTTTGAAAAGCGGACGTCGTTCATATCAACATCCGAAGTCTGCAGGCCGTGAGAAAAAGGATGTCCTGGAGCCTGGTCACCATGCCATGTATAGTTCGACCAGTTTCTGCCGCCTAATGCCTGGTCAGGACCAACGCCCCGGTTATGTGCATCTACAATGGCAAGGCAATTATTAAACCGATACATTCCATATTTTCCAATTACCCCAAGAAGACCCATGCCACCACGTCCTTTGAATGTACGTGTGCCGGCGCCCTGCATCCTGTCAACCATCTCCTTTGGATACCCCTGGTCAATAAGTTTTTGCGCGCCTTCCGGGCCGCTGTATTTTTTCGTAATATGGATTATGCCCTTTGACGCATAGGTAAAGGCTTCATCCCAAGATGCCCTTAATAATTCATCATTGCCCCTGTTGTCAAACATATACTTCGTCTTGTTCTCCGGCGTCAGTTCCGGAAAACCGTCATCCGCCCATCGCTTCCACCCTTTTCGAATCAAAGGGTATCTAAGCCGGTATGGACCGTAAACTCGCCTATGAAACGTGTACCCCTTTAAACACATCCTCGGATTCCAGTTCCTTGTCGCCTTGTTTCCATACAAATCGCTATAATTCTGGTGGTCATAGTTTTGTTCAACCCTCATCATTACATTGTTTCTAACAAATGCTCGTATTCTGCATGCATGTGTGTCATTCGGAGAACAACAATAAGTAAATGTACGGTCATACTGATACTGATCTCTGTATACACTTTCCCATCTTCGGTCGGGATAGGTATCTAAAGGATTATCTACCACGACTGCAGGCTTTAGCAACCTGAACGCCATTGCATTCTTAGCAAGCGTCAGGGTCGCTCCGGTTGCACCGGCTACCTGTAGGAAAGCCCTCCTAGTTAGCTTCATAATTTCCTACTCCTTTCTAAAAAACATTTAATAGTAATACAAAAGTTATATAATGTGATGAGAAATCGCTTTTCTCGATTTATACATTTCAACACATCGGTCACAAGCTCCATCTTCCGCTGACCAGTTGGGAAAGTCCTGCCTTATATCTTGAACCGTTTCTATGTCTTCTTCAAGATTTTCGACCCATTTGTATGTCCTAAACTGGCACAAGGGGCAAAGAGCGCCTGGCAAAAGAATTTTTTTCTTCTGTCTTAGATTTTCAGGAATTTTGTCATCAGATAATCTCAGAACTTTATTAACATCATCTGCCAATTCCAATATCTTTCCGTGTGTGAGGTTTTCATCATTCCAGAGTACATCAAAAATCGCCTTTTTTTCCTCTTCAGAGAACCCCATATAGAGGGCAGAAAATTCTTCAAATCTGCTTTCCCTACTACCAATAGTCTCTTTGCCATCCTTCAATATGCGGCTATCTACATAAATATCCCAAAAAGTGCTGTATCGCTCCGTTACAATGCACTGTTCCATAGGATTTCCCCCCAGAAACTCACTTCTATAACCAAACGCATCGCTTAACATATCAAGTATGTGCATTATTTCGTGCCGCAAAAATTTCTCCAGAAAAATATGATCACGAAAACGCTCCGCCAAAAGCTTTACTTTCATCCTTTTTTTTGCATTTTTCCGATTCAAATCACTTACAAGGTCAGACCCTTCATCATGCTTGCTTTTTGCTTTCACTATTACTGCACCAGCCATTAAGTCCTCTAACTCTTTAAATTCATCAAGCGCCTTTTCCACCAGCGCAACAAATCCTAGCTTGTGAAAGAAATCCCACTCCACTTTTCTGAACTGTATTGGTCGTTCTTCAAGAGAAAAATCCTCGTATATAGGATCAACCCGAAGATGATATTCCTCTGAAAGCTTTGTATCCCCTTGTTCTTCCTTCGCCCTAATCGCAGTGAATACAACCTCTTCAATCAAACCGGGGTCAAACTCAAGCTTCATCATCAATTATCTCCCATCTCGTCAACAGAAGAAGCGCACGATAAACATTCATCAGGAGCCCCTGCTACAACATCCTGATTTAGATCTGACTCTGTGAATGTTTCGGTCTGAACGCCCAACAAGTCCATTTCTAACTTTATAAACTCCTTCATTACTTCAGAAATGGCAAAATAAAAACCGTCTATAGATTTTCTCCCGAAAAGAAGGGCAAAAAGAGGTATCCATTTACCTGCATGTTCTTTTAAAAATTTTTTCTGAGCATCCAGGCAAATTTCAGCCTCTTCATTTCCATGATTTTCTATTGCATACGCTTGTTTATAAAGAAGAAATTGCAGAAACTCTAATTCCACGCTGATATGATCACAGCGTTCTTTTTCTTCTTCAGAAATATCCAGACCAAACGCACGGTAAAACCCTTGTATGTCCGCTAAATCCTGCACCTGCTGAAACACATGAGCAGCACCATATTGACCCTCATACAGAGGACAATCCTTCGATATGGTATGCCCAACTATGCGATTATATATCCGTTGTAATTTTTCTATGTCCGCTGTACTATAGAACTCCTGTACATTTTTTAAAGATTCCAACATCGCCGTCAAACTATCACCTTCCGTGTAACATCCTTTGATCTTATCCACAAGTTCATTAAAATCCTCGCCCTCTAAAACGGAAAGTTTTTTTTCTTCAGGAAATAGATAGCATGTTGACAATACCTGATACAAAGCACTTCTCGCCAGCAAATTCCCGACTTCTGCAACTTGGTCAGTTTCCTGTAGATCACTATTATTCACAACCATAAAATACCTCAAAATTAAATCGAGTTATAATGCTTATCGGGTCTAATGTGTATCGGTTCTTCCACCGTAGTTCGTACCACTTCCTTGCCATCTTCGCCAAATCCAATTACCGTGTCATTATACATCGTAAATTTTTTACCGTGGATCTCCGTCTCAAACACCTTCGGGCCTTCTTCGATCTTATATTCATACACAATTGTCTGAGTCATCCTGAACAATGACATTACCGCTAGCAATTCCCTTGAAGGCACCATAAACTTTTCAATTGCCTCATCCACACCTGGCCCAAACATCTGTCTTAAATATGCCCTTGGAGCCCATCTTGGAGGAATATAATAAATGTTAGGTTCCGTGCCAAACTGTGGATACAGTGGCAGTGCTATCTTTTGATGTCTTATTAACCATGTAATCGGATTTTTCGGGTTGTCGTCAAGGAATCCCTGTAAACGTATTTGCCCAACACAAGCAGACATACATCTCGTTTCCATCGGACGTCCGTCCGTCAGTGAATCACGACCCTCAATTCTCGGATAACAGGCAATACACTTTTCACTAACCCTGGTCAAACCCCTATACATCGGCTTCTTATAAGGACACTGCTCCACACACTTCCTGTAGCCACGGCACCGTTTTTGGTCTATCAGCACAATCCCATCTTCTTTTCTTTTGTAAATAGCCTTTCTGGGACAGGCCGCCAAACATCCGGGATAAGTACAATGATTACATATCCTCTGAAGGTAAAAAAACCAGCGGCTATGCTCCGGCAACGTTGAATATTCTCCCGGCTGATTGCTGCTCTTCGCTGTATCTTCTCCAAAATTCGGCGACCGCCACTCCTTGTCTTCCGGAATATACCCCACTGCCCACTGGTTAATATTCTTCTTTTTTGCCACCTCGAAAATGGTATCCCCCTCATAGGTGCCATAAGGCGCTCCTGTACCATATTGCGAGGTCTCTTTGTCTTTATCATCTGTGTACCAAATGTTATCAGGACTATCAATCAACTTGAGCGTCTTAACATCCCATGATTGCGGAAATCCACCGTAAGGTTTTGTCTCGACGTTATTCCACCACATGAACTCCTGCCCTTTATTAAAAGTCCAGGTACTTTTACATGCCATGGTGCATGTTTGACATGCAATACACCTGTTAATATTAAACACGGCAGCAAATTGATGTTTCGGCCTGGATTCAAAATAGGGATACTCCATACGTCTCCCTAAATGCCAGTTATGTACAAGTGTCATCTTCTAACTCTCCTTTCGATCAACAACACAAATCTAACATTTTTAAAATTTATTTATTGCCATGCAATTCTTTCCAACGACAGCGGGTGCCATTGTATAGAAATGTTTTTTTGCCCGTTTCTATCTTCTCTATCACCATTCCACACTGCCATATTGAAGTAAGTGCTTTCCCCCGGCACAAACTGAACATCCAGAGGATCTCCCGTATTTAACGACCGGCAAAACACCACAGTCCATTTCTTGTTTTCAAATTTACTGCACCCATCCACGTCCTGATGATCCTGTGACGTTAATGTACCAAAACCTTCAGCATTTAAATCTTCAACGGCTCTACCCCGAGGCAAAGAAAGCAAATTATGAGCAGCATACCCACCTGACAATTCAGCAGCACTCTGTATCACTCCTTTATGATAATTTACACTGTGCGGGTTAGTACTGAAATCATCGTGCATGTTAGGATATCTCGCCGGACATTCCTCTATGCCACCAGTAGCTAGCAAATCTGCTTCCCAGTCAGCCTTCCAATGCCACAAATTTACAGGCTTTTGCCTATCGCCCATTCTAGGGCTGAATGGCTCTTCCGGACTTATCGTAATCTTCCCCAAGGGAAACATTAGTGCAGCCCCATCTCTAAACTCTTGAGTTGCGATAGCCTGTTTATTATCGGTGGCATCGTCCCATATCACCTGGAAATAAATCGTAATTCCATCGTGAATAGCCTTTATCTCTGCAGAATTCACCGAGCCCCCTCCGTTGGGAAACGCCTTATCTTGCTTTTGTAATTTAACCTGTACCCCTTCGGCATTTTTAAACGCACCTTCCAAAGCACCAACGGTGATATGCGCGGGGACATCAATTTGCATATATTTCACGTTCAAAACTTCTTTTGCCGGCGTAAGCTCTTCTTCCGCCACGCCTTTTACCCCTTCCGCTTCCTCCGCGATACATAGCGCAACGCTCAAAAACAAACATCCCAGGAGGGCTACACTACTACTCCCCAATAAGCGATAAAATTTTTTTCATCCCTCTCCTCCCTTAAATTTTTACAGACAATTAGAATTTGTCACAAAATGAATGCCATAATTTAAAATTGACTTCCTTAAAATTATGAATACTTACTTTCCTTCTTACCAACCTCCTTCCCGAAACACTACCCAAAAAAATACTCAGACAGTGCAAAATTTGTAAGTTTTATTCCATTATATTTCTAATTTTTTGGTTTTTAGAGAAAAATCGACGAATTCTTTACTCACAAGAAGACAAAAGTGTAACCCCCTTTTTTCCTAAAAAATTTTTTTTTCCCCCCAAAAATTTTCTTGTCTGAAATATTTAATGCAACACTTAACAACAATGCAACTAATTTGAGAGCGCTATTGTAATAGGTATATACCTGTTTTTGTTAGCATAATACATTCTTACAACTCAAATCAAGGAAATGTTTTATTACAGACGCATCCCAACTACCGACCAGGACCATGGCTGCCTGGCTGATCAAATAGCCAATCCCTGTTTTTTTTATGACAAGCAAAACATGTTTTTTCTATAAGGTCAGCAAAAGCCTTTAACGTTTCCTCCTGACTCCCCTCCATTGCCATCTTTCTCACATTCAATGCTTTATAGACTATTCCACTTTGGAACAAAGCAAATTCCTCTCTAAGTTTTGTTATTTTTCCGGCGTCTTTAGGGTCAATACCCGCGCGTTCAAACCATTCGTTCTTTTTAGGATCAAACGGAAAGAAGAACTCACTTATTTTGTAACTTTGATCTACTACAGCGCCAGCCTCATTTGCCACATATTTCAAATTATTTTCCAGAATACCCGATAACATATTAGTCAGACGTTTTTCAATATCCTTCATCAACTCCTGCGTTGGCTCAATAACCCCTTCATGTTCAGCAGCTTTTCCGCTTGAACCCATAGCCTTGTGAGTAAACATGCTATTCCCAATACCTAACATAATTAATGCCAACACGCCAAAAACAACATATTTCATTTTTATCATACCCATAAAATCCCACACCTTTCTTCGTAATTTTCACTAACAGAGAACTTTGCGCAAAAAAACCTTTCCTTAAACCAAAGCTAGAACTGCGCAAACTTCATTCCCTTTAAAAGATGTTCGCTTGACAACAAATAAAAACAAATTGTTACTCATTTAATTACGCCATTATACAACATTACAAAACTACCCTTTTTTATACTGTCAATAAATGGACACCGTATCATAGTATTTCTATTTTGAAATCTATAATTCAAAAATGCAAACGAATGTCGCTTTCATATTTTGTATTTAGCATTTCGGATTTCGCAATTAAATATTAGGGCGTATTTTAGCCTATCGGCATCTGTATCAAAAAACGCTAGTAACGCATTGCCTGAACAGAACTAAAAGGAGCAACATGTGAAATGTTTTGTCTATTGTTATGGAAGGAAATCAACTGCGGCTGTACGAGGCTATGCCAGAAAAATTAGTGCGAATGGGATAAATCTTTTCCCATATATTGAGATTTTACCTCATTCACTATTTCTTCCGTAATTTCCTTATAGCCTTTCTCATTGGCATATTTCTCTATTCTTTTCCTCACTATACCCCTGATAAAAGAAGGAATACGTTCGGTTTGTTCACGCGCCACATTCGTCCAAATTAAAGGCAGGCATTCCGTGGAAGAATCTTTTTCCTCATCCTCCCCCAAACCGGCTAAAACAGTTTTCAGTGTACGATCCTTTGCATCGCCAACAGTTTTTTCCGATACCTCAACAGAACGTACTGTGGGATCTGCAACTGATGCTATGTTGCCTCCGGTTAACATAATATTGCACGGTGCAAGTCTTAGCAAGTTTTCGGCTGTACTACCGATGTCTAAGCCATTTGTATTATGAATCCCTGTTTTTCCTACAACCAGCAGCGAAGGCTGTCCTTTTTTCAAGTACCGCAACACCTGGTCAAATGGTTTTCCGTCCAATAAGATGGAAGATATTGCTACGCCCTCTTTTTTTGCGATACAACATGCGTTATCAAGATGGCTTTGATAAATCTTAGCAAGTCCTTTATCTATTATTTCCTCATGAAGAGTTTCTTGTTCCTTAAATCTGAAAATTTTTCCGGCTTCTTCAGAAAGTACTTTTGCTATACTTTCAAATGCCACGCGGTGATAATGAGGATCGTATATCGATATCGCATCGATCTTTAAATGAAATGACCTTGAAAAAGAAACTGCCGACTTAATCCCTTCTAACGATTGCATACTACCATCGACCGCAACAACAAGACGCTCCCCCAACTCTCTTTTCTTTACCACGAGAACATCTGTTTTTAAGCGCCTTACAACACGTTCGCAAACACTTCCAATAAGATTTTCATTGACAGAAGCAAGCCCTAGTGCCCCTATGATTACCAAATCATAACCACCGCGTCTTGCTTCCTTGATTATTTCACAATAATTTTTACCTTCCAGCAAAATGTCTTCATGTTCAACATTTGCGCTTCTGCATTTCTTCTTGAAGACATCAAGGTACGACTCTGAAATCATCTTCAAACCCTGGTTAATTAGTGACGTATGTAATTCGCGCTGTCTTTGCAACTCTTTTTCATCCTGGTACTTTTCCGGCAATCCTTCCTCCATGTCACGAAAGCGCCTCTGGTGCAATGACGCGTCATAAACATGGCAACCTACCAGAAGTGAGCCGTATTTTAACGAGATCGCAATGCCTATATCGATACAATAATCAGAGTATATTGAATTATCTATCGGTATTAATATCTTTTTATACATAACTCTATTTCTTTAAATACAAATTAAAAAAAATTCTCTGCGATTTAAACAGATTCGCTTTTCAACTTCTTCCACTCACTGATTGCGCCGCCAGCCAAAGCCACAGTGATTACCGCAATAAATAACCATCGAAATGCAGTTTTCAAATCAGCGGTCTTTCCTCCCTCAACAACAGATTCTTTCTCGGCTGCAGCAATTTTTATTGTTTTTTCAACAGAAAGCCCCTTAATAAAACCTGCCAGTTCTTTAATTCTGTTCTCGGTAAAGACATTTCCCCACGGCGGACAAAGATTGGATTTTCCAATGGAAGCCGTTCCACTGGTAATTGATTTGATTAAATCCGATTCCGGCCTCGTCGCCATGTACGCCGCATCCGTAAAATTTCTTGGCTTAGGGTTCAAGTCTATCGTGTAAAAGGTACCCCGACCATCGCCGTTTTTTCCGTGACACGGCGAACAATAATACTCAAATGAAGCTTTTGCCGAAATCAAAAACTCTGTTTCCCTTGCAGAGGTTATCAATTCCTTCGCAAAACAGACACCGCCCGTCAAAAATAAAACAAACACCGGAATGATAAAAACTCTCCCTTTTAAAAACAAAAAATGATTCATTGTTAATTTCCCTCTTTTCCCTTGACGTGATCAATCAAGAATCCAACCAACGACTTGATTTCCTGATCAGATAAAGCATAATTAGGTTCTATTGCCCTCGGATTCACCAATATCGGATTTTTCAAGTGATGAAACATATATGCAGGCTGCAACCGATCGCCAACGGTGCCCAGATTTGGCCCTACAACACCGCCACCCTTAGTTCCTTCTGCGTGACAGGCATTGCACCCTTTATCGTAAAACAAGTTCTTCCCTGCCTCAACTACCTCCTGAGATGGCTTTTCATTGTCAAAAATTCCCGAAGGAAGCTTCTTGTTTGTAAGATATTTTTCCATAAATTCAGTAGCAAAAGTGGCATCTTCTCCCGTCAAGTTAAATTTTGGCATCTGCTGGCTCAGAGGCCGTATAATATCAGGTGCCTTTAAAAATTCATTTTCCCAATCCATTTTCATCTTTGTTCCAGCTTCTGTAAGATTGGGAGCATAAGTACCCCCTTTTTTCTGAATGGTGTGGCAGGTTAAACATCTAATTTCATACAAAACCTTCTCAAATCCTTCAAGTTTTTCCCTATTTCTCTCAACAACCGGCATTAACTCACTCAAGCCTTTTATATCGTGACAAACGAAACAACGCGATCTTTCAACAACCTCTTTTCCTTTTGATATAAGGGCGCTGTCACCTTTAATTGTACTGTATTCAGCATTAGTCAAAAACTTTGTTTCTTCGATAGTTTTCGGAGTGCCACCATCCTGTCCGTCTTCACCTTCGTCTTCGTATTCCTCTTCAGGCATAAACTGAGTGTCACGCATAACATACTCAACCAGTCCTCGTATTTCTTCATCTGAAAATCTGAACTGCGCCATCAGTGTATCAGGAAAATGCATCTTTGTATTTGCAAGCCAGTCATACAACCAATCCCTGTTAACCTTTGTAACAATACTTCCTAAATCAGGCCCGACGCCAACGTTTCCACCAAGACCTTTAACCGGATGACAAATGGTACAACGCGCACGACCCCAAACCCCTTTTCCCATCTGAAATATTTGGTCCATTTTATCATATTCTTCGTCTGTCATATCGTCTTCGCGTTTTAACAAATATTCATCCCATTTAACCTTTGAAAGCCCATCATCTGCAATGCTCCCCAAATAAACAATCACCGCTTTAATCTCGTCAAACTCAAGACCCAGGTCAGGCATCTTTGCATTTGATATGACCTCCTTTGGGTTGGCGATCCATCTAGATATCCATTCAATGTTTGCCTTATGCGTAACATTAGCAAGTATAGGCCCGTTTTTTACTCTTTTATATGGATCCTCAAGTTCAAACGGAAGAATAGACCATCCTTCAGGTATTTGGTATTTTTTATCTATTTCCAAAAACATTGGTTCAATACTTCTTTCTTGCGCCAAAGCTATACCAATACCAACAAACAATGCAAAGCACAACAGTATCGCCGACACAATTAATCTGTCACAAAATCCTGATATTAATTTTAACTGCATAAAAGCTCCTTGATATTATTGATCCTCTTCTTCTGACTTAGGCGGAAACCTTCTTAATCGAGCAAGGAACCAAAGCTCTACACTCGCTCCCATAACAACAGCAACTAATACATAGACAAATACCGTTTTAGGCATTGGTTTTTCAAGTAAGATATAATACCATGATGATACCGATTTTTGACTGCCCGCATCACCATTAGAACCATCCCACACTGCAAAGGCAATTGGTATCAGCTTACCTATCTCAAATTGTATATCCTTCTTCCCGTCCTCTGTCTTTAAAGGCCGTTTAAATACTACCTTCCACCGACCATTATCATGCAATCCTTCCCCCATGACATCCTGATTTTCCGGCGACTGTATAGAAATTTTCTTAAATCCCTTAGCATTTAGCTCTACGATCTCGCCTGGTTCATTTGCAGGCATTTCTGCTATTGAACCAAAACCTTCTTTCCAACAGGCCTTCCATTGCCACAGGTTGACCACCCCGCCGGAATCACCCATTCCAAAATAAGGTTTTTTTAGCGATTCGGGTATTTTTACGGGAAATTGCAACGAAACGGCATCCCTGAAAATATCCTCCTGCAGGTTTGTACGATCATCCCATTCTACGAGAAAAGCAATCTCTCTATCATTGTATAGCCCCCGAATCATCATAGAATCGATCGCAGGCTCCCACAACCGTGGATGTGCAACGATCTGCCCTGCTAATGGAATCTCCAGAGGCGCTGCTAATCCCCAAACTTCATCTGCAGGATGGTCAGGCAATTCACCTTCTTCCAAAAGCTTTACCTTTACAACAACATCAGAAGCCATTTTCTTTGACAGACTTTCCACATAGTGGGCCAAACTCCACCGTTCCTCATCACTAAGCGTTTCTTTATAAGAACCCATCGGAGTCTCGTTAAATCCGGTAGAAATCGTCCGATAAATATCACCAGCCGTGCTCCCCCCTTTATAGTTCCACGATTGCGTCAAATCCCTCGCACGATAAGGCATGCCCCACTGCGTTTGCAAAGCAACCGTGAGCGGCCCATTACCCCGCCCTTCTTCCCCGTGACAATTAAAACATTTCACTTGTTTAAATAGTTCTCGGCCTTTATCAATACTCTCCTGGGTAGCAACTGCGCTTTCGACACTCAACACTGCAGGAGCTGTTTCTTTCTTAAATTGTTCATTAAACGTCTTTATATAATAAATTACCTGCCATCTTTCCGCTTCGCTGATAGTACTCCAGAACGGCATCGCCGTTCCCTCTATACCGCTCGTTATGATACGAAAAAGATCTTCATCCGTCGGCACAGAACCAAATGGCGTGGACCTTACCTTAAACTCATTACGGGTAAAGTTCCGCGGTCTGGGAAACATAGTTCTGGAAGATGGTCCATCACCGGTACCGGTTATACCGTGACAATACCAGCATCTTTTTTCGTAAACCTTTTTTCCTTCTGCTACCGCATTCTGGTCTTCCGGTAATTTTTGAGGCGTCTCACGTTTGTACGTTCTGAAAAAGTGAGAGGCTTGCGCCTCAACCATATCCGCTTTGCAAAAAGCCACAATACCAAAAGCAATCAAGCTAAAATTAATTACTTTACTTTTAAACAGTTTTATCATTGTAGTCATTAGCTCTTCATTAAAATTAACATTAATTTCAAATTTTTAAATACCGACAAAGCTGGACGCCGCCAGACAAGGTTCTCTTATTCTGCTTTTTCTCTTTGCCGCGGCATCACACCTGCCGTATCGTATTCTCCCATGATAATCTTCCACATTTGCTCATCTTCCAAATCACCTTCCCATGCAGGCATTGCAGAGTCCCACGGTGTGGATTCTGAGGGGAGACCAGGACCTCCCTCCTTAATTCTCCAGAAAAGATAGTTGTCAACCACCGTTGCAATTGTACCAGGGTCCTGGAAATTAATTGGCCTCAGGCGAAAAGAATTCGCAAACGGCCCGTTGCCGTCGGCCTTTGAGCCATGGCATGGGCGGCAATACGCCTGAAAAAGCACCTTCCCTTCCTCAACACATCGCCTTTGAGTATCCGCATCTTTTCCTCTAAATGGATTTTCAAGCTTCTCATATTTTTGCGGCAGGGTAGGGTGCTGAATTCTTAATTCAACGGGTGAAGCTGCTCCAGGCAGAGAATAAGAATAAACAAACCAACCTACAACAAGCGGAAAGGCCATAAGAAATATTTTCTGCAAAAACATCTTAAGGAAGGCCCCTTTACCCGGCAATAAAAACCCTAAAAAATCGGCAAATTTCTGATTACTTGTCGTAGCGTAAACCAAACCTGCCAAAATCCCCATAATCAAGTACCATGTCATCAGCGTACTTGGAGTCGGCATAGGATGCCCTTTATCCATTAATACCTGAAAAACCCACGGAGATACATATTTCAAGAATAAAAATAAAAATACGACTGCCGCAACAACCCAAAACATTAAATACGGACTTCGCTTATTCCCCATTAATAAACACTCCTAACGTTAACCATCGCCCTAACCATCTCAACCAAGACCTACTTTAAACTTCTCAAATATTCGATTACTGCATAAAACTGGCGCACACTTAACAACTCACCTATATTTCCAGGCATAATAGAGACTTCCTGCTTCTTCATATCTTCAATCTCATCTTTCGGAATAACCACCTCTTCCACAGAACCGCTTTCTTCCAGTATCAACGTAAGTTCTTCTTCAGTATCGCTTTTTATTAGTCCGTTGTAAGGGATACCATCTGCTGTTATTACAAAGACCGTCTCATAGCCCTTTACGATAACAGCGCTTGGCTCCAAGATAGACTCAACAAAATACTGTGGAGTCTGAATTGCGCCAATGCCTGTGAGTTCTGGCCCTACTTTTTGACCCTTGCCGTTTACCATATGACATTTGCCACAAGTAACATCAAGCGATTCATCAAAAAATACCTGTTCCCCCTCTTCCGCGGTAACTGCCAAAGGTGGAACCCAAGGCTTCACCTTTGTCTTAGAAGCTTCCGGTATTTTATCCTTAAACTTCATAATGGCATCTAAATCCGGCTCCCCCCCCAGGGATTGCAAATAGGCCAGAACAGCAAGTATTTTCTCACGCGACAACATGATCGGGGGATCATACACCCTCGGCATAATCTTATCGAACCCCTCCACCACGTATTTTTCCGGGTCAATTATCGATTCTACTAAATACTCTAAACCACTGGACAAACCAAGCTCTTTCGCCCTTTCCTCCGCCCTCTCTGCCAATCCTTCCTGATCAGGCCCTCTTGTAGCACTGCCGCTGGAACCTATTTTGTGGCATGTACTACACTGCCCGTCGCCCCAGAAAATTTGCTCTCCGGCTTCAGCAGAAACACCGGTTGCTGTCCCCTCCCCCCCGCCCGTACCAGACAAACCAGTAACATAGACGGTGATATACATGTAAAACCCTATGACAGCAACTCCAAATGCAACAATTTTTAACATCGTCTTATTCATAAGCCTTCTTTTGCCTTCTTCTTACCACCATGATCTTAAAAATTTATCAACACAATCATTATTCATCATAATGAGTCAATCACTAAGGCTGTCAAATGATAAATCAATAAACAGTCTATACAACACTATACTTCGGCCTCAGTTTTCACTTTTTTATCTCCCAGGTTTGCCAGCCAAAACACAAATGCCACCAAGCCAAGGAATAACGCCACAATCAAGCCAACAATCCTTCCCATATAAGCAAGCGTCGGAGTATACGCCCCTTGAGATGTATCCTGCATAAGCCCGTATACATGCCAATCCATACGCAAGCCAGAGCGAATAAACCCCATAAGCCCCATCAAAATGACAATTACTATACATAGCATTAGCAATGCATATTGAGACCTTACTGGCATTTTACCCCAAACTATGTCACCCACGACTTTTGCTTTACGGAATACCAAAATATCAATAACCGTATTCATAATCAAACAGCTCATCACAATCGAAACCTGGGTCACAGATAAATAGCGTAGCACAATATTAGCCTTCTGCATAACCTGAAAACCATAATACCAAAAATAGAGCACGGCAATGCCTGCCGTCACCAGAAACAACATGGATTGCGCAAGCTTGCCTTTATTCCTGAATGTTAAAAAGGCAGCAAGACAAACAGCAAACGACTGTATATAAAGTGCTGTGACCAATGGTTTCACATAAATCTTCGTTTGTGCTTCCAGATCGACAAAACTTAACGAAACCGCATAAGAAAGCAGCATCAGCAAACAAAAGCCCAGCGCAGAGAAAATACCTATCATGCCCACCTTGCCTTGCTCAGAAAAGCGTACTGTCTCGCCCTTATTACTTCTGCGATATATGAGAAAAGAAAAAAATGTCGACAAAATAATAAGATTTACCACTGCATTCTTGGCAGCCATGACCCCAAAATATTTTGAGAAAGGATGATACTGCTCGCCAATCATCGCCCTTTCTTCTCCGCTGAGAGGTAGATTATGGGGGGTAAGCCATACTGCAAAACACATAAAAATAACAACATTAAGGTATTTAATATACCCCGTGTACCTCTCTGACCCCTTTATCCTTCCCATCCCAAGCCATAAATAATAGTTAGCGCCTATAAACAACATGCCGATAAGTATCGCCTGGATAATAAATGTCCATGAAAAAGCCCCACCCATCATAATATTGCCCATCACAGGACTAGCACTATAAACCTCACGTCCCAGCCAATATCCCGCAAAAGGCAATGGAATTAATGCTCCAATACCTATAAAATTCCCAACATAGCCCATCCAGTCATAATGCGCCCTTTCTTCTTTGGTCTTCGAATTTAAGAATTTAACCGCGGCATAAGCACCGACCACAAAACCGCCAAAACATACATTCGCAATCAAACGATGAAGATTGACGGGCATCCACAGCTCATTATAAAATGCTTCGTACAAACTCAGCAGCCTGCCAGTTTTCATACTAACACCTGAAGGACTCATCATATATGTCGCCCATGAATTAGTTATAAACATAAGCCCTGTGCCAAAGAGATTAAGCATGATGCCAAGCGCAATGTGGCACCACTTCTTCGTCGAAGTCCCTTTTAGGACATCCCACGAATAATAGTAACCATACAATGTGAACGCCTCGCCAAAAAACATTAGCGAATAGACATACATTGTTGGAGCAAACACACTGGTCAAATGGCTCATAAATTCAGGATATAAACCGAACAAACAAAAGGCCAGCAGCCCCCCTAGCGAGGCTGTTGTTGCAAATGCAGCAGACAACAACTTGGTAAACTCCTTCGCCATCTTATCATATTTTATATCGCCGCTTTTAAATCCAACGATCTCGACAATAACCGCAAATATTGGCACACCAAGTACAAATGCTGCGAACATCAGATGCAGCTCAGACACGATCCATACAACCACACGCGAATCCAGTCCAAAGAATGACCGGTATTGAACCGGCTCCAACTCACCCTCTTCTTCGGCTGGCGCCGCGCCTTCTACCACACCTTCAGCAGTACCCTCCGCAGATTGCGGCGCTCCGGAATCCGTCTCGCCCTCAAACGCAGGCAATTCAACACCGATGTCTTCAGCATGCGCAACAGAGAGCAGCGAGATATCCTGCCGGAAAAAAGAAAGAGCCGCACCGAATGCAATAACCAACAAAAGTACAAAAATGCTTTTTTGCTTTATCGACAATAACTTATAATTATTCATTAATGGTACGCCTTTTCACAAGTAAGTTACACAAACCATAAAAACCCATCATCACACTTATTTTTTCTGATACACAAAATCTACGACCACTTCCCCACCGGCCGTTACGACAGCCTCACTCTTTCTCTTACCCAGCTTCTCTTGCCATACTGATATCTCATACGTACCGGCAGGAACATTGTCTATCCTGAATTTACCATCAGCATCCGTAACCGCAAAGTAAGGATTCCCCTTCACCAAAAGGTACGAACTCATCCACTTATGAACATCACACGTTATTTTCACTATTTCAGGAACATCAAACTTCTTTACCATTTTGCCATTACCGGAAACACCTTCATTAAAAGCAGGGTTTCTAATCGACCATGAGTGCAGATTATGCATAATGGGGTCACTGTTCAGCAAATTCACTTCGGTACCCGCACACACCGCAACAACGTGTGGTTCAAATACGCAGCCTTTCTGGTCCAAGGAAACAGGAGTCGTATCCAATGCCTTTCCAACCTCAATACTGTCCAAAGACACAACCGCATTCTTGATGCCCATATTGCCCGAATTAATCACCAGATCTTCTGACGCCTTCAACCCATGACCACATGTCTGCTCATCTTTATCAATCTTCAACATCTTTGCGGCAGGCACACCACCCTCAAGCTTTACCGTACCTGCAATTGTCCCGCCGTTTTTCACTTCAATCACATTATAAACAGGCGCTTTCCCCTTTGCCATTACCGTTTGATTAACGCTCACCAAACTTAGCACAATACCACTTACCAAGATAACAATGTTTAAGCTTTTCATCACTCCACCCTCCATACTTCCAAATATCCAAAATTAACAACAGAAACCATCTGTTAAATGCACAACAAAATACGAATCATATCAAAACGGTCGGATATGATACTTTTGCAAAATTAAATTGTCAACCAGAAACTTACAGACAAACCGGTAAAAATTCTCCGACACGTGAAATTTCAGCAATAGCCAAAACACACGTACAATATGCGTGCCTTTTTCAAAAAAAATATAAAAAAATAAAATAAATTGTGTAACTAATGAATCTTCAATTTCTTAGTTTCTCGAAAGGGGAAGGGTAGTCTATCACGACTCAAAAAAATGAGTTTCACAAATGAAATGACCGTTTCGCTTTTACAATGCAAGCCTTTCAGCGTAACGATGAAAAAATTTTTGTACTTTTTATTATTAGTTTAACGTTCTTTTCAAAATTTCAATGTCTCTCGGTTTTATTGTTTTCCCGGACTCCACAATAATATCAGGCTCCATTTTGAAACGCCTTACCCACGTAGTTTCCAATGGAGGCTTCCAATATAATTTATATTCGCCAGGCATAACATTCATAAAATGATAATAACCCTCATCATTCGTTACCATTTCAAGTTCCAAGGCACCATCTACCAGACGATAATCCCTCGACAACAGACCACCTTTCTCAAGTCTGCGCAGTTGCACCTGGCAATCTTTTATGGGTTTTCCGCTTTTTAATATCCTTCCTTCTACGCTGCCAAGACTAGCGTCTTGCAAGACCGTTGCCTCTTCTGCTACTTCCCCATCAGTATCAACCGCCTCCTCAGGCAACAATTTATCTGCTTCAACTCCGCTTGCGCCAGATGTTTTTTCCTCCCATATCCGGGTTGCCCCGTCGTCCGCGTTCGTTCCGAAATCAACAAATTCATTTTTATCGAAGGCATCTTCTTCCTCAAAAACTTTTTTTGTTTTGAAACGATAATATTTCTTTGCATTTGATTTACCAACGATGCCTGTCCTTAATTCATCTGTCAATTCTTCTTCTCTATTATCTGTCAAGTTTTGTATTTGAGATTCAAGAGATTCGCTCTGCCGCTCTTTTTTGCTATCCATGCGTTTCCCCGTTTCCGCCACATGCGATTTGTACATTTTTTTAGCCGGAAACGTTTCCTCAACTCCATTCTCCTGAAATGACATCTGCAGAGAAGATACCGCAAGCGTAGGAATCATTACGATTATTTCGTCTTTTTTTATTTCTTTCACCTTACATTTTAAAGATATTTCCTCTGTATTCAGATGAATCACGTCCGGGAAAGTATCCCTTTGTAAAAACAACATATCTAAAGACTTCATGTCTTTTTTTGGTATTTCTATACTCACATACTCATCCGTGACCCCCAGTATCCTGAAATCAATCTTTTTATCGATATCTTTCAACACGATTATATCTCCACGGACAACGGTAAAAAATTGCATGCCCAAAAACAAAACTGTTACGTATAATTTAACCATTTAATTCATTTTCTCGCTGCAATGCATTCCTTATAAATCAGTTTCACTTTTCTCAAATTCGCATCCTTCCCGTAATCACTCTATTGTCAATTGCCAAAAAGATTTATTTAATCATTCGCATTAGTTTATCATTCATTAATTGCATATCAAATAAAAAAGAGGGATATATACATTTCGCAAACTGCCGCAAGGGCAATGCATGTAGGGGCATAAAAAGGCAGAAATCCAAATACTTGCATCGCTAACGGCCTTCCGGCCTGCGAAAAAATCCCGAAATACTTCCCTCCTTCGGATAGATGAAAGTACTGTACCAAATTTCACACACACCATGAACCTTTATACATGCACAGTTTATTCAACAAAAAAGGGACATCACACCTTCATCGTGATGTCCCTTTTCCAAACATTTCTAAAAAATTAAGCATCTTTTTATTTTTTTCTTACCTTCACTACCAGTTTTGCCTTGCCTTTTTTGCCTTTTATTCCATCGGCCTTAAATGTTACTTTTGCGTTGCCATTCTTCTCCTTGGCAGTAATGGTGAACCTCGCCTCCCCATTTTCATTCGTTTCCACACTTTCAGGAGATATTTCTACGCGTTTCTTACCCGCCTTACTTAATGATGCAGTAACTTTCACACCTTCTGCCACACAATCACTATCCCCCGTTACCCTGACTGCCACTTCATCATTTTCCCCAAACAACAGCTTTATTTTTGAATTAGGGACATCTATACTTTTTGCCGCACACGAACCTGGCACTGCATCTTCAGCAACCATTGAGGCCGTTGTCGTATAAATATAATCACCCTTATTGGTTCCGTTGCCATTTGCCTCATTCCCTGCACCGTAAATTGTAACAGGGTCATCGGCAGGACTAGAAGGCGCCATCCACACTACCGTCCAGCTTGAACCATCAGTTCCTCTTTCTGTGTGTGAAATATAATCACCTTCTCCGGTTTGCGTCTTATTATCAACATTGTTAAAAAGCCCGACGTGCTCATTTTTTGCATCCAAAGCAGAAAGCTGAAAACCATGTTTTGCACTGCTGGAATCACTAAATAATACGGTAATACTTACTTCTTCTCCAGGTGTATATGTGTCTGGCGCAGAAATGGAAAACACCGCACTGCCGGAATTTAATACAAAAGAATCATGACACCCTGCTGTCGCACAGGTAGCAAAATTATCTGCAGGAGATCCTGTGCGTCCATCTTCAGGCCCCTTAAGAAATGCATGCGCGACATTCATGCCGACGCTCATCATCGATAAAGAAAAAATGACACTTGCTGCAAACGTAAAAAGGCCTTTCATAAAAAGCCCCCTTTCTTTAAAAAAGTTTCGCTATAATCGTCCTGCATATTTGCCACGCCTGTAATCAAATCGCGCATATTATATTACGCACAACATTTCATGTCAATATAGGTGCTGGAGGGGTTATGCAAGGCGATTACTAAATCTTAAACATGTCTTGCAAACTGGGGGTTACGCGACAAAGTCAATGCTATGTTTTAAATTATGGATTGCGTCACCATCTTTAAATTTGAATTTAACCATATGCGGCAAATCCTTTTCCTCTTTGTCGCTAATATTAGATTTGTCAGACTGGCTTGATGACTGTACTTGCGCCATCTTCCGGGCGGCTTCTTTTTTGGGATTATAGTGTGGTACAAGAGCCGCTGCATTCGCAACAACGTTTGTATTATCCCCTATCCTCGCCAATGCGTTTAACATAACTTGCCCTTTATGTTAAAATGTTAATGATTATAAACTGTAATCAGATGAATAAAATTCTCCGCTACACATCGAATCCTATCATTTTCCATATAAAGCGCAAGTTTTTTTTGAATTTTATTTCTTTGTTTAGCCCGAAATTCTCACATTTACTTATAAACCTTCCATGAAAATAAGATATCGTTCCCCTTCTTTCTTTTTAAAACCCACCGGATTATTTATCCATTTCCCCTTGCGTGCAAACGTGCGGGGAATATCTTCTGTTTAAACAATAGATATGCACTTTCATAAATCCAGCGTCCGAAGGGCTTTCATGTACTGCCGCCTGTTGCCTTGCCTATTCTATGGTCTAAATCAATAAGCCTTACGTTGCAATTGCCGCAAGAATGATATTTTGCGTCTTTTGCCATGAAACAAAGTTCTTTGACGATTTTAGGATTGCCGCCTGAAAACTTATAGATGTCTTTTCTGAAATCGTCCGTGTGGTTCACCTTAATATTGAATTCTTTAACAAAATAATCTACCAGTTTATCCGTGGCGGGTTTTTCAAGATTCGTTATTTCCACCTTTATAAAATCAAATAAAATCATGCGTAAATGGTCGATATCTTTTTTCCTTATTCCACGGCTTATCATTATGAGAGGAATTTTTTTATCCATTAAATACAGGAAGAAATAATAGAGTCTCGGCGTAACTAATTCTACATGGTCAAAAATGATATATGCGGGTTTTTCCCTGTCAAGCATGCTAAAGAATGCTTTTCTCAACATTGCAATATTCTTGTTCTGAACATCTTTAGTCTCTTTACCATGAAAGAGAATAGGATTTATTAATGATTCCCTTAATGTCTTGCTGCTGTGAGAATAAAGTAACTTTTCTGCCTTCCTCCGGCTTACTGTTTCATGAATAATGGCGCTTTTACCCGTTCCTTCCTCACCGTAAATAATGATATTCTTCCTGCCGTTCATTAAGCCGGTTATAAATTGGCACTCTTTTTCTCTTCCAAACAACACATCTTTTTCCACTTATGCACCGTTTCTGCTCACTATTTTTTCCAACTCATCGCATAAAGGACAGTACTTCATATTTTCTGCCAGCAAAGCATTAATATCATATCCTTACTTCTTAAATATATTAACCAGAAGAAGGACGCCGATAATTCGCGAATATACCTCGTTTGCTCTATCCATTTATTTTGACTCTTAATTATTCAACTCGCTTTTTCACTGTGATTTAGTAATGTACCTGTATGTCAAGTCCCTTGCCGTTCTCCCAACAATTCCCACTTCCAAATCAGATCGATTTACAATAAACTCTACAGACGTGGGAATTCCTATTTCCCAGAGAGTATTGAGTATTGCAATCTTTAAAAAGGTACTGTCCGTTTTTTTAAAGAGTGTAATAAGAGGTTTCACCGCTTTTTCACTTTTCAGCCTGCCTACGATATATACTGCCCGCAGAACTGTTTCCGGTTCTGTATGCCTTAGCGCATTTATCAATTTTTTCTCATAATCCATGCCTTCATATTTCAATATATCCGCATTACAGAAAGGACATGTTTCCTCAACCGCATTTATTTCCTTCCAACATTCCGGACAATAAAATGTCATGATACATCCATCCTTTGAATTAAATGAGAATCCAGAGAAATGAAACAGAAAACCGGATTGCTGCTTTCGCAGGAATAACAACTTACTTTTATCGCTTACTATAGCAGTTGTGAGGCCGCAGGTAAATAAACCAGAATACCACGCCCACCAAAACAACGCCGCCCACAAAGTTTCCAATGGTGACCGGAAAGAGGTTATTTATAAAAAATCCCTTCCATGTAAGTTGTGAAATATCTAATGTTTTACCTGCCATCTCTTCTGCAGCAGCAACGACAGCCTGGTTTTTCCGCAATACCAAACCCATCGGGATAAAATACATGTTCGCAACACAATGTTCAAACCCGCTGGCAACAAAACCGCCGATAGGAAACAGAACCGAAAGCACCTTATCTGCCATGCTTCTACCACTATAACATAACCAAACATTAAGGCATACCAAGGCATTGCAAAGCACACCTCTTGCCAGGGCTGCCTCAAAAGAGAGGGTAGTCTTTTTGTGGGCAATAAGCAACGCCTTTGCGCCCGTCATAAAATGAAAAAATTCCCATTGATGAGCCAGATACATCCAGAAGACCATCAGGATCCCGCCTATAAAGTTACCCACATACACAATAATCCATATCCTGAGCAAGTCCCGGGTTGTAATACGTTTGCTAAGATAGCCCATAACGTTGAGATTGTTACCGGTAAAGAGTTCGGCCCCGGCGGTTTCAACCAGTATGAGTCCGAGTGAAAACACTATACCCATAATAAGAGAGGTAATGCCTAAATGGAGAGCAGAATCACTCGTTACAAAAGTAGCAAACTGTGCGCCCATGGCAACAAATATCCCGGCCATGATACTCAATATAAAGGTCTGCATAACACGCAATCCTGCCCTTGCGACAGCCTTGTTTTCAACAATGGCAGCGGTTTGCACAGGCGAATGCGCGGCACCGGCATGTGCTGCCCGGCGGAATTCTGACATATCGTTTCCCATTAACCCTAAACCTCCTTTCCCTTCTCAGGAAAGCGTAAATATACAAACCAGTACGCACCTGCAACTAACACAACACCACCGATTACATTTCCGAGAACGACAGGACACAAATTATCGAATAAAAATCCTTTAAAAAAGGTGAGATTGGAAAGGTCTAGTCTCCCACCATGTACCTTTTCTGCAACGGTCAGCACCATTCGGTTGTCTTTCAGAATAATCCCCATGGGGATAAGCCACATATTGACAGCACCGTGCTCAAACCCACATGCCATGATACAGGAAACAGGCCACAGCAATGACAGTATTTTATCAATATTGCTTTTACTGCAGTAACACAGCCAAACACCCAGACATATCAGTGCATTGCCCATCATTCCGCGCGCCAGGAGTACACCAAACGAGGTGTTTACTTTCTCGTTAGCCATGAGAATAATTTTTGCGCCCAGCAGGTAATTGCTCATCATCCACTGCTCAGATTTGTATATCCATACCACCAAGGTTAACGCTCCAATAAGATTACCAATAAACGCTATGATTACATTCCTCGTAAATGCCCTGCCGGTAATTTTCCCGGATAGAAAAGACATTGCGACAAGAGGGTTTCCCATAAAAAGTTCTGCGCCGGTGATTACTATTAAAACCATCGACAGAGTAAAAGCCACACCCCCGACAAGTTGGTTTAAACCATAGCTAGAGGTTGCGGTATGGGTTACTAACACGGATAGTTGCATACCAAGCGCAATAAAGACCCCCGCAAGTATACCGAGACCAAGCAGGGTTAAAGCGTCAAGATTCGTCCTTGCACGACCTACCAGCCCAGCTTTCTTAGCCGTTTCAAACGGCTCACAGGCATCGGCCCCAGTAACCAGTTTGTTACACTTCTGATTGCTTATATCAGTACCTTTTGTTTCTGACATAAAATCGACTCCTTATATAATGTCTTGTTGGACTTTTCTAGTAAAAGACGTCCAATATGAAAGCCAGTATACCGAGAACGAGTAGGATAAAAGCGAGGGTTGCCCTGGCGGTACCTACCGGTGCCGCTTCCTCAGCCGTTTCTGAAGGCACACAGGCATCGACCTCAATAACTGGCGTGCCATACCCCCGATTGTTTATATCGCCATCTTTTATGTTTATCATAAAATCGACTCCTTTTCTGATTTTCCGCCTGGCTTTTCTAATAAAAGACGTTCCATATCAAAAATCAAATCAATAATTCCATTAAGGTGTGGGTCGAGAACGTCTTCAAGCTCATTTGCAACGACTCCATACCTTTTCAACTTCCTTGCTTTGGCATCTTCAAGGATACACCAGCATGAAGACATTTTCCGTAACACTTTAGCTTTTTGAAAAATTCCGAGAAAAAAGGAGAACCCCGAAGGGGTAATATGATTATAGAAAAACACGGTAAAACCACGCCTAATCCCGAAGGGATGACATAATCGCCATTGTCCGGTGTTTCATGAAAGATAAAATTATATCACCCCTTCGGGGTTAATTATGGGTTTTTCGTATAATTTCTATAATCATTTCATCCCTTCGGGATTATTGGAATTTTTCAAAGAACTAAAGTGTTACCATTTTCCCAAAAATCTCCTTTATCGGATCTCTCAGTTCCTTTTCAAGATCAAATCTTTCTGAAAGCGCCTTTATTCTGTTTTTTATAAGCAATGTCCTTTTAAAAATTTCTCTTTTGACTCCTTCGTCCATGTTGCACTTCGTATCGTAAAGGATGCCATTATAGTCGTCGTTATTGAATACTTGTTCAATATACCGGATATTTTCCTCCATAATACGAAGGGCTATCGTAAGTCCTCTTTTTTGATCTTTATTCAGCATGATGCATCCTCTTTATCACTTTCCTTGCCATCCTTCTCATTACACCAGCATGGGAATCCATCAAATTAGGTATGCACGGTAACAATTCACGTGAGTGGCAAGACACGCGTTGCCATTACGCGGTTAAAAGTTTCCGATGGACTAATTTACTAATTCCATTTTCTGCGCTTCGTTGTGTTATCCCCTCTTGCATAGCTTGTTCTATTCGCGCAATAGGGTCGTTCCCAAGGCCTTTCAGTTGCCGGGTATAATATTCAATCGTTGCGCAAATCCCTGTTGTGGCGTCACAGAGTATCCTGTCGCAATTACTGCTGACGTTGGATGCTATTTCTGATATCATCTCATGTAAAACCAGTTTTCGGCGGGCCGGTTGTGAAAGAAAGGAGTGCAGAATGGAATGAAACTTATTACCAGAAGTTGTCGTATGCTCCTGGACTATGCAATAAAAATTACCATCCTTGTATATATCCATAGAATATTCAAATTGGCCCATAGGTATCTCAAAGAGGATTTCTAAGGCTGTTTCAAACTCACGGATCATGTCTCTGGTATGCCGCAGAAGATGGTCGACAGTCTCTTGCATATTCTTTAAGATTGCCCTCTCAAAGTCATTTTGAAACACATCAAACCCCTTACCAATTTCCTGCTTGATAATTTTCTGCATTTCATTTCTCAAAACGGTGGAATTGGTATCCGGACTTTTTCCAAAAAAATCATGGAGACATTGCTTTGTCCTCAGTATTTCCTTTTCCTCAAAATCCTTTACCATTTCCTTTGCCTTTAAGCACAACATACCCAATTTGTCCTCGATCAAATACAAAATATTTTCCTTATCCTGTTTTAGGGTTGCGGCAAGGTGGCGGAAGGTGTCAAACACATTTTTCACGTCTTCCCAAGATGCATCTCGTATTTTTTTCTCAATAATGCCAATTGCTTTTTCCATATCTCCCTCCTATAAAAATTCGACAAGGGCATTATTTCTTTTGCTTATATTTCAATTTGGAAATATAACGGCATAACAAAAAACCCCTTGTCAAGACTAATGCTCCGACAAGAGATTTTCCCCAATAAAAACACCTGTCGAAGCAAGACTTCAATAGGAGTTATCAGCTATCACATAGCAATCAGGCGAACTCCATCGCCTCTTTATTCAGAACCACACCTTATACCATTACCATGTTTATTTGCTCCTGCTTTACGTCAACCAAATTAATGGCATCCCAAATATTTGTCAGTTTTCCTTTGTGTTCTTCCAGCTTCTTAGCCTTGCTTGCCAATAACTCTAACTCAATCCGTACAAACTCATCGCCCGCCTTTCGTCTCTCCTGACCCTTTTGAATAGCTTGTTCAATTTGCTCTATAAGGTCGCTTCCAAGGTCTTTCAATTGTTTTGCATAGTAGTTAATGGTCTTGTGAATCCTTGTTGTAAGGTCTGAGCGTGTTCTGCCGCAATTCCGGCTTACATCAGAAGACACCCTTTCCATCATCTCATGAAAAACCATCTTCCTGCTCATAGATTTAGGCAGAAAAGTACGCAGAATAGACTTAACTTCTTCTTCGGTAGGCGCCGTATATTCCTGCACCATATAATAAAAGTTATTGTCTTTCGTCAGTTCCACTGCAAATTCCGTCGTGTCCATAGCTACCTCAAAGAGTAGCTCGGCAGCCGTTTTAAACTCACGTATAATATCGTTGGAACGTTTCGTAAAACGGTTAAAGGCCTCCTGCATATTATTAGAAATCACCTGCTCGGAATCCTTTCTAAACACATCGAATCCCCTGACAATCTCTTCTTTGATAACCTTTTGCATCTCATCCCGAAAAACTGTTGGACTAAACTCAGGATTTTTTTCATAGAAATCCACAAGACATTGTTTTATTCTCGCTGTCTCTTTTTCTTCTAAAGACTTTAGCATATCCTCCACCTTCAAACACAACTTGTCGGATTCGCCCTTGAGCAGATAAGCAATATCCTCTCTATCCTGTTTCAGGTTTGTAACCAGTTTATAAAAGGTGTTTAGCTTATCCTCTAATTCTTCACCGGAAGCCTCCAATGTTCTCTTCTCAATAGCTATCTGAGATAATTTCCGGGAGATAAACCGCTGTGTCTTGGATATTGTTGTATTCAGGACAATCTTCCCTTTTTCTGAAGAAAGAAAACTCCCCAACGCGTCTGCAAGTTCCAAAAGACCACTCTGTAAAAGCTGAACGTCATTGTTGATTATTTTTGCCTTCAGTGCTTCTCTGGCAGAAATAGGCCAGATTTTATGCACGGCAAACCCCATCTCCTCTAACACCTGTTTATTAAAGGCGACTATTTCCTCCATCTCGTTCGAAGTCAGATTATCAATCTTGTTTAACACGAAGAATATCTTCTGTGTGGAATCTTTGATGGTATCAAGGAGTTCCTTTTCCACCTGTGAGATGGGAACATCAGCGCTCATAAGGAACAATGCGGCATCAAGGTGGTCTAAAAATCCATACGTCGTTTCCGTGTTATGCAGAAAGGTTGATCCCACTCCCGGGGTATCGACCAGCATCATCCCCGCTTCAAGAAAAGGTGACGGATATTCAATGATAGCGCATCGCACTCTGCGTACATTTCCTGGATTTTCCTTTTCAGTAACATACCGAGGTAATTCCTCCACACTAATTTCCCTTTCACTACCATCTTCCATGAAAATTATACATCTGATTTCATGGCTAAATCTCAGGATCGTCACAATAGAAGTTAATGGGACTACCGATGATGGGAGGACTTCTTTGCCAATTAAACTGTTGATAAGAGTCGTTTTGCCTCTTTTAAACTGTCCTAAAACCACCAGATTAAAGCTGTTTGTTACCAACCGTTTCCTGACCATAGCAAGCAGGCCGTCTCCAATCCCAGCATCATTTTTTGACAAGTCCTCTATATTTTCAATTACACTCAATATTTCTTTCTTATGTTCTACAAATTCATCTAACATGAAACTTCAAATCCTCCGGAAAAACAAACGTAGCTGTTCATCTACTTAATTGAATTAATTAGGTCTTAGGCGACTTTTAACTGAATAAACAAAACGGGGAAACACATGCAATGCGTCTCTACAAAAACTTTGAAATTCCTATACGTAAATTTAACAGAAAAACCCCTGCCAAAACCATTCGTTTGACAGGGGTTTTTCAAAATAAAAAAACTCCTGCCAGAGGAAATCTTTGACAGGAGTTATTAGCTACAATAGCAGCGATTAAGCGAACTCCATCGCATATATATTTGTTCTTATTTCAACAACTGCGGGTAATGATACTCACTCCTTCATCTGTTGTCAAACACATTTTGCCATTCTGCGTATTAAGCAACCTTTTTCTCAATCTCATCAAACTTCACGGCAATCTTTTTTGATACCCCTGGTTCCTGCATCGTGATGCCATAAAGCACATCCGCAATGCTCATAGTAACTTTATTATGCGTAATCATGAGAAACTGCGTGTCTCTGGTAAACTCTTTAATAATAAGACTGAACCTGTTGATGTTGCTTTCATCCAGGGCGGCGTCCACCTCGTCGAGGATGCAAAAGGGGCTTGGTTTTGTCTGAAATACCGAAAACAGCAACGCCACGGTGATCATCACTTTCTCTCCCCCGGAAAGGAGCGTGATTGAACGAAGTTCTTTGTTGGGTGGCTGCGCAACTATTTCAATTCCCGCTTCGAGGATATCAACGTTCTCCTCCAAAATTATATCTGCTTTTCCTCCGCCAAACAGCTTCCGGAACATCATTTGAAAATTTTCACGGATTTCATGGAAGGTTTTTTCAAAAGATTCACGGCTCGTATGATTAATTTTTTTTATCAGATTCAGCAGACTCGTATGCGACTTTTCAAGATCCTCCTTTTGGGTGAGGAGAAAACCCTCCCGGCTTTCAAGGTCTTCCTGTTCCGCAATGGCTTCCAGATTCACATTGCCCAAACGCTCCACTTTTCCTTGTAATTCTTCTATTTCAACAGAAACCGCTTCCCAAAATTCCTCCGGTGAAACGTCGGACTGAGCTTGCTTCTCCTTCAAACTGCTGAGTTCCTGCTCAATTTCTTCACGGTTACTGTGTAGTTCGGAAATTTCAAGTTTATATTCTTCTCTTATCCGTTCCTCAAGATTGGTTATACGGATATTATATTCATTTTCTTTAAATCGCAATTCCTGAAGATGCTGTTCTACACTCCCATATTCTGCCTGGTTTCCTTCCAGGGATGTACGTAATTCCGCGGCATGATAATCATTTCTTTCTATTTCTGCACTCAGATTTTCCGTCCTTTCATCAATAACAATTTTTTCTGATTGAAGCGCCTCAATGTGTTGTTCCGTATTTTTGATTTCTATTTCCGCATCAAATATTTTCTGCTGACAATTTTTATGCTCATCTGCTATATCCCGAACCTGTTCTTCCATTTCCTGCAGGTCTGCGGAAAGTTTGTTTAACGTCTCTGCCAGACTGTCTTTTTTCTCTTCTTTCTGTGCAAGCATCACCTTTAAAGACATAATTTCTTCCTGCATTTCCTTCCTTATAACTTCCTTTTCTTTAACAAGCATCGATGTCTCTTCGATTTGTTCTTTTAATGCTTCATGGCGTTGATTGAGGACTTCCAATCTTTCCCTCAATAAAATTTCGCGTTCATGGGTGTTTTCTATTTCGCCGTTTATTTCGTCTGATTCCTCTTCGTTCATCTTTTCTTCTGCCAGAAGTTCTTCCTGTTTTTGTCTGTTTTGCGAAAGTTCATTTTCCTTTGACATTTTCAGTAAATTCAACTGTTCTATCTTTACCGCCAATTGGGCAGTTTTCTCTTCAAGCCCGGTCAGTTCGCCCACATACGTATACTTTTCCCCCTCAAGCCTCTCCAGTTCCTCCTGTATACGGAGCAATTCATCTTCAATTTTCTCCAATTCACTTCTTCGGGAAATAATGCCTACCTGCCCCTGCTTTCTGCCGCCGCTGATTGTCCCGTCCAATTCAAACAACTCTCCATTCAGTGTTACACAGCGAACATTGATGCCTTGGCTATTCAGCCACATTGCAGCTTCAAGATTTTCAACAACAAGGACATTGCCCAAAAATCCCTCTATTACCTCCCGAATATCTTCCCTGCAATTAACAAGACGGCTTGCAACGCTAATGACATTTGGTTTTTGTAAAATTTCCTCATTGCGAGAAGATTGCCCATGCATACGGTCTAATGGGAAAAAAATGGCATTTCCTTTTTGATGTTCCAGTAGAAAGGCAAGCGCCTCTATTGCATTTTGCGTGGTGCTCACAACAATGCCTTGCACCTTATCTCCCAATGCAGCTTCAATGGCAAGAGCATACTGCAAATCCACCTTCAGCATATCCACAATCATGCCTTGTATACCTTTCAAAACAGAATCTGTTTTCTGCGATTCTCCAACGATACATTTTGCCCCTGAATCAATACCCTCTGCGCGAACCTCATAGTCCATCAGTACTTCATGTCGCGATTTTTTACTGCTTTGCAATTGTTTTTTTAGGTTAATTTGGTCTTCTAAGGAACGGATTGTGTTAATAATTTCTTGTATACGGCCTTTTGAAGCGAATAAATTGCTTTCTAAAATATCATACTCTATCGTAATAGTATTTTTTTCATCTGCAACGGTCTCATATCTCGATTTCAACATATTCAGAGATGAAGCAATTTCGTCCTGCCTTTTTTGAAGCCTCATCACTCTCCCCATCAATGTTTCTTTTTCCATAGTCAAACTGCCGATTTCATTCTGTACGCCAGATTCTTTTTGCAGTGTAGCAATAACCTCCGCCTTTTTTTCTTCCATGCCCTGATACAAAATATCGCATTCAAGGTTTATTTGTTTACTTGAAATTTCTTTATTCTGATGGTCGTTTTGTACCGTTCCTATATCCCGCGTCAATACGTGTAGCATTTCCTCAGATTTTAAAATAGTGTTTTTTGTTTCGCCTATCTTATTTTCCAATGTCTTTTGCTGTTCCAAGAGTCTTTCGCGCCGGGTTTTTAATTCTTTAATACGTTCGGTATTATATTTTATTTTATCCTCGTCTTTTGATATTTGCGACTCAAGGCTCATTTTTTCCGTCTGTAATGCCGCTGATTGCAGTTCCAATTGTTCCAAGGCCTCTTCAACTTCATCTATTTGTAATTTAAGAGTATCTATAATAGTGGTTACTTTTTGTCTTTGTTCTTCTATTTGTTTTATTTGTTCAGAAACAGACGCCTTATTGTCACCAAGCTCTCTGTAATTTTTAAGCGAAAGTCCTACCTTTAGTTTTTTTAATTGTTCTCTGTACTCCTGATATCTTCTAGCCTTCGATGCCTGAACTTTTATGGAACGAAGCTGCTTTTGTAGCTCCTCAACAATGTCGCCTATTCGTAACAAATTTTGTTCCACATGTTCTAATTTAGACAAAGCAGCTTTTTTCTGTAATTTGAATCTGCTGATACCTGCGGCCTCTTCAAACAATGCACGCCTTTCGTGAGCATTCGCTCTGAGTAACGCATCGACATTCCCTTGTTCAATCACAGAATACGCATTTGAACCAAAGCCTGTATCTACAAAAAGTTCGCGTATGTCTTTTAATCTGCTGGTTTGCTTATTAATAAGATATTCAGATTCTCCGGAAGCATACAGCCTGCGCGTAATACACACTTCAGTATATTCCAGAGGCAATAGTCCCTTATTGTTCAAAATAGTCAACGATACTTCCGCATAACCAAGAGAGGGCCTTTTTTCGGTGCCATTAAAAATAACATCCGACATTTCATTGCCTCTCAACGATTTAACGCTTTGTTCGCCAAGCACCCATTTAACAGCATCCACTATATTACTCTTGCCGCATCCATTGGGACCGACAATTACATTTATGCCGTCCTCAAAAACAACTTCGGTTTTTTCGGCAAACGATTTAAATCCGAACAATTCCAGCTTCTTTAATTTCATAACTCTGCGCTACTTTTTTTAATTAGGTTGGGTTTTAAAAAACAAAACCCCGACGGTTTTTATTTTACCTACCCCTCGATCCTCTCCCGGGAGGTGACATCCAAAGTTCTCCTCATTGACAGGACAAGCGTATTGCATTTCATGTCATAAAACCATGCAAGGATACATGGCCTACCATAGGGGCCGCATTGGGTTTGTTAATTGCTTAACTAAAAAGATTGAAATTCCTTAACATCAAATTCTGCCATCTTTGGCAACGACTTTTTAAGGTTCCGCTCCAAAAAAAGAGGACAGGTTGTATGTAAAGACTTTTCTACCTGCCCTAAACCCCCTTCCATGAGGGGACAGCTAAAATTCCCCTCTCGAGAGGGATAGGAATATGTTTATTAATTGATTTGTTAAAAAGATTAAAACTTCTTGTGCTAAATTAATCTTTTGGCTAACAGAGACGCGAGGCATTTACATCTCTACAGACTCGATGCTATTCTGGAATTTTGAAAACCTTCATTCCGTAGCCCACGATTTACTGTTAAAAACGGGCGGGGAGAGGCGGAACACATGATCCTTTAGTTGGCTAATTAATGACAAAGAAGGACGTTCCGATAGAATCGAAACGCCCTTCCCCCATTACACATAGATTGGTCCCATACCAATAAAAATACGTATGCAAAACTGTCTCGTTCCTAATAACCTGTATACATAAATACTTTTGAATACATGTGTCTGCTAAAATATAAATAACATTAAACTGGCTATTACTTTTTCGCCTTCTTTGCAGCAGGCTTGGCTTTTGCTTTTGTCGTCGTCTTCGCTTTTTCTGTTGTTGTCTTTGCTTTTGTTGCGGTTTTTGCTTTTGTCGTTTTGGTGCCAACACTCTTTGTAGCTGTTTTTTTTGCTCCTGTTTTTGCGGAAGTACCACACTTCTTTACCGGCATTAAATATCACCCCCTCTCATAGATTATTGGGACCAACGGTATAATGAACCTACCAATTTCTCGATAAAACTTTTCCTTCATCTCCCCGGACACAGCAATAATTAACATATTTGCCTGCCACCATTGCAAATTCCCTG
The DNA here is from genome assembly GCF_027493735.1 of Candidatus Kuenenia sp. Taxonomy (NCBI): domain Bacteria; kingdom Pseudomonadati; phylum Planctomycetota; class Candidatus Brocadiia; order Candidatus Brocadiales; family Candidatus Brocadiaceae; genus Candidatus Kuenenia; species Candidatus Kuenenia sp. The sequence continues at coordinate 157,014 of NZ_JAOSKF010000022.1, forward strand.
AGCATTTCAAAAGAATAGGGCTTTTCATTTAACATATCCGTATTCAAACAATGATTCGGTTTAAAGGACTGTATGATATATCGTTCTGCACCCCTTATGGACATTGAGATATCCTCGATATCATATTGATCCAATTGTGAAGGACAGACCGTAGTACGGAATTCATACTCAATGCCACTCTCCATAATAATATGAATACTATTTACAATATCCTCTACATTACAGGGAGTTCCAGCTATTTCTTCATACTTATTTTTACGAAGAGGCGCTTTTACATCCATTGCAATACAATCCAAAAGGTCTTTTTCGATTAAATCTTTCAATGCATAAGGATTCGTTCCGTTTGTATCTAAGCGCACCAGAACACCAATATCCTTGAATATTTTCAGCAATTCGCCTAATTCCTTATACATGGTGGGTTCTCCGCCCGAAACAACAACGCCATCTATCCACCCAAAACTTTGCTGTAGTTTTTTCGTTACTGACTCCAAAGGTATTGATTCTAATTTATTCGGGGTTTGCACCAAATGCGGGGCATGACAATAATGGCAGAGAAAATTGCACGTTGGCAGAAAAATGATGGAGGCAATCTTTCCTTCCCACTCTAAGAGACTATTTTCAATAAAACCTTTAATTGGTATATTCATTCAAAAAATCTAAATAAAAATTTGAAAAACATCACCACTACCGCTGCCATGTTAAATAAAGCTCGTATTCTAACTTTTTGCCGCACAAGATTCTACAGAAGCACTCTTGCCCGTAAAAATATCCTCTACACGATAATTGCCCTTATGCCTGTCCGCCAATTCACTTATTTTAGATTTGTTCCAATTATTTATACGGCTGAAATAGCCTACGATTCTTGTTATACCATAAACATTTCTCGACCCGCAATAGCCGCAAATATCCGTAAGTTTTTTTGTGACTTTTTTACAATCGTTGCAAATGGTGAACTCGGGAGATATGGTAACCTGAGCAGCCTGTGTATTCTTAAATGTTTTTTTCACGAGATTCAAAATGCTGGAGGCCGGCGGCCTTTCTTCTCCTACAAATGCATGTATTATTGCACCAGATTCAATCATCGTGTGAAATTTACTCTGAAGGTATATTCTGGTAATCATATCTACCGGGGCATCCGGGCGAAGATGTATGCTATTGGTATAATACAAGCCGTCCCTTTCGTCATTTCCTTTTACAACGTCCGCCGCTTCAGGGAAATTTCGCATATCCACCTTTGCCAATCTTCTACTTGCACTTTCGGCGGGAGATTCTTCCAAAGAAAACTTCAACTTATGCTTTTTCCCTGCTTCCTTCACACGCGTATACATGTGGGAAACCACGCGCAAACCCTGGCGGATCATATCATCGCCTTCATGTAATTCTTTTCCCGTCATAAACTGCAAACATTCATTTAACCCAATAATGCCTACAATATATGTTGACGCCTCAAGATCTACGTATGGACGACCATCTTTTGCTTTCTTTCCAATTTCCCAAAGAGGCATTTCCGGTCCCGACATTAGTTTGCTGATAAATTTCTTTTTTTGAAGATGCGCCTTTACCGCAATTTCAATTGCTTTATCAATCTCTTTGTAAAGCGCATCCCAATTACCTTTTCCCGCCTTATAGGAGGCCTGGGGCAGGTTAATCGTTATATTTTGAAAGCCGCAAAAACGCATGCTTTCAGGATGTTTGATCATATAATTATCATCAATTGTAGTACGTAAACGGCAGCATGCAGAGAGGGTTATCTCATCCCTGTCAAATACAAAGTATGGTACGCCATTCTCACTGGCAATCTGACAGGCATATTCCAAAAGCTCATATTGTTTCGGATCTTTAAACGATTCTTCATTTATGTGAAAATCACATTTAGGAAACGCAAAGACATGGCCATAGCAATCCCCTTCCCTCCAAACATCCAACATCGCCAGAGTAAACCTCCTCGCCGTTTCCGCATACTCTCCATAAGTTTTTCCCGTCGGTTTCCCACCAGGACCTATAGCGGGTATATCTTTTAAATAACCGGGAATGCCTGTGTGTATATTAAAGTCAAGAAATAACGTCTGCCCCCCCCTGGAAAAAGCGCTCTGCGAACAGCTAAATATGAGGTGTTGTGCCTCCTGCTTCATTTCCTGATGGCTCATCCCTTCAAGGTAAGGAGCATACATAATATTAATATACCCCACACCTAACGCCCCGGCATAATATGCCTGCATGGAAGCCAGGAATGTATTTAAATGGCCTGTCAATGTACGCGCGTGCTTCGCTGGCGCTGAATCGGTATCTAAATTCTCAAGCGACAATCCATATTTTTTTAAATACTCTAAAGAATGAGAAGAGCAATATACTCTGGTCGGATATCCAAGGTCATGAAGATGTACCATCCCACTTAGATGTGCCTCAGAGACCTCTTTGGAAAAAACCTCCTGAAGCGCGTATTGTTTTAAAGTGTTTTCTGCAATTGCAAGATTTATTGCTTCCGGATTATTAGTGGCAATGTTGCTGTTTTCCTTATTTTTTGACAGTATTAACTCATCGAGATCATATTTGGGCATACCAAGCACGGCCTGTTTTTCCAGTTTTTTACTGTATCCACGCTCAAACAATTCATTATCCACCAGCTCCCGGATTAAAGACGTTGAAATACGGTTCAACCCTGAAGAAAACACCCTTTGCTCCACTACGCTTGCAATTTCTTCAGCAACCTCTCCGGAGATATCCGCCTCCTTTTCCAGCGCTACGGCGACTTTTCTTTTATCCCAGGGAAAAGTTTCGTCCTTTGTCTCCGTATCGACCATGAGAGAAACATCTGTAGTATCCACTCTTTTCTGGGATTGCTTTCTTACCCTCAGCGAATCACGAATTCTTGCCCTTTTGTCTCTATATATAATGTAAGCCTTCGCTGTTTTCGCATGCCCCGTCTCAATAAGTACCTTTTCCACCACGTCCTGGATATTTTCTATGCCCGGGGGATTTCCATTGTATTTCTTCGCCAAAAACATAGAAACCACTACAGCCAGTTCTTCTGCCAAAGCACGATCATTACCCCCAACAGCCTGCGCCGCCTTAAAAATCGCATCAGCAATCTTTTTTTCAACAAAAGGAGCTGTCCTTCCGTCTCGTTTTACGACATACTCTATCATATTACCCATATCTTTCCGTACCTCCTAACAGGTTTAATACTATAACTTGTAGTTGTTCTTTCATCGCATCTTCTTCTTGGTTCCCTGCATAAACGGTTTTAGCTCATCTATAAATTCCGAAATATCTTTAAATTCCCTGTATACAGAAGCAAAACGAACATAAGCAACCATATCAAGAATCCTTAATTTCTGCATTACCAGAGAACCAATAAAGTTTGCATTTACTTCACGGTCGAATTTGCTATATATTTCGCGCTCTATTTCATCAACGATATTTTCTATTATATCGGTAGAGACAGGCCGCTTCTCACACGCTTTCAGCAAACCATTAAATACTTTTTTCCGATCATACATCTCGCGCCGTCCATCTTTCTTAACGACACGCAATGGATTTTCTTCAACTCGCTCGTATGTAGTATATCGACGACCGCAGTCCAAACACTCCCGCCTGCGCTTAATACTTAGACCATCCGCTGTTGTACGAGAATTAATCACTTTGTCATTATCCGCTTTACAAAACAAGCATTGCATGCGCCCTTAACCTAACATGGAGAAGCCAGAACCAAACAAGCACGAAACACGAAAGACGCGCTCGTTTGGAATATAAAATCATTTTATCATTAGAATTCGTTTCGTATCCAGTATTTCGGGTTTCACTATTAAATATTTTAACAAAAACCGTTAAAGAAATTACTGATAAGGTACCAAAAACACATTTATAGCTATATATGTTAGTCTGAAGTATATATCATACAAGATATATGATGTCAAGAAGATTTACCAAAAAACCTGCTTTATTGATTTTCAAGCAAAAATAATTCAACGTTTTTACTGTATTATTGAGTTTAACACGTATACTATCGAGGACAAAAACTTTTTATTTTTGAAAGGCGTTTTGTTACTATTTTTCATCGCCCACAACAGGTTCTTCAAGCCCTGCAAAGTCAACCGGGACATTTGCCATATGAAGTATTTCTTTTGCAAGGGCATCGGGGTAATCGGAAATGGCAACAATACGCTTTATTCCGGCATTCACCAGCATTTTAGCGCACAAAGAACATGGACAGGTTGTGCTATACAAGGTTGCTCCCGAAATTTTTATTCCGTAGCGCGCTGCTTGTATAAGAGCATTCATTTCAGCATGAAGCCCCCGGCATAATTCGTGGCGTTCGCCAGGCGGCACTCTTAATTGTTCCCGCAAACAGCCAATTTCCAGACAGTGCTGAAGCCCGCTTGGCGCTCCATTGTAACCTGTGGCTAGAATATGTTTTTCCAAAACAAGAACAGCACCTACCTGTCTGCGCAGGCATGTTGACCGCCGCGCAACTTCTTTTGTAATCCTCAAAAAATATTCGTCCCATGAAGGCCTCTCGCGCATTTCACTTCCCAATACAAAATTCCTGAAATATTTTATCTAAAATATCCTCTGTCGTAATTTCACCTACTACTTCACCAAGAATGTCCACTGCCATTCTCAGGTCCATGGCAATAAATTCATCGCTCATAGTATCTCTGAAAGACGCTATCGCCTGTTCTATTCGTTCGTACGACCGTTGCATGGCGTCTTTTTGATAAACATTGAAAAAATGAAGTGTGTTTGATCGTTCTATCTGCCCGGCCAAAACTTTATCAAACATAAGTGTCTTTAATCTCTCCAATCCCTCGCCGGTTAATGCAGAAACATACACAACAGTATATTTTTTTACTTCTTCCGGCAGTTCAAAGGAAGAACTCTCCGGCATTAAATCGCATTTGTTGACCACCACAATTACATTATTGGCAACCTCACTATGATTTATTTCCAATGATTGGATATCCATTTTTTCATTACCGGCAAAAACAAGCAATAACAGATGTGCACTTTTCAAGGCACCTTGAGCCTTTTCTCTTGCTTGTAAAAAAACAGGTTCTCTTGCTTCATCGAAACCCGCTATATCTGTTAATTTAAAACACACGCTTCCTATTTCCAAAACTCCGGTAACCATATCCCGCGTAGTCCCTGGTCTGTCACTTACAATAGCTCTTTTCTCCCCCAGCAGCGCGTTAATCAAACTCGATTTTCCCACATTCGGTTTGCCATATAGTACCGTACGAATTTCTTCAGAAGATATTTTATCCGTCAACGGCTTATTCATTAGATTAACAATATCATTTCTAATATCTTCCATTTTGTTTATCATTTCCATCCGGGATATTAATTCAATGTCCTGGTCTGAAAAGTCAATGGACATTTCAATATATGTACAAAGGGAGGTTATTTTGTTTTGAATATCTTTAATTCGCAGAGAAGCATTTCCTGACAATTGCAAAATTGCCAAATCGAGTTCTGAATCTGATTGCGAACGAATGAGGTTTTTTATCGCTTCCGCCTGCGCAAGATCTATTCGTCCGTGCAAAAATGCTCGTTTTGTAAATTCTCCCGGCCGCGAAAGCCGCAAACCGTCTTTTAATCCTTCTTTTTTTTGTAAAATATATTGCAGAATCATTTCTCCGATTGGCCTGCCTCCCAAAGTGTGAATCTCCACGATATCTTCTTTTGTATAGGAATGTGGCTGCCTCATCACATATAAAACAGCAGGAATTTTTAATGACTCCGCAGGCAAACAAATACATCCTTTTATAGAAACAAATGTTTGTAAGTTTTCTAGTTTTATATTAGCAGAAGGAACAAATATTTCATGGATCGAGGGAATTGCTTCTGATCCGCTTACCCTGATCACTGCGTGAAAGGATCTGCCTGCTGGCGTTGCTACGGTAAGAATGGTATCCTGTACTTCAGGAAGCATATGATGTCACGGTTATATTAGGGATATTTTTTGCCTGTTGAATATTTAGCTATGGGAGCGCAAAAAAAGGGGGGATCACACTAAACTATTTTTATTTTTTTAATAGATTTTCTAATGAATAGGCTTTCAACGATGCTGAATATAGTGCTTGTTGTCCAATAAAGGGTAAGTCCTGAAGGCATTTTATATAAAATGAACGCAAACATAATTGGCATAAATGACATCATTTTTTGCTGCGCCTGAGCCTGTGGGTCAGTGGCTGGAGATTTCGGCGTTAATTTCATCTGAACAAAGGAAGCGCCTGTCATTATTATCGGCAGGATATTCAGGGTATTACCGAGAAAAGGGATGGTAAACGGCAAATACATCAGTGTGTCAGGCATGGAAAGATCATTTATCCAAAAAACAAAAGGTGCCTGCCTCATTTCAAAAGAGAGCTGCAGTGTTCTGAACAGTGCAAAAAAAACAGGCAATTGCAATATCATTGGCAAGCAGCCGCTCATTGGATTTACACCATATTTTTTAAACAACAACACCTGTTCCTGGCCTATTTTTTGCTTATTGTTTTTATATTTTTCCTTAAGCTGGTTAATCAGCGGTTGCAACTGTTGCATCCTAAACATGGAAACCTGGCTTTTTCTCGTTAACGGAAACAAAAGAGCCTTGATAATTATCGTTAATACTATGATGGAAATGCCATAATTGGGAATTACGTTATGAACAGCATTTAAAAAACCAAGGAGCAGTTTGCTTATGACATTTAACCACCCATAACTTATGATAGCATCCATGGTGCCATACTGACCCAAAACCTCTTCTTTCTTCGGGCCTACAAAATAGAGATATCCATGTCTGACGGACGTATGCGGAGCTATGTGTATTCTCCCCGTCTGCAAGCTGACCATAAAATCACCCTGTTCCGCCTTTTCCTCTGAAGGCATACCTTGCATATCAAATGCCTGAAGATGAACAGATGCTACCCATTCACTGGAAGCAGGCTTCAACACTGTGGCAAAATACTTATTCGTTGAACCCGCCCAAACAATGCCACGAGACTCATTTTTGGCAGGAAACCCTTTCGGTGCGGTGGATACTAATTTAATTTTATGGTTCCCCATATCGATGCCGACAAGCCCTGCAATATCTGTCGAAATTACGCCTTCGTGCGTAATCATGGAGGAGGCAATGATATCGTATGCTAAAGAAATTTCAGCGTCTGTATTGTTTTCCAATACAATTTCCATATCCACTTGGTATTTACCATCCGGTATGGAAACGGTCTTGATAAGATTAAGTCCGCTTTCCAGGCTTGTGCTAAACGAAATCCTTCCCTTGCTTCTATCCGTTATCCTGTATCTCTGTCTTTGGAAATCTGCCTTTTGATATATATAGCTTATGGCGAGGGGGCGATATTCCGTATCAGCATCTTTTATTAATTCTAAAGTATCTTTCGAATCCTGACTTTTAAAATCCTTTAGTTTAACCGATTTGAGCGCCGCACCGTCATTTATCCACACTGTTCTAATACATTCATTTTCAATCACCACTTCTTCTTCATGTATGTCCATCTCACGCAAAGTTTCCTGAGAAGGCAGCAACGCAGGAGTGACCGTCCTTATTTCATTTTTTGTTTCGAGGCGTCGTTTTTCGGCAGAGAGTTCCTCTTGTGTTACCTTCTCTGTTTTTGGAGATAGCAAAGGCAGTATAATGGGGTAGTATAATAACATTATTACCCCGCAAATGATTAATGCAATCAGCGATTTTCTATCCATTAAGATTCCTTCTCTTTCGTTTCTGGCAACGCTGCTTCATCTATAAGCATAACCGGTATATCATCTTTTACAGGATACCTTCGCCCGCATTGCACACAAATAATCCTGTCGCCCTCCAGTCGAACATCTGTTTTGCACAGCGGGCATGCGAGTATTTCCAACAATTCCTTAGAAACCATAACCTATTATCTCCAAATGACATTTCAATGCCAAAAACATTTTTTTAAATACTTTTTAAGCAGCCGCAGCCAAAAATAAAACTCACATTTATGTCCGCGTGTTTATTTTTAGGCGGTAATACCTGCCTTACGAGACAAACAAAGAAGCAAAGATACTAACAAACTAACGAATTAAATTCAAATTAAAACTATGTATGCCAATGTTATAGGATACGATTGCACAAAAAAGAGGTGAAAAAGTGGCGAGTTAAAGTATTTGTAATTAATTGTATAAAGATATTTGTACGTCGGAGTAATTTAGTGGCTGTTCTATTCTTACCTTATTCTGCCTTACCAGTTCTAATAGCGCCAAAAAAAAACCAATGATGCGACGTCTTTCTCTTATCCCTTCAAAAAGCGCAAAAAAAGAAACAGGGGCGCTCTGTTGAACACGCAATAGAACGGCCTCCATATAATCCTTTACCGGGGTATCGTCGTAAACAATTGTTCTGCCCTGAACATCAAACAATGTTTGACTCATCAGGTCTGAAAATTTTTGCAACAAATCCCAAAGGCTCACCCCTTCTAGAGGAATTTTCTCTTCGTTTTCTGTCGCTGTTTCTAAGGGATTTTCATAATATAACCGTTTCCATTTTCTGCCCCAATGATCCGCTTTATGAGACAAGACGATAGAAGTTTCCTTGTATTTTTTATATTCTAACAATTGTTTTACCAAAGAAGTCCTTGGATCTTCAATTTCATCTTCATCTTTCATTTCGGTCTTTGGAAGGAGCATATACGATTTTATATACATTAACGTTGCGGCCATTATCAAAAAATCGCCGATATTGTTCATGTCAAGCGTCTGCAATGCATCTACATAGTGCAAATAGTGCTCTGTAATCCTGGAAATAGGAATGTCATAAATATTTACCTCATCCTTTTTAATCAAATAAAGGAGCAGATCTACAGGTCCGTTATAAATGTCTAAATCTACTTTATAATTATCCGCTATTTCCATAAAGCTTATCCTGCTAAAAGTCCTGCATTTTTCTCTGGCGCTTCAAAAAAAAGGCTATCATCCCTTTTAAGATAACCCTGAGAAAAGCTTCAGGAAGTATTTTATCGGCGGGCCAAGCACCAGGCTAAGAATAGACACCCCAGTAAAATTTCCCATTACAATAAGCCCTAACAGGATAAAGGGTCCGTAACGTTCTATTTCTTTGTATCGGACGGATAGACGATACGGCAATAAACCTTCCAGGATATGTGAACCGTCAAGAGGAAAAATTGGGATCATATTAAAAAATGCCAATGACAGGTTTACGACAATCATCGTGATTAATAAGTTAAATATCATCGTGGAGAGATTTGACGGCAGGGGAATATTGCGCAACAGTTGAAATACCATGCCAAATAAAAATGCCGAAATGAAATTAGATGCAGGGCCTGCAAATGAAACAATCATGTTATCCCTGCGTGGAGTTCTAAAATTATTGGGATTTATGGGAACGGGTTTGCCCCATCCAAAACCTGCAAAAACAAAACATAACGCACCCATAATATCAATATGGGCAAGCGGGTTTAACGTTAATCTGCCTTGTAGTCTTGCTGTTGGGTCACCACACCTGTTTGCCGTCCAACCATGAAAAAATTCATGTATTGTCAACGCATAAAGGATTGCTGGTATTGTTATGATTAAATTGTTTATATTAAAAATCGCTCTGTCCCTATTATTAAAATTTTAAAAAATATAAAAAATATTAACACAATAAAAATATGTTGTCAAGCTAGCAGAACAATTTGATTTATGCAAATTTTCTTTTCTTTTAGCACAAATAGGCGTATAAATTTTAATTGCATTGCATATGTGTAGTGAAAGCCGAATATAAAGAAACATATGCGAAATTATACCAAAAGCACCCGAAGGCGTACAAACATAACCCGGTCTCTCATCAAATGTGTTGTATGTGGCCAACGGTTATACCACAAGACATCATTGAAGATACCAAACAGATACTTGATAGAGAAAATGGCCGGATTTTATTAGGGAACCGAAAGGAAAAACGAAGCGAAACAATTAACAGAAAGGGTAAAAAAGTGAGGGGAAACAGGGGATTGTGTTTTTCTAAAACAATTTTTTAGAAACCTGTTAAATAATATTTGCTGAATGCTTCTTGTCTTCGTAAACTGTTAAAGAAATCGCGGCACAAGGATTATTGAAAACCTGAGAGGAAAAACGGTTGTTCATTAAGAGATTTTTCGGTTCAGCCCTGGCGAAAGCGGCAATCTTACGGCCACTTCATTGCTACCTGTTATACAGCGTGCATTATAACCTGAGAGGGCGTTAAATGCAGATACTCGTCGATGCTGATGCGTTTCCAGGTGTGATAGCGGATATCCTATTCCGGGCAGTTGAGCGCGTTCGCATTCCGTTGCTTCTGGTCTCAAATAAGCATCTGAAGGTTCCTCAATCTATGTACATTTCAAGTATTACGGTATCTGCAGGTTTTGATGTGGCAGATAATCGTATCGTTGCGATGGCTCAACAGGGCGATCTGGTTATCACTGCTGATATACCACTTGCATACCGTGTTGTTGAGAAGGGAGCATATGCGATTGACCCGAGAGGCGATCTCTACACGGAAGCAAACATAAAACTGCGGCTGGCCATGCGCAATCTCCTGGATGAACTCCGGGCCGGCGGTATGATTACCGGAGGCCCATCTTCGTTTGGACGGAAAGACATTCAGTCGTTTGCCTGCCAACTGGACCGTTTTCTGACAAAACATTGTAAGAGTTGAAGGTGCATAACAATGGCATGCATGCGGTCGCTTCATGCTTCGCGCCGATTATGCTTACGTGAGAAATTTAAAAATGAATAATTGGTTTTTGTATTTGATACGATGTAAACATGGAAGATTATATACAGGCATTACCACCGATGTGGAAAGAAGATTTGCAGAACACTCAAGTGATGATAAAAAAGGATCAAAATACTTAAGAGGGAAGGCACCTTTAACGCTGGTTTTGAAAAAGAAGATTGGAAGCAGGAGTATTGCATTAAAGATGGAAGCAAGGGTAAAAAAATTACCAAAAATAAAAAAGGAAATGTTCGTGGAGGGTAAAATCCAAATAAATATATGAACAAAAATAAAACACGGAATCAAATAGAAGACAAATACAAATGGGATTTGTCTGTTTTGTATGCATCGGATGATTGTTGGGAGAAAGACTACCGGAAGGTGGAAAAAGGACTTCCTCAACTCATGGCGTTTAAAGGTGCTCTTGCCGATTCCGGCAAACTCGGGCAGTTCATGCAGTTATACATTGATCATTCTGTCGTAAGAGAAAATTTACATGTGTATGCGCATGTACGCTTTTTTGAAGATACCCGGAATGCCGTGTATGAAGAGATGAAGGGCCGTATTGAACTGCTTGTTTCAAAGATTTCTGCAGAAACTGTTTTTATAAAAAAAGAGCTGTCGTCTTTATCGCTTGATGATATCGATACGATGATTCACGAAAATTCTCAGCTTGCAGGGTATCGCTTCTTTTTGAAAAGCTATGCCCGATACAAACCGCACATCCTTTCGGAGGAAACGGAAATTGCTTTAGCAGAACTGAAAATTGCCTTAAAAAAGCCTGATGATGCTTTTTTGGCCTTTCATGATAACAATATTTTATTCGGGGAATTTGAACACAAGGGAGAAAAAATCCACCTCTCTCATGCAAAATATGCCCAACTATTAGAATCTCCTGACCGGGATCTCCGGCAAAAGGTGTTTGATTATTATTACCGGCCTTTCCGTCAGAATATTGATGTACTGGCAAATATCTATGCTGCAAACGTACTTGCAAACATTAAGCTGGCGAAGGTACGCAACTATGCGTCAATGCTGGAAATGTCCCTGTTTCCCGATTATGTGCCAAACAAGGTATTCAGCAATCTCGTTGAAGTTGCAAAAGAAAATATTGATGTGATTAGCGAGTTCAATGCACTGAAACAGGAAGAACTCGGCATAGAAGCATTACACTTCTATGATAATTATGTGCCCCTGGTTGGTGAAACTGCTAAAAAATATTCTTATGAAGAGGCGCGTACTCTGGTTCGTACTGCACTTGAACCGCTTGGGGCTGAATATCTCAGGAAGTACGACGCTACCGTTAGTGCACGGGTAATTGATGTTTTTGAATCTCCCGGCAAAAGATCAGGGGCATTCTCATGGGGGAGTTATGCGAGCCGGGGATTAATTTTCTTAAATTACACGGAAAAGTTTTCGGATGTTTCAACATTTGCACATGAATTCGGCCACTGCCTGCATCGGGATTATTCCATTGAAAATCAACCATACATTTATTATCAGAATCCCATCTTTCTGGCAGAGATAGCCTCTACATTCAATGAAGCGCTGTTATTTGATCATATGTCAAAGATTGCCGAAACCCGCGAGGAGAAGAAATTTTATCTGTATCATAATATGAAACGTATAGAGGCAACCTTCTATAGACAGACCATGTTCGCAAATTTTGAAAAAGATATTCACGAGATGGCAGAATCCGGCAAGGTGCTGACCTCGAAAAGCATAACCGGCATTTACCTGAAAAATCTTGAAACCTATCTGGGTAAGGGAATGGTTATTGATGTGCAATTAAACTACGAGTGGGCTAGAATTCCTCATTTTTACAATGCCTTTTATGTCTACAAATATGCTACCAGTTTGTCCGCGGCAATAGCTTTGTCTGAACGCGTAACCTCCGGTGAAAAAGGCGCCGTCGAAGACTATCTGACATTTCTGGGAGCAGGATCACACAAAGAACCGCTTGAAATCCTGAAAGACGCCGGGGTTGACCTTACCGGAAAAGAAGCATATGAAGTGACGGTTTACAAATTCAGGAAATTACTGAAAGAATACAAATCATTATAAGGGGTGTGATTTGTAGTGGCAAGGCGTACCTTGCTACTACAAGGAAAAGAGAGGTACCTTGCTACTACAAGGAAAATGTTTTATTCCTGTTATATAATTGGCACACGTGAATATCTTTTTCAAAAAACCAAATTGTTACGAAGCCTCTAAAATCAAGCATGGTGTCCCCGGAATTCTCTAAACATTTTGGAAAGAAGAACAATATGTTTCCCGATAAAGAGTACCTTTTAAAGGTAGTGAAGGCACGCATGCCTTTTGGCAAATACAAAGGACGATTGTTGATAGATTTGCCTGAAGCTTATATTGTATGGTTTGCCCAACAGGGATTTCCGAAAGGTGAATTGGGCAATATGCTTGAATGCGTTTACGAAATCAAGCTTAACGGACTGGAATATTTATTGAATCCACTGCGATAATGTAATATGTGCAAATTGGGTGGGGTGAGATTCTCTCTTCTTCATGGATTAAGCGACAGAGAATCCACCGTTTCATTATTATTTGGTGGATTCGGTGGGAAAAAGCCGCACCTTAATCCACCCGACACGTTTTAAACACCAAATGAAACAACACTGCCTTAGCAAGCATGTATATTAACCCTGACAGGGTTTGGAACCCTGTCAGGGTTGTTTCTTTCATTTTCAACGGTAGAAACAGATTTAAAAAGTTGTTTCTTTTCCAATCAATCAGAAACTATGCAGATATCCCGTGCTTTTACATATATGGCAGACAGTGTTTTTCTTGTTTTTACTGCCCAGAATTTCTTTTCTGGCAGAAACGTACATTTCGTTATTCCATATTTGCGCAAAAGATTCCCTGTGAATATTGCCAAACGCAAATGTCTCGCTATAGACGGCGCAACAGGGCAGTACTGAGCCGTCCCAATTAATAACGGTTTCCGTCCAGGGAAGTGTGCAGGAGATTCGTTTTTTCTTTTTCTCAGGACAAACTAAAAATTTCCGGTTCCCGGGTATCCAGTCGGCATCTCTTTCCAGCGCATCTTGTATTGTTTCAAAGATTTCCTTTCCCATATCAGGCCTCATCTTGTTTATTTTAATCTGGATGCCGATCCCTTTTGCCATTTTCTGCGCCTGCTCTCTCTCGTGTTCGTTCTGTTTAAAAACATGAAATAACCATACCAGTTTCGTCCTGCAGCCGTGCATTTCCTTTTTCTTTTGAACAAGGCGTTTCATATTTTCTGTTACCAAACCAAAATCTCCGCCAACATGATATTTGAGGTACGTTTCCTTACTTGCGCCATTACAGGAAATATACAACACCTTTAGTCCCGCGCGTAACAGTTCCTCAACATCTTTGTCCTCCAGTTTCAGCGAAAGGTTTGTGCTTATTTTCACATCAATCCCATACTTTCGGGCATAGTGGATCATTGGCAGCAGATCTTTATTTAAAAGAGGTTCTCCCCAGTTATATAACCGGATCAGCCTGAGGTATCTGCCGATTTCATCGAGGATTTTTTTGTACAATTCAAGAGGAATAAATCCCTTTTTGGCGCTGCTGTCATGCTGTCCCGTAGGGCACAGGGGACAACGCAAATTGCACACATTGCCGGATTCAATGGTAATTTTTGATGGGAAATACGGCAGGTTTGTCCTGCCAAGGAAAGTATAGATGCGGGATAAAATGGAATTAGACAGTTTTTTCATTTTGTTTTTTTTCTCTGCCATTCCCGTGCGTACGTTCCCAAAGTTTTACGTATTTGACAAATATGTAAAAAGCGTTTGTAATTGCAAGAATAAAGCCGGGCAGTCCGTCCAAAAACCCCCTCTTTAATATGTATACTTTAATAAACTTGTACAGCGGCCGGAAGATGAGCTGAAACAAACTAAAGCTTTTGTTTCGTTCTATCATAATACCGGAAAAAATATCCGAGTAATTATCTATCGTCTTTAATTGGTGGGAAAGATTCCGGTAGTTAAAATGATATAAGTCGTGTTTCATATACTGTGTTTTTCCTTCGACACTTACCCTTCCATGCGGATTTGTACCCTGCCACCTTCCACGTCCCCTTTTGAAGAGACGTAATTGATAATCAGGATACCAGTCGCCATGAAATATCCAGCGTCCCAGGTAACTGCTTCGTCTGGGGAAAAAAAACCCGTCTGCCGTTTCACGGCTCTTGAGAACATTTTGTATTTCCTTTGTAAGTTCTGGTGACAATCTCTCATCGGCGTCAAGGCAAAGCAGCCAGTCTTTCGTTGCCAGCCCTATCGTATGGTTCTTCTGGTCGATATTCCCGCCCCATGCACGCCGATAAACATGTTCCGTATATTCTTTGCATATATCTACCGTTTTATCCGTGCTGAAAGAATCCACAACGATGATTTCGTCTGCCCATTTGACGCTTTCAAGGCAATCACGAATTCTTGATTCTTCATTAAAAGTAATGATACAGACAGAGACAGGATACGTTCGGGTCATTTTTCTTTATGCTAGATAGAGAGGGTTATGAACGACATGAAGCTGCGCTACTATTTTGTTGCGACTGCGCTCGTTCCTAAAGATCAAGCTTGGGAACGTAATGGCACTGGAAACTACATTAGCGGGTTCAAGCCTTTGGCGGTTTTTTTAAGAGAATACCGAACCGCAGAACAAGGAATATCAAATATTAAAGCAAAATACTTCATCATTCTATATTCCTTGTTCTATATTCAATATTCGGTATTCCCGCCCGGGTATTTCTGCAAAATTCCCAAACAGGAATTTGGGAATACTCAGGGTAAATACTTAAAGGCAATCTTCAAACAACTAAAATGTTACGTATTATTTATTTCTCTTTCTCTTCCTGTTCCTGTTCCTGTTCCTGTTCCTGTTCCTGTTCCGGGATATCATTTTCAGTTTCTAAATCATCAGTGGCTGGATTTTCTTCGGGAATTACGCGGGCAACCGAGATTAATTTGTCTGCTTTACCAATATCAAAAAGTTTGACGCCCTGGGTATTTCTTCCGATGATTCGAATCGTATTTACCGGAGTCCTTATGATCTTCCCCCCCTTTGTTATCATGATCAATTCATCGGTTTCTCTGACGTCAAGCAGCCCAACCACTTTCCCGTTTCTTTCAGTAGTTTTAATATTGATAACTCCCTGGCCTCCTCTGTTTTTCGCCGAATACTCTTCAAAATTCGTTCGCTTGCCAAAGCCATTTTCACAGATGGTCATAAGTGATGACTCATCATCGACAACAACCATGCCGCATACTTTATCACCATTTTTAAGCTTTATACCCTTTACTCCGCGCGAAACACGTCCAACCGATCTTACGTCTTCCTCCGAAAAACGCACCGCCTTCCCCTGTTCAGTTCCGAGTATGAGGTCTTGTTTTCCGTTGGTTAATTTTACCCCGATTAATGTGTCGCCCTCATCGAGGTTAATTGCTATAATACCGCCCTTTTTCGGATTGCCATACGCCTTGAGCACGGTCTTTTTGATAATGCCGTGGCTGGTTGCCATGACCAATTGCCTATCGTCAAAATTGCGGACAGGAATGAAGGAGGTTACGTTTTCTCCTTCTTTTAATTCCAGCAGGTTAATGAGCGCCCTTCCTTTTGTAATTTTACCCATTTGAGGAACATCATAAACCTTCAGCCAGTACACCTTGCCCTGATCCGTAAAAAAGAGGATATAGTCATGGGTTGATGCTACAAACAGGTGTTCGGCAAAATCCCCTTCCTTCATTTCCGCCCCGATAACTCCCTTCCCGCCACGCTGTTGTTTACGATAGGCGCTTAATGGCAGCCGCTTTATATAGCCTTCATGGCTGATAATGACCGTTACATTTTCTTCCGTAATAAGGTCTTCTCTCTCTAAATCGCCCACGGCGCCTACAATTTCCGTCCGGCGTTTGTCGCCAAATTGTTCTTTTATTTCCGCAACGTCTTTTTTTATAATATCCAACACTAACTTTTCATTTGCCAATATCGACTGGTATTCTTTTATATCCGCACACAGTTTTTCATATTCGGCGTCAATTTTTCCCTGCTCAAGACCTGTAAGCCTTTGCAGTCTCATATCCAGGATAGCGTTCGCCTGTATTTCCGAGAGAGAAAACGTAGAGATAAGCCCTCTTCGCGCCGCATCTACGGTATCCGAGGTTTTAATCAGTTCAATTACCCGGTCTATATTATTTAAGGCTATTTTTAAGCCTTCAAGCACATGCGCCCTGTTCTGTGCTTTTTCCAGTAAAAACCTTGTTCTTTTAACAATAACAACTTTTCTATGTTCAATGTAACATATCAGCATTTGTTTCAGATTAAGTGTTTCCGGACGATTGTCCACCAGCGCAATCATAATAATGCTGAAAGTGTCCTGCAGTTTTGTGTGTTTATACAATTGGTTTAAAACTACCTCTTCATCTTCTCCCTTTTTCAGGTCGATTACCAGGCGGCTTCCGTGTCTGTCGCTTTCGTTTCGGACATCAGAAATCCCCTTGAGCAGTTCTTCTCGAACAAGGAGGGCGATACGTTCCAAAATATTATCTCTGTTGAGTTGGTAGGGGATTTCCGTTACGACAATGCTCTTTCTTCCGGTTTTTGACGTTTCAACATGTGCCTTCGCCCGTACGATTATCGTTCCCCTGCCGGTTTTGTACCCTTCCTTAATCCCGCTTGTTCCGCAAATTTGCGCTCCTGTAGGAAAATCGGGGCCTGTGATCACCGTCATCAATTCTTCTATGGTGACTTCGGGGTTGTCAATAACCATGGCAATGCCGTCACATATTTCATTTGTATTATGCGGCGGGATGCTTGTTGCCATGCCAACGGCAATACCGGAACAGCCATTGCAAAGCAGGTTGGGAAATTTTGACGGCAGCACAACCGGTTCTGTGCGGGTATCATCGTAGTTGGGGGTATAATCCACCGTTCTCTTTTCAAGGTCCTCCATGATCGTGATTGTCACGTCCGTCATGCGTGCTTCTGTGTATCGCATTGCGGCAGGTGGGTCCCCGTCAATTGAGCCAAAATTCCCCTGTCCCTGAATTAGGGGGTAGCGGTAATTAAAATCCTGCGCCATACGGACGAGGGTGGGGTACACTACCTGTTCGCCATGGGGATGGTAGTTTCCTGTAGTATCTCCGGCAATTTTGGCGCATTTTCTGAATTTTGCACGCGGGCTGAGGTTAAGATCGTTCATGGCAACGAGAATGCGCCTCTGGGAAGGCTTTAATCCGTCTCTGGCGTCCGGAAGGGCCCGGCTCATGATAACGCTCATGGCATAGCTGAGATACGAATCCTTCATTTCTTCTTCAATGAACAAATCTTTTATATTTTCTTTTCTTTCGGTCATCTGCTACTTTCTTACTGGAGAAAAGGATTATGTTGTTTCTCTTCTGCCAATGTGGTAGAGGGTCCATGTCCAGGATAGATGATTGTTTTTTCATCAAGGACAAGTAATTTATTTTTAATCGATTGTATAAGCGTTTCCTGGCTGCAACCCGGAAAATCCGTGCGGCCTATTCCGTTTTTAAAAAGACTGTCTCCGGAAAACAATACGGGAGGTTGCCCCTTTTCCGGATCTTTACGATAAAGGCATATTCCACCTGGTGTGTGGCCCGGGGTGTGAATTACTTCAAAAATGCATTTACCGGCAGAGATGGTATCACCCTCTTTCAGTGTACGGTCTGCATATGGAGACCGCACGGTTGCACCGCCATAAAAAGCGGCAAGGATCGAGAGGTTTTTCGCAGGGTAAGGCAGCATGTCATGGTCTTTTTCATGAACGCAAATCTGCAATTCAGGAAAGGCCTCTTTCAATGAGGCGTTTGCCCCAATATGATCTCCATGTCCATGGGTAATTACGACATGTTTCGGGAGCAGTTTCAATGCATTAATAAATGCAATAATTTTTTCCGGGTCGGCGCCAGGGTCAACAATCAACGCTTCAGCAGAAACATCATACACAATATAAGTACATACCTGCAATGGACCTACCGTTATCTTTCTGATAATCATTTTTGATTATTTATTGCTTAAATAATCTTCTATCAGCGTCTTTAGTTCCTTCACGCTTTCGCTTTTCCACAACCCGATAATCTTTCTTTCCCGTTCCGCATTCTCCACAGAATCCGAGGCATGGGCGGCATTTTTCATGATATCCTCCCCATAGATTCTGCGCACCTTGCCCGGCTCGCCTTTTTTCGAGTCGGTAGGCCCCAAAATATTTCTTATTTCATTGATTGCATTCGGCCCGCGATACAAAAGGGCAAGGCAGCGGGCGGTACCGGGATTTTTTTTCTCCGCTTCTGTTGCCTTTGCCACGTCCAGTCCCGTCATGTAATGCACAATTTTATTGAATTCGTGTTTTGCATTTATCCCTTTTAACTGCTCTGTTAATTGCGTTGCATGTTCATTAATCGTCACATCCGGGATTTCAAAAGAGAAAATGGACTTGAGACCTTCTCTAAGCTGCGCCGCAATTTTCTCGGGTTTGGGCTTTAGCTTTTCTTCAAATATGCCCACCAGCGGACCGTAAAACTCTTCCGCCTGGGCGATGCTCATCGACAACAATTTTATGCCCACGATAAACAAACCCGTTCTCGAAAACATATCAATGATATTGCCAGGTAACGGGCTTTGCTTCTCAAAAGGTTTTAATATTACCAATGTTGTTTCCGGCTTTGCCCCTTCGGAAAATGAAACAATATTTTCCAGAATTCCGCCGTCGTTTGTTAAATAATCCGTAAATAATTTCAATTGTTTTTTGTTAGAGTTATGGTCGGCGGCAGTCAAAACCGCAGGTTCAAAATACTCAACCGTACCGTCAGAACGTTCTATGTAATCGCCAAAACTGCCGCGGATAGTATGCCCCTGAAAACTTGAAATAGGGCCAATTACATCGTCTTTTAATTTTTTAATGGCATTATGTCCTTTAAAGAACAGCAGCACCGCCCTGTTGGTAATGCCAAACTTGTTTCCCTTTCTCAGGCTGCTGTTAATATAATTAATCATAACCTCTTTCCACGAGGACTTTCCTTCCTGTTCACCGATGGTTTCGCAATATTTCTCAACAAACTCATCGCCAGGAGCAAACATTGTCGCCCCGATAACTTCAAGATTTGATAATGAGAGCAACCGGCCCAAAATACCACCCGTGCGACTCTTTAAAAGACTGTAAGGCGTTATTAACGCATAGGTTAATTCTTCTTCCATAGTGGCGTATATTCTCCGACAACAAGTAATGAATCAAAGTATTATAAAAGGCTAAATGATAACACAATAAGGATATTTGGTCAAATACTTTCAATCGTACGGATAGAGACACAAAATAAGGGGTTTTGTGTCGTTGACTCACAGTATATGAGGTGATACACTTTTATGACTGCAACTTTTTTACAAAACTACGTAGGGGCGAAGCATTTGCCTGCATAGGGAAGGGAAGGAAGGGTTAAATGCTGCACATGCATCAACCTTGTTATGGGGAACGTGTTATACACTGTACGCAGGCAAATGCTTCGCCCCCGGTCTGTAATGTTTTCGAAAATAGATTTGTTTACCTATACGATATTTCCTGAATGTCGGTTAATATGATTGCCCGAAATACCCTATGCTTACGATCATACGAAGAGGCGTGTGCTTTTCTCAATACGTCTCTCGACTATGAAAAGTTAATCAGTTACCAATATAATACTTCGACCTTCAATCTGGACAGGATGGTTCGCCTGCTTGAACAAGTTGGTAATCCGCACAGGGAATTTTCCTCCCTCCATATAACAGGCACAAAAGGAAAAGGGTCTACGGCAATTATGTTGTCAACCGTCCTTCAGCGTGCCGGTTATAAAACCGGACTTTTCACTTCCCCCCATTTAACAAACCTTAAAGAACGAATTCAGTTAAATCATACGAAGATACCCGAAGAGGATTTTACCGCAGCATTAAATGTCCTCGTGCCAGATATTCAGCGATTGAGAAATACTACTCCTGCAGAATCGCCTACGTTTTTTGAAACGCTTACGGCGATATGCTTCCTTTATTTTAAAGAAAAACAGGCGGAGATGGCCGTTCTGGAGGTGGGAATGGGGGGGCGCTTAGATGCTACCAATGTAGTACTACCGCTCGTATCGGTTATTACCAACATCGGTCTCGACCATGTCAATATTCTGGGAAACACTATCCCCCGCATAGCCTACGAAAAAGCTGGAATTATTAAAAAAGGCATACCGGTAATCTCTGCTGCAGAAAAACCGGAAGCCCTTTCTGTGATAAAAGAGGTCTGTATGGAAAAAGGAGCACCACTCTATCTACTGGGCAAAGATATCAGGATAGACGACGCACAGCCCTATACAAATAAGAACTCAAGGGGTTTGCTGTGTAATATAAAAACATGGCAAGGCGTATACGGGAATCTGTTTATTCCACTCATGGGAATACATCAGGCAAAAAACTGCGCGATGGCATTGGGGGCATTGGATGTCCTGCGTGAGCATGGCAAAATCTCAATCGACAACGAAACCATACGTGAGGCGTTTACCCACGTACGTTGTCCCGGGAGAATAGAGGTTCTTGGGGAAACACCATTGATCGTACTGGATTTTGCCCATACCGTGGAATCAATGGCGGCATTGCGGGAGACCCTATTTGAACATTTCACGTTCAATAAACTGGTTGTCATATTAGGATTTTCACAGGATAAGGACATAGACAACATTCTCCGAGAGATTGTGCCTTGCGCAAATGATATTTTCGTTACAAAGAGCACGAACTCCCGCGCCGTGCCGCCCGAAGAATTAGCCAAAAAGATAAAGGCCGTCTATGGAAAAAGGGCGGAGATATGCAATAGCGCCAGAGATGCGGTAATTGCAGCGCAACATGCCGCCTCCCCTGACGATTTACTCTGTATTACCGGATCGGCATACATCGCAGGCGAAGTGAGGCAGGAATTGGCCCATCAAAATATTGCCAGAGCATAACAATAAAAATATAGTCAGCAAATAATGAATATCCAGTTATCTCATGAAACAATTGCCGCAATTGTGACTCCCATTGGCGAAGGGGGCATTGGCAAGATAGTTGTTTCCGGGCCTAAGGCTTTAAATATGGCGAATGACATCTTTGAAGGGAAACACATAAAAGACCTTTGCAATGCGGAAAACGGCAAACTTTACTACGGCCATATCGTCAGTGGCAATCAAAGGATCGACGAGGTTATTTTAAATGTAGAAAAACAAGGGAACAGTTTCACCGGCGAAGACGTGGTTGAAATAAATTGCCACGGCGGCATTCGGATTCTCATGCGGGTATATGAGCTGATTGTTTCACATGGGGCAAAAAAAGAAACATGGGAAGGGCTGGCAGCACAGGCGCTCGAAAACGACCAAATAGATGCTATTCAAAAGGAGGCGTTGCCGGAACTTGTTGCGGCACGCACAAAACTATGCGCAAAAGTGCTTTTAGACCAATACAACGGCGCATTGTCAAAAACGCTTCACAAATGCATGGACATTACAAAACAAATGGAATGCGCCTCCGCAGAAGGGCACAATACAGAGGAAGAAGTCATTTTCCCTTTAAAAGAACTGACGCACAGCATTGACGCCCTGCTCAATACCGCCCCGTTCGGCATGGCATTAATATCCCCGCAGGCTATTGTAATCCTTGGCAAGCCCAATGTCGGAAAATCAACACTGATGAACGCTGTACTCGGCGAAGAACAAATGATTGTGCACCATGAACCCGGAACAACGCGTGATTACGCAAGCGAATATATCTCTATCGAAGATATCCCCTTTGAAATTGTAGATACCGCAGGCATAAGAAAGACAGAAGATACCGTGGAATCCATGAGTATTGAAATGACGCGGGAACAGCTTGGACGCGCGGACAAGGTGCTTGCTATATTTGATAATTCAAAGCCCCTCGATCATGAGGATAGGGAGATATTAGATGCATTGAAATCGTGGAAAATGGCAAAAGCATACGAAAGGCAGCGTGCGTACACCATCATTCCATTGATAAATAAAACCGACCTTCCCGCTCAATTAGACACAAAGATCATTGAATCGGAAATCGCATCTCCGGTATATTACATTTCCGCCCAAAAAAAGGAAGGCCTGGACGTTGTCTATGAAAAACTTGTGGAGGAGTTTAACACCTGCTATCATCCCGGAACGCCCGTCGTGTTTAACAAAAGACAGTTTCATTTACTCTCGGGAGCACGCCGGATGCTGGAAACAGCCGCATTCAGCGCTGCAACAATACAGGAATTAAGGAATATTTTTAACGAATGTTTGCGGGGAGCCATTTATTGAATTTTCTGGTAAATTTTGTGCCTGCTACCGTAGAAAGCAGTATAACGAGAGAACTTACAGGCATAAGTATTGCCGCAACAAGGGGCGAGATAACGCCGAAAAGAGCGGCTATTCCACCGGCAAAGTTATAAAGAAAGGAAATGACAAGGTTTCTCTTGATAATAGAGATAGTGTTTTTGCTTAATAAAATCAGGTCTAAAACAGGAGAAACCCCCTCCTTCGCTGAATAGATGTCCGCAGCGACCAAACTCGCCGCTACGCTGCCCTGAACGGCAATGCCAATGGAGCAGGATGACATGGCAAGGGCGTCGTTTACTCCATCACCTACCATAAGAGCATTTGAAACTTTATTGACGATCGTGCTTTTCTCTTCCGGTGAAACCCCTGCATAGAGAGAGTCATCTGCCAGCCCTAGTTTTTTTGCAACATTCCGCACCGTGGAGTCGTTGTCCCCTGAAACTATATGTGGTTTTATGCCTGATTTTTTTAATGCAGTTATTGTTTCTTTTGCATCTTTGCGAAGTTTGTCCCCTAAACAGGCATAGGCAACAAGCAATTCATTCCGGTATATAGCAACGGTACTGGCTATAATGCCGGAATCGTCATTGCCGTCATCAGGTAATGCGGAAATTAATTTATAATGATTATCTTCAACTGTTCCTGAAATACCCTTCCCTGGAATTTCCTTTAAAGAACAAACAGGCAATTTCACATCACAGACTTTTTCAAGTTGCTTTACCAACGCCCTTGCAATGGGATGCGGAGAATGTGTTTCGATTGAATATATAGCATTAAGGGTTATGGTATCGGGCATAAAATTAACAAACTCGCCAGACTGAGGAGATTTCCATTTTAAGAACTCAAATTGCCCTTGTGTAATGGTTCCTGTTTTGTCAAAAAAAACGTTTTTGACCCTGCTTAGTTTTTCAAGTGATTCGGCATTTTTTATCAGATACCCCTTTTTTGAGGCTTTTTTTAAGGATAGGCTTTGCGTCAGCGGCGTTGCAAATGCTAAGGCGCAGGGACATGCAAGTATGATGAGGGCAAGCGTTCGTCTTACCGCTTCGGCAATGTCAATAACGCTGTAAAATAAGAAGAACAGCATTCCCAACGAGAGGATGAAGATCGTAAAATAGTGGGCAGCCTTGTCCGTCAGTGAAATTAAGGGTGTTTTGTTGTAGATTTGCTCCTCAACCTTTTTTAATATCCTTCCGATGCGGCTGCCACCGGTTGTATGTTCTATAAGAATTTCTGCGTATCCGGAAACCACCTGTGTTCCGGCATAGATTTTTGCCCCTTTGAAAAGTTTTTGCGGAAGGCTTTCGCCTGTCAAAACAGAGGGATTTATATTAACCCAATCATTTATCATTTCCCCATCTGCCGGGATACGTTCTCCTTCGTTAACAAGGATTTTATCGCCGGCATTTAAATGGCTGGCAGACACCTTTTCATAGGCATGGCGGCCCTCGTTCCATCTCCGGCATATTTGTGCTTCAAAAAATGATAATAAACAGGAACTATTTAAAAATTTCTGTTGTGTCCTGTTCAGAAGATATCTGCTTGCCAATAACAGAAAAATTAATACGGAAAGCGAATCGAAATAAAGATCCTGACGCCCCTGAATCAGATGAAGCAGGCTTAAAACAAAACCTATGACCACCGCAAGCACAATGGGCAAATCGATGCTTGGCCGCCACGCCCGGAAAGACCTCCATAAATTTACGTAAAACGGCCTGGCGCAGTAAAAGAGCACAGGAAGAAAAAATGCCAGGTTTATATACTGAAACACCTGAGCCATAGGGCCCGTCAGCCCGGAATAAATGGCGAACGAGTAGAGCATAATACTGCCCGCGCAGGCGCCTGCAACGCCTAGCCTCATTAACTGCCTGTGGTTTTCCTTTTTCTGGAAATGCCTTGCTTCGCCGGTATTCCTGATCGGATATGTTTTATAGCCTAACGCCGCAAGGGTGGATACCACTTTTCCGAAAAACCCCGGGCTCTTTAGCGACACAAATAAGGTATTTTGGCTCATGTTCAAATGAACAGTTTCAACCTCTGGAATCCAATAGGGAATCTGATCGATGATCCATAGGCAGGAGGTGCATTGCACCCCTTCGACAAAAAATCTCATGCCTTGCCTGCCATCCTGCAACACTGAATAGTCTCTTAAAAAAGATTCATTATCCAGAATATCATATTCGGAACTGCCAGCGTGAGGTTTGTTTATGAGTGAGAAATGTTCTTTTTTAAGAATTGAATAAACGGTTTCGCATCCCCAGCAGCAAAAAATAACGCCGTTGGCATTTATAATGGCGTCTTCTTTTTTTGCAATGGTCTTGCCGCAATGTACGCAGTCAGAATAGGAATATGGAGGCACATCTACACCTTGGGGCAGGGATTGTTAGAATTTTATCCGTTAGGTAATATCGTGAACCATATTCAACAGATTTGCAAACAGTATCTGAATCACAGGTAATAGTTCCGCCACTTCCATTAAACTATCTAAGCTGGTACAGCCAGCTTAGGGTTTAGATGAACACATAATATCTGACTACAACATAAATAGTCGCCAATACCAATGTTTCTAAAGTAATTGGTATTGAATAGATGAGAAATTTTCTGAAGGTTATCGGGTACCCTGCTTTTTCAGAAAGACCTATGGTAATAACATTTGCGGAGGCGCCAATGGGGGTACCGTTCCCACCAAGGCAAGCGCCCAACGCTAACGACCACCATACGGGCATAAGGGTTGGATGCTGAAGCACCGGCGTAATATCCCATCCTTGCGGCAATACCACCTCTGCCGTGTCCTTTACAAGTGGAATCATACTTGCAACAAAAGGAATATTATCAACAATCGCCGAACCTATCGCGGAAAACCACAACAGGACAATCGATAACGTGAACATGCTTTCCACACCTGGCTGCGTCAGTGCAATCAATCCTTCAGAAAGCTTTGAAATAAGACCTACCTTTACAACGCCCCCCACAATAATAAAAAGTCCCATAAAAAAGAAAAGCGTAGACCACTCTAAATCCCGAAACACATGGTGCACATCTTCCTTAGAAATGATCAGCAGCACAGCAGCGCCGACCAGTGCTATTGTCGCCGGCTCGTAATGAAATACCCCATGAAAAATAAATCCAAGGATAACCATGCCCAGCACGCCAAGTGATTTTTTTAATAAACCAACATCTTTAATTAAGGCATATTCGTCCATTGCAAGTATCTTCTGTCTTACGTCTTCCCTTACATGCATCTTTTTCGCAAAAAGAAACCGGACAGTCAGGAGAAATCCCCCGAATATGAAGAATACAGCAGGTGTTAAATGATAAATAAAATCCATAAAAGTCAGATGTACCTTACTGGCAATCATAATGTTGGGGGGGTCGCCAATAAGCGTTGCAGTACCGCCAATATTGCATGCCATAACCTCGGTAATCAAAAAAGGAAAGGGATCCAATTCCAACTCCTCCGCAATGAACAACGTTACGGGAATAAGAAGCAAAACACTGGTAACATTATCAAGAAACGCGGAAGCAACTGCCGTTATACAAGCAAAGAAAATGAGGATCAGAAACGGTTTCCCGCGCGCAAGTTTTGCTGATTTAATAGCAACAAATTGAAATATCCCTGTTTTCTTAAGGATATTGACAATAATCATCATGCTTATTAGCAAAAATATTACATTATAATCTATAGCATAATGTTCCTCATAAAAGGCTTCATGTTGGCTGACAATCTTAAGGAGGATCATCAAACCTGCGCCAATGAGCGCCACTTTAGTTTTGTCGATCTTTTCAGAGACAATTAACCCGAAAGATACAAGGAATATGAGCGTCGCAATCCAAAATACCATATTTTATTTCTCCATTATTTATCAAAGTAATTGATTATTAAACTCAAAAACGTAAAATAGGATATCATAAAAATCCTGATTTAAAAACAGTAAAACCTGACAAAAATTCAGTTTTTAAACAGTACGTTAGTTTTTTGGAAAAAAGCTTCAACTTTTATGGTTATAACACATATCCCCGACAGGCGTTGGGGGGGGCATACTTCCAACATAAAAAAACATAGCAGATCCCGCATGTGCACGCTGTTACCCATCAATCATGACAATCCGTGCCTGCGAAGCCTTTTGGCAACACCTTTTTTTAAAAACGGCATTGATACATACTTTGTGATTTCGTATTCTTGTAATACCGGTAAATTTCCGGCAGCGCAATGAAGTCCGTCTTCTGACCGTCTGTTTAGGTTTGCCCTGTGCGGCAAAGGTAAAAATGTATCTTTTAATAACTATGGTGATAAAAAATGATTCGTTTTCATAACGTTTGTCTGAATTTTGGCTCTACCGTCATTTTTGACGAGCTTTCTCTGCAAATTCGATTGAACGACCGCATTGGATTAATCGGACCCAATGGCGCGGGCAAATCCACATTTTTCAAGCTCATCTGCAAATATATTGAACCCTCTTCCGGGAGTATTATTTATGCGAAAGGCGTGAAAACAGGATACCTGCCTCAGGAATGTTTTGCGTTCAGCAAAAAAACTGTTTTTGAGGAGGCGGGTTCCGTCTTTGAAGACATTCACCATTTGAACCGGCAAATAGATGCGGTACATAAAGACCTTGACAGCCCTTCCCTTACCGATGAAGACCGCCAGCTACTCCTTGACCGGCACACACACCTGCTACATCAGTTATCGGTGGTGAACGCAAACAAAATGAATGCTGAAATTGAAAAGGTATTAAAAGGCATCGGTTTTAAGGACGCCGATTTCAGGAAAGATATTGACGCCCTGAGCGGTGGGTGGCGGATGCGTGTTGCCTTAGCCAGGCTGTTGCTGCAAGAACCGGATATCCTGCTTCTGGACGAACCCACAAACCATCTTGACGTTGATTCTATTCTCTGGCTTGAGCAGTACCTTAAGGAATTAAACGGGGGGTTGATTATTATTTCCCATGACAGGGCTTTTTTAGACCGGAATGTTTCTGGTATCTGGGAGCTTGAGAAGGGGAATATCACTGAATATCACGGCAATTATTCTTTTTATGAAACCGAAAAAGAAAAAAGGAGTGGGCTGCAAACTTCACGCTATGTCAATCAACAGAAGAAAATTAAAGAAGTAGAAAGATTTATCGAGCGATTTCGGTCAAAAAATACAAAGGCGTCACAGGTACAGAGCCGAATCAAAATGCTTGGAAAAATGGAAAAAGAGACCTTGCCTGAAAACACGGTTCACAGGGTTACCTTCAGGTTCCCTCCTGCAAAACAAAGCGGTGCAAGCGTCCTTGAAGTGAAAGACGTTTCCTGCAAATATGCAGATCAATGGGTATTTCAGGGAGTTTGCCTTTCCATAGAACGGGGAGAAAAGGTTGCGCTCGTAGGGCAAAACGGCTCTGGAAAATCCTCATTATTACGCATTATAAACCGTTTGCATACGCCCCAAAGCGGTACTGCCACTTTCGGACACAATGTGCTCGCTGACTATTTTGCACAGGAAACCGCGGAAAGCCTCCAGGGTGACAATACGGTATTGGAGGAAGTCGAATCCATTGCTCCGTTTTCTATGATGCCGCACGTAAGACACCTTCTGGGGGCATTTCTCTTCTCCGGAGATGACGTGTTTAAAACGGTAAACGTTTTAAGCGGCGGAGAAAAATCGCGTCTGTGCCTTGCAAAAACTCTTTTAAAACCAACGAATTTCCTCGTGCTGGATGAACCCACAAATCATATTGATATCACTACCAAAAAAGTACTCAAAGAGGCGTTACTGAATTACCCGGGAAGTCTTTTAATTGTTTCCCACGACAGAGACTTTCTGGACGGACTCGTTTCAAAGGTTTATGAACTGAAAGAGGGAAATCTTTTCATTCATCTGGGCAGTTTTAAGGATTTCTTAGAAAAAAGAGAGGCGGAATTACGGTCAGGAACACATAAAACGGCGGGACAGGAAGCGCCAGAATTAAAATCTTCAGGGATAACCACTCAAAAGCAGATATTTTTACAAAAAAAGGAACAAAACGCTAAAAGAAGAAAGTTCACAAAAGAACTTCAAAAAATCGAGGAAAGAATCTCCTACCTTGAAACGCAAAAAAAAGAACTTGACCAAACCCTTTTAGATACCGAATTATATAATGACAAGGAAAGGCATATTATCATCAATAAACAACATAAATCAGTTTCCGCAGAGTTAAACGACCTTTATAAGAAATGGGAGGTCTTACACACCGAATTGGGAGCTGTAGATGCAGGGATAGCCGTGTAATAATGGTTTGGCCGCAAGCTGCCCATGTTACCTTTCCGCTTTCAAACTTCCCTCGCCGGTAGAGGGAACTCTGTAGTAATGCCTCTCCGGGCGTTATGCTGCCTTGCCCGTAAAGATTCTCTGGTTCTTTTTCAGATTACACAATACCTATGCCTAAATTTTTTATGAAAAGGAAGAAGATGAGTTCAAGACCACAGAGGGTTGCTGTCAAGGCAGTACACAGTATTGCATATCCAAGGAATCTTTCTTCCCTTCTAAGAAGAAAGGCATATATCAGGGTTATAATTACAAGAATTGCAGTAAATGTTTCAAGAGTGGCCACTTCGATGGTGAGCTTCTTTTTATAAAATAAGGATATTTCTTCCAGAAGGTCAAAACCAAGGCATACGACCAGTGATACAATAGCAGGCGTAACCGTCTTGCCATGCCTTGCCTTTGCAAGTAATATAAGGGCAACAATAGCTGCTGTAAACGTGATTAATTTAAAAATGAATTCCATTTACATCTCCTTTCTACTGCGGTTCACTTTTTTAAAATTTGGGAATTATTATTAGCGATGCTGTTATTATGGAAGGGGTTTTTGAATCTTTGACGCTCCTTGTTCAGCGGAAGTCCGTCAGAACATCAGCGCACCTACCACAGAGGGTTTGAAACTCTTTGACCGTTCCAACGCTTTCCCTGTAATTCCAGCATCGTTCACATTTTTTATGTTGTGATACGTCACATTCAATCCAAATATCTTGTGTTAACTCCCCTTTTACCGCATTTTTGCCAATGCCATTGCGGCGTACCTTTACTTCCGATACGATAAATAATGCCGGCAGGTCGTTTTCATATTTTATGAGAAATTTGTAACGGTCTTCATTTTCGGTAAAAAGGGACACCGATGCCTCTAATGAATTACCAATGGCTTTTGCCGCACGCATTTTTTCCAGTTCTTTCGCCACATCGGTACGGATATTTATCAGATTTTCCCAATTTTGATTTAACGAAGCATCAGTCCATGCAGGATTACATTTTGGAAATGTTGTTAAATGAATACTCCAAAGGTCTTCATCCTTAAATTCAATATTTGACCAGACTTCTTCAGCCGTGTGAACGATGATGGGAGCGGAGAGTTTTACCAGGGTAAGTAAAATGGTGTGGAGGGCAGTTTGTGCCGCACGTCGTTCCCTCGAGTCTTTCGCAAAGGTATAGAGACGATCTTTTAAAATATCGAGATAAAACGAACTCATTTCTACCGCGCAAAAGTTGTGGATGCTATGAAATACCTTGTGAAACTGTAAGGTTTCGTAATTAACAGTAATCTGTTTTATCAATTCCTGTGTTTTATGTATTGCCCAGCGGTCAATCTCCAGCAAAGCATCGTGAGGTATGGCGTTTTCGTGTGGATTAAAATCGTAAAGATTACTGAGTAAATATCTGAAGGTATTGCGAATGCGTCGGTACGCATCTGAACATCTGTTGATTAAATTGCGGGATACCCCCATGTCGTGCTGATAATCCATGGAAGATGTCCATAATCTCAGTATATCCGCTCCAAATTCCTTTAAAATATCCTCTACGGAAATAAAATTCCCGATAGATTTTGACATCTTTTCGCCCATTTCATCAACGACAAATCCATGTGTCAAAACGGATTTAAAGGGCGCCTTTCCCCATGCACCGACTGAAGGAATAAGTGAAAGCTGAAACCATCCGCGATGCTGATCGGTTCCCTCCAGGTAAAGGTCGGCAGGATATTCTAATTCTGATCGTTTTCTTAATACGGAATTGTGGCTTGAGCCGGATTCAAACCATACGTCAAAGATATCCATTTCTTTTTCAAAATGAACGCTTCCGCATTTTTTACATTGAGCATCCTGGGACAGGAAATGAGATGCATCCTTAAAAAACCATGCATCCGCTCCTTCCGCTTCAAATTTGTCCCGCACAAAGAAAATAGTCTTTGCGTCAATGTGTTCTTGTCCGCAATTTTTACAAAAAAAGGCCGGTATCGGCACACCCCACGAACGCTGCCGCGAAATGCACCAATCGGGTCGGTCGGATACCATTTTTTCCATTCTGTTTTCACCCCACGAAGGTATCCATTTTACGTTTTTAATTTCCTTTAAAACAGTGCTGCGTAAATTATTGTGGTCGAGATTAACAAACCACTGCTCCGTGGCCCTGAATATTACGGGGTTTTTGCAACGCCAGCAATGGGGGTATGAGTGGGTTATATTTGTTTTCTGAAGAAGCGCTCCGACTGCATCAAGTTTATTAATTATAGAGGTATTGCCTTCTATAATGTTTTGACCGGCAAATTCACCTGCTTCACCCGTGAAGACGCCTTCAGCATTAACGGGACTCAGAACAGGCAAATGGTATTTAATGCCCGTAATAAAATCTTCCTGACCGTGCCCCGGCGCTATATGAACACAACCCGTGCCGTCAGATAAAGTAACATAATCTGCCATGACGACAAAACCCGTTCTATCCATGAAAGCATGTTGATATTTTACCCCCTCCAGCTCGATCCCCTTTACTGTACCAAGTTTTTTAAAGTCTTTTATGCCCAATGATTGCAGTACTTCATCGATACGGCCATCAGCCAGTAAGGAAACCTCTTTTTTATTTGTTTTGGGGTGAAAATAACGGATTGCCGTGTAATCGTAACCAGGGTGTAGTGCTATTGCCAGATTTGCCGGTAGTGTCCACGGTGTAGTTGTCCAGATCATTAAAGAAACACCTTCGTTCCCGTCATCAGGGAAAAAGTTTTTAAGCGTGTCCTTTATCTTAAAATGTACGTAGACGGAAGGGCTTGTTTTGTCATGGTATTCAAGTTCCGCCTCTGCGAGGGCAGTAGCGCAACGTGTACACCAATGGATAGGTTTTCTGCTCCTGTATACGTAACCGTTTTCAACGAGTTTTGCAAATACCTCAATAACGCCCGCTTCGTACGCGGGGGTGAAGGTAAGATATGGATGTTCCCAGTCTCCGAGTACACCTAGCGCCTTGAATTGTTTTTTTTGAATAGTGACGAATTTCTCCGCATATTTTTTACATTTTTTGCGTATTTCCGTCTTTGTGAGATGTTTAACTTCACTTCCAACCTCTTGCATAACTCGATGTTCAATAGGAAGCCCATGGCAATCCCACCCTGGAACGTAAGGGGCATCGTATCCCTCCATCGTGAAAAAACGCACAATAAAGTCTTTTAATATTTTATTCAACCCCGTTCCAATGTGTAATTCACCCGTAGGATAGGGAGGGCCGTCGTGCAGTATATATTTTTTCTTATTTGTTCGTGCTGCGCGAATTTGTTCATAGAGCACGTCCTTTTCCCATTTTTTCTGAATAAGAGGCTCTTTTTCGAGTAAATTTGCTTTCATTGAAAACTTGGTAGCAGGCAGGTTAAGTGTTTTTTTATAATCCATGATGGTTGGCGGGGTTTTCTATAAATTAAAATTCAATAAAGTATTTATGCTTTCAGGAGTCACGCCCTCTATCATTATTTTTTTGTCCCGGGAAGTCTTTCCAGAAATGATGTGTATAGAAGACGAATTAATATGAAATGTTTCTGCCAGCAATTCAACTACTGCCTTGTTGGCCTTGCCCTTTTCAGGTGCTGCAGAGACCGCTAACTTCAGACGTCCTCCCAGATTCCCCACGATACGATCCTTGCCTGAACCGGCTTGCACTTTGACGAAAACAATGATACCCGTATTTGTTGCTATGATATCAAGCACGCTAAAATATTATAGAAAATCCGTCAAATGCGTCGGAATGTTCTTCCTTATGAACTTGCATTTCTTCAACAAAAGCGCCCGCGGGGCCTTTCCAGCACCAATCGATTATTTTATCAACCGCCTCTTTTTTACCTTCAAAGACCGCCTCTACCCGGCCATCGGTACAATTCTTCACCCAACCATGTATTCCATACTCTGAGGCCTTCTCTTTTGTGGTGGCACGGAAAAACACTCCCAGAACATGGCCCCGGATATATACGTGCGCTCTAACATTTGACATAGGTGAAAAAATCAAACAGTTAAAGAATCACTTTGCACCGTAAACATGTGCGCTATCTTCCGCCGAAGGTAAATAATTTAAACCAACGAAGGTGAAGTTTACAATACCAAAACAAACCAACAACCAGAACGATAAGATAACGGCCATCTTTGATTTGCTTACTTTCATTTTGGGCAAAACAAGGGGGGTATGCAGATAGGCCAAATACGCAAGCCATGTAATCAAAGACCATGTCTCCTTTGGATCCCACGACCAGTAGTCTCCCCAAGCCTTTTTCGCCCATACTGCGCCGGTAACCATTCCCAAGGTAAGAAAGGGAAATCCGAAAGCAACGATTTTGTAACTCAGCTTATCAAAATTCCTAACCGACATTTCCTTGCCGGATCCGCCGGACTTAATATCGACTTGTTTCTTAGAAAAGGGTTTTACAACCAGATATATTATGCTGGTAACAAACGCAATGCCAAAAGCGGCATATCCGAGCATATAGGTTATAACGTGTACTAACATCCAATTGCTTTTTAATGCGGGCATGATTGGTCTTATTGTGTCGTCCTGAAGGGTCGCATAAAGCAAAATAAGCATTGCAAGAACAGAGGATAATGCGCCTACCACCCTGAAATCATAAATAAATTCAAAGATTATATACACAAAGGCGGTGCAACACGCATAAAATATAAGAGATTCGTATAGATTGGAAAACGGCGGATGCCCCGCTTCTATGGAACGTTTTAATACGAGCGTTAAGTTAAAACAAAATGCCAGGATAAGAAGCCCTAGTGATGTCCATTTAGCAGGAACAGACATCCATATTTCTCTTACAATATAAGCGATTGCCGCTAATACATATACAATTAAAGTAAGATTAACTATACTCATTTTCCGCCACCTCATTTTCTTTTTTTTAGTTTTTTACGCAAAAAGGTTTTACGTAAAATATAAATACAACGCCAACACATAATGCTGCAAAACCGGCATAAGCCACAGGAATACCGGGGTCTTTTACTATTTGCAAACCAGAATAACTCAACTTTTCAGGATCATAACTGGATTGATAAATTGCGTAACCATCGTATTTTAAAGGGTCGTTTACCTTGATTGATTTTTCTATTATAGTCTGGTTGTTTTTTACTATCCTCAAATCACTAACGTAATGTTTAATAGATTCCCCGGTAGATTCGTAAAGAACTGCAAAGTTATTATCTTTATACCATGTAGCGTATTTACTGTTTGCAAACAACCACTCTTCTTTTTTCCCGCGTGGTCCATTGATTCTCACGTGTATGGCTGGAGTACCCACCTGGTCAGATTTTTTGACTACATCTTGTTTTATGTTGAAAGAAGGGAAATATCTGGTAATTATTAGCTGAAGATCATTATTCGCAAACGAATACTGTTTGTTCAATTCCCACGGCATGGTTTCTAATATCTGTTTATCCTTTATGTAAACGAGTTTTTGGTTTCCGTCGGGAGCCTGACAGACCCTGATTACGTTTCTTGTCATATGCGCTTTTGCAATACCGCTACAGGAAATCTTTATGTTCTCATATTTTAAGGGATGCATCTTATCCCAATCAGGAAAACTTTCAAATATCCAGCGTTTTTCTAAGCCGTCAGGCCCTTCTATTTCAACGTGTACGGCAGGATTGTTTGCCGGCTGTTCGCTAACAGGCCTTTTGTCTCCGTAATTAAGCACATATTCCAATATTCGCAGTGAGTAC
The DNA here is from genome assembly GCF_027493735.1 of Candidatus Kuenenia sp. Classification (NCBI taxonomy): domain Bacteria; kingdom Pseudomonadati; phylum Planctomycetota; class Candidatus Brocadiia; order Candidatus Brocadiales; family Candidatus Brocadiaceae; genus Candidatus Kuenenia; species Candidatus Kuenenia sp. The sequence goes on from NZ_JAOSKF010000022.1 coordinate 192,063, forward strand.
TCCGATGCACCTAGTTTAAATGTCTTATTCAATTCCAGCGAATAATCCTGAAGAATTCCGAGATCAGGAACAGAAGCCGTTATTTTTGCATCAACATTTTGTACCGTAGTTACTGCGTTATCAAATTCCTGCTTAGAAGGCAACCAGATATATTCCAGCCGCAAGTCTTGCTTCTTTTCATCATGATAATTATTTGCGTGCGCCAGTAGCCAACCTTCCGCAAGGGCTCTTTCCGACCCGAGGAGTTTAATAAAGACAGCCGGGTTATCCGGCCTGTCTGATTCATTAACAGGTTCCTGTCGTAACTCTGCGTCCGGAACATAGTCATTAATGACCACATTATACTCTGAGCCGGGTATCCGCTGTCTTTTACCAACCTTTACCTCTAATATCTTCTGTTTATCTTTATCTTTAACATACGTTGTAAGTTGAAATTTTGGTTCATTTTTTTCGAGGATGAAGTTGTCGAGCGCAATTGTAAAGGGCAGAGGTTTTTTAATATAATCCGTCCGGCCCATACTGTCTATTTTTTGCGTTAAAAAGTAATCAACCGATTTCCCGATATAAACATTTACACCTCCCTTAACCCCCATCTGAAACTTAATCACCCCACCCAACAATATCAAGATCAAACTGAGATGCGTAAGCACAAAACCAGTTTGCAGAAAGGTGTTCCGCCATCTCCTTATAGTACAACATATGAGATTTGCGCACAGCATTACCAAAAGTAACGAAAACCAATGTGAATAAAAAACATTATTTAATTGTGTTATTCGAACAACCGTAGCAAGTCCATATCCATACCGTGCCGTATATTCTTCAAATGACCTTCCCTGAACAATGAATGTTCCCAGCACACATGCAACGGCCATTAACAGGATAATTATTACGGCTAGTTTGACCGAGCAGAAAAAATCCATTTTAACACGCGTCGATTTCCCTTTACTACTTTCCATTATTATAAGAACCTATAAATAAATTTTTTTAAAAATTAAACCAAAAAAAAAAAAAAAATTTTTTATTAACGAAAATTTTTCCTTTTTTTTGAAATATAATTTTTGGGTTTTATTTAAAAAAATGACGGGCATTTTTTTTCCCCCCCCCCCAAAAAATAAAAACACACTCCCTTTATTTTAATTATTTAAATTAAAAAAAAAAAAAAAAAAAACAAACACAGATCACAAAAAAAAAAAAAAAAAAATAAATTATTTTTAGTGAGAAGATTTTGTTCTTTGCTTTTTTGTTTTTGTTTATGTTATAGAGAAAAATTTTTTTAGAAAAGGAAAGAGGTGATGGTTCGGCTGTAGTGTGGAAATAAACACAAAAAAAACAAAAATCCCTTACAATATAAAATATACCTTAATAAACTAAAATAAAAATAAGGATCCCTTCGAATGCGTGCTTCTTTGTTTTTTTTCTCTTTTTCCTCCTGGTCGCTCGTGTCGCACAAAAGGTTCTTTTTTTGTTTGTGTGCTTGTTGTGGTGATAAATTAAATTAAAATTCTCCTCTTTTTTTCCTTTTTTTTTTTTTTTTTGTTTTGTGTTGTTGGTTAGTTTGAGTCTGAAATCTGTAAGCTTTCCCCTTTCTTTTCTTTTTTTTTTTTTTATTTTATATAATAAAAATGAAAAGACGCAGAGCGGGATGAGAGATGTTAGTTTTATTTTTTTTTTTTTGTTGTTTTTTTGTTGTTTTGGTGGGGGGGTGTCTGTTGGGGGTTGGTGGGGTCTCCCTCTACTTTCCTCTCTTCCTCCCTCTTTCTTCCTTCTCTCCTTTTTCCCTTCTGGCTTCATTGTTATTAATAGATATATACTGAGAGATGATTGGAGGGGCAAATGAAAGACGCTCATAAAAAACACCCCAACAACTCAATCTACTCGTTTTTGTTTCTGCCTTTTTTCTTTTCCTTTCGGTGCTTCTGTTTTTTTTTGTTGCGTTTCTGTTCTGTTGGTTGGTGCTTGTTTCTTTTGCTGTTTCCTTTTGTTTTCCTTCCTCCCCTTCTCCTTACTCCCCTTCCTCCTCCACTCTCCTCCCTCCCATCTCCCCAATAATAACAACACAAAATATAAAATTATACCTTTATTCTAAATTTTTTTCTCTTTTTTTTTTTTTTTATTTTTTTTATTATAGGTATAGATAAATAAAAAATAATAAAAAAAAAAAAAATAAAAAAAATAAAATTAAATATTATTTTTTTTTTTTTTTTTTTTGGGTTGTCCCCGCCACTCCCCGAAGCTACAACAACCACAAACACTAAAATTAGAATCTGTAGGGTGGTGTTGTAGTTGGTTGGTGCTATTCGCATGATGGTGTATACTCATCATCTTTTTATATATAATCACTTTCATTCCATATTCTTATTCCTTACTTCTTCCTTTTTCTTCTTCTGAATTGAATCTTTTGAATTTTATCCCCTCGTGGTTCCTTGGTGTGCCTCCCCCCTTACATCCAGCTCCATCTCCAAAAATTTAGCTCTTTTTTTTTATGCATTCTTACAATATATTTTTTTCTTCCTGCTCTTTTTCTTCTTTAGGTTTCATCGTTTCGGGAGTTATTACCAGTTTGGATCCTTTTCTCTTTGGTTTTTCTTTTGCTTTTCGCTTCTTTTTCGCCTGTACTGCACTTTCTTTGCCTCGGGTTTGCGTTGTCTGCGTGCTGGGTCTTTTTTTTTTTATAGTATAATTTTTTTTCAAATATAATTAATATTCCAATTCTTTCTTTTTTTCTTTTAATACCAAAAATTCTTTGCACTTTCATCCCTTTCTTCTTTCCTTTTTGTTACTTAAATATATTTATATAAAAAATAAAAAATAAAAAAAAAATAATAAAAAAAAAAAAAAAAAAAAATAAAAAAAAAAAAAAAAAAAAAAAAAAAAAAAAAAAAAAAAAAAAAAAAATAAAAAAAAAAAAAAAAAAAAAAAAAAGAGACCAAACCTCCCACACCAACAAACAAAAAAAATGGCAATTTCCAGTTGTCATTAGAATTTGTTTCGTATTTCGTGTTTCGTGCCTTTTGCTTGTTTGATTATGGCTATGCCAGCTTGGGTTATTTTTTAATTTCAGCCCGACATTTTACTATGATGCTGTATTATGGAGTACAGTCTCAGTGCGGTATTTTCCGGATTATCCGATTTCAGTATGCTTGATACAACGGCAATGCCGTTTGCCCCGCTTTCCATAACACTTTCTGCATTATCTACAGTAATGCCGCCCAGCGCAATTACGGGGATTCTGATTTTTTCTTTTAATTTCCTGAGCGATTCTGTGCCTGTTGGTTCTACTACCCCTTCTTTAGAAGGCGTCTTGAATATAGGGCCGTAGGTTATATAATCCGCACCGGAATCCCGCGCCTGCAGGGCCTCCTGCATATTATGTGCGGATATGCCAATTATTCTTTCAAAACCAATGAGATTTCTTACTCTGCTAACCGGCATGGACTGCCATCCCAAATGAACACCATCCGCATTTGCCGCAAGAACAATATCAACCCTGTCATTAATAATCAAACTTGCATTAAGACCATGCGTTATCGTTCTTAGTTCGCATGCCAGGGAATAAATATCTTTGGTTGGCAAGTCTTTTTCTCTCAGTTGTATTGTGTTAACGCCACCTTTTAGCGCTAGTTTTACAGCGTTGATTAATGGCAGCCGGCTCTGCTTTCTGTCCGTGATCAACACGAAAGCGGGCGAGTATGCCGATTGTTTTCTCTGAAGAGGCATGTTTTGTAATAGCGGTATTGTTTTATACGTGCAGCGTTGGTATCAATTTTTTATCAATACGCTGGCTATTTTGTTTTAAAATGGGTGAAACTACCTGTGTTATAAACTCTTCCACTTGCTGTACGGATCTTCCGGTAAGCCTGTGAGGGTCAGAAATCTCCCCCATCTTTGCCCGTATTCTGAAAAAGGCAGGGTCTTCTGCGATTCTTTCCAGCAGGTCGTTTTCGACGCCCTCTTTTTTCATCCTCTCTGCGGATGCTATTGCGTGTTTTCGAATCCTTTCGTGATACTCCTGTCGGTCACCTCCGGCGTTTACTATTTCCATAAGTATATTTTCCGTGACCATAAAAGGCAATTCATTTTGAAGATTGCCGGCAATAACCTGTGGATAGATGTTCAATCCTGCAGCAACGTTTAGCACAATATTTAAGATGCCGTCAACTGCAAGAAATGCCTCCGGGATTGAAATTCGCTTATTGGCAGAATCGTCCAATGTCCTTTCAAACCATTGTGAAGCCGCGGTAAATGCCGGGTTTAAGCAGTTACAAAGAACATAACGAGCAAGAGCCGCTATTCGTTCACAGCGCATGGGATTTCTTTTGTACGCCATTGCGGAAGACCCAACCTGGTCTTTCTCAAACGGTTCTTCCGCTTCCTTCATATGCTGCAACAACCGGATATCATTGGAAAATTTGTATGATGATTGTGCAATGCCTGCCAGGCAAAACATTATCTGACTATCAATTTTGCGCGGGTAAGTTTGCCCCGTCACCGGGTAAAAGCGGTCGAATCCCATTTTTTTTGTTACAAGTTCGTCTAGTTTCCTGACCTTTTCGGTATCATTATTAAAAAGCAACATAAAACTTGCTTGCGTACCGGTCGTTCCCTTTGCGCCAAGAAAACGCAGTTTCTCAACCCTGGTTTCAATCTCTTCGATATCGAAAAGGTAATCCTGCAGCCACAGGCAAAAACGTTTTCCCAGAGTTGTTGGCTGTGCAGATTGGAAATGGGTAAAACTTAAAGCCGCAACTTCTTTATAGGCTATTGCCTGGTCAGAGAGGATTTTTATTATATTAATTAGTTTTGCAAGGAGAAGGTTTAGTGCGTCCCTCATTTGGATCAGGTCTGTGTTGTCCTGTACATAAGCACTCGTCGCACCAAGGTGGATAATGGGCTTTGCCGCAGGACACTGTTCTCCGTATGCGTGAATGTGAGACATTACGTCGTGTCGCAGGGTCTTTTCGTATTCTCTTGCCATCTCAAAATTAATGGTATCCTGAAAACGTTTCATTTCACTGATTTGCGCTTCTGTAACAGTCTGCAATCCTAGTTCATGCTGTGCTTCGGCGAGCGCTATCCAGAGTTTTCTCCACGTGCTGAACTTGTAATGGTCTGAGAAGATATAGCACATCTCTTTACTTGCATACCTTTCAGAAAGAGGAGATTGATATTGCTTATAGCGGCTATCTGTTGTCATAAAAATGTCACGCAAATTAGTTATTTGAGAAGTGTGAGTATTTTTTCTTCATTGATATCATTTCCCGAAAGTTACCCGGCAGGCAGTTGCTCCGAAGTTTAGTAGCTATCGTATTACCTGGTAAAAACGTATTTTCCTGCAAGTATTTGCCACCTCTTTATCCCTCTTCCTTGTCAGGGAGAAAAAAGGAGAGGTTATCTTTGGTTGTGGGCTTACGTGGATTACATGCGCTATCAATAGGACGTTATTTTAGCGTCCATGATAATGAATGATTATGAAAATGCAATTTATTAAAATAAAAAAAGGCGTTGCATGTTTGCACGCAACGCCTTTTCCTTCATGTTAACTATGTCAATTAATGCTTATGAGTTGATGCTCCGGCACCTTCTTTCTCTTCCGGTACTTCTCCAATTATCGCATTTGTAGTAAGCAGTAAGGCGGCGATACTTGCTCCATTTTTTAGGGCAACTTTTATAACCTTTGTTGCATCAACAACGCCTATTTTGACCATGTCTGCAAATTTACCCTGAAAGGCATCGTATCCAAAGTTCCCCGTACCTTCCTTTACCTTTTGCAGTATAACCTCTCCTTCCAGTCCGGCATTTTTTGCAATTTGTTTGATAGGCGCTTCAATAGCAGCGCGAACGATGTTTACTCCAATCTGCTCGTCACCTTTCACAGAGAGCCCATCTAAAACGCTGGACGCCCTTATTAACCCTACGCCACCCCCGGGCAAAATACCTTCTTCCGCTGCGGCTCTGGTGGCATGCATTGCATCTTCTACCCTCGATTTTTTCTCCTTCATTTCTGCTTCCGTTGCGGCGCCTACATTGATTTGTGCGATACCGCCGGAGAGTTTTGCCAGTCTTTCCTGCAGTTTTTCCTTGTCGTAATCGGAGGTTGTTGTTTCTATTTCTGCCTTTATCTGAGAAATTCTGCTCTGTATCTCTTTTGTATCTCCCCCGCCCTCTGTGATGGTGGTATTTTCCTTGTCAATAACCACTTTTTTTGCAGTGCCTAGATCGGCAAGTTCTATGCTGGAAAGCGGTATTCCCAAATCTTCAAAAATTGCCCTTGCGCCGACAAGTGCCGCAATGTCTCCCATCATCGCCTTTCTTCTATCGCCAAAGCCGGGCGCTTTCACTGCAGCAGAATGAAAGGTTCCGCGGAGCTTGTTTACTACGAGCGTACTAAGCGCTTCTCCTTCAACGTCTTCTGCTATTACTAATAACGGCTTACCGGACTTGGCAATCTTTTCTAATAATGGCACCAGTTCTTTTATATTCGATATCTTCTTTTCGTGTATTAAGATATAAGGGTTTTCAAATACTACCTCCATTGTGTCGGGCGATGTGACAAAATAGGGGGAGAGATATCCCCTGTCGAATTGCATGCCCTCGACAAGCTTTACCGTTGTTTCCAGGCTTTTACCTTCCTCGACGGTTATAACGCCATCTTTCCCCACCTTTTCCATGGCATCGGCTATTTGATTGCCAATTTCGCTGTCATTATTTGCGGCAATTGTCGCTATTTGAGATATCTCTTTCCTTCCTGAAATCTTGATACTCATCCGGGAAAGTTCATTACACAGGGCGTCAACAGATTTTTCAATGCCATGTTTAACGTCAACAGGATTTGCGCCCGCAGTGATATTTTTTAAACCTTCTTCAAAAATAGCTTCCGCCAGAATAGTGGCGGTAGAAGTGCCATCTCCTACCATGTCATTTGTTTTTGAAGCAGCTTCTCTTACCAGTTTTGCACCCATGTCTTCGTATGGGTCTTCCAGCTCTACTTCTTTTGCAACGGTAACGCCATCGTTGATTACCACTGGCGACCCGAAACTTTTTTCAATAATAACATTCCTGCCTTTAGGACCCAACGTAACCTTGACGGCATGCGCCAGTTTTCTGACTCCTTGTCTCACCGATTCCATGGCTTCATGCCCGTAAATAATCTTTTTTGCTGCCATTTCTTCCTCCCTAAAATTAATCAATCACTGCAAGGATATCATCCTCTGACATTAATAAATATTCATCGCCATCAATCTTTACTTCCGTGCTGCCATATGAATTAAACAACACCTTATCGCCATTTTTCACCTGGAAGCGTGCCCGTTCACCATTTTCTAGCAGTTTACCGTCTCCCAAAGCGATTACTGTTCCCTGCTTCGGTTTTTCTTTTGCCGTTTCCGGCAGTAAGATTCCTCCGGCGGTCTTTCCTTCCGCTTCAAGGCGTTTTAATAAGATTTTTTCTCCCAAAGGTTTTACATTCATAACTTAGATCTCCTCTCGCTTAAAATTATCCCTAAAAAAATAGAATAGTGCTTTTTGTCTGTTTTAATGCGTGAAATGGTGCTACTAAAAAATTATTTCCAGTAGTATTTCTCTATAACCTGTTCTACGGAGTCCCTGAAGATATTAACATTGATGGGCTTCGGTATCAGTGTATAAGCGTTAGCGTTAATAAGATTTATCTGCAGTTCTTTTGATATATCTCCCGAGATAAATATACAGGGAATGGAAATGCTTATTTCCTTCTTAATGATATTAAATGTCTCCAGGCCGCTATAGTCGGGAAGATGTGCGTCTAAAATCAACACGTGCAATTCTTCAGACCGGGCTATTTTTATCGCTTCTCTGCCACAACTTGCAAGGTAAGTGGTGTAGCCTTTTAGTTCCAGTATTTCCCGCAAACTATCGCGGCACGATTTATCATCGTCCGTAATAAGAAGCGAAAAACTATCTGCATCAGGATGATATAATGCCACCATGACCCTATTATCCTCTTAAAATATTTTTTAAAGAATAGATAGCAAGACGGTTACGCAAATATTATGCCTCAATCTCGGAATAAGGTTGTTCGCTGTTTTCACAGGCTGAAATGTTGCGTGTTTTGGGTTTATTTGTTTGATTAACTATGGTGCAGCATAATCATATCGTTTATTAGATAGGGCACTTATACGTATGTTGTTATTTTAGAGTTGGTAATATTTTATAAAAAAATGATTAAACTCGTCAATAATTTTCATTATTGTCATTTTGACATTTTTACTGATGAGAAATTATTATTGCTGTCACTATGGCAGTGGTATTTTCCGGACTCTCGGTAAAGATCTTTTTGTTTAGGCGTAAAGAGAAATGTTCTGGAAAATAATTGGCCTCAACGCATTGACAAATCACAAATTGTATCATTGTGAATTTACAACTTAAAAGTATTTTTGTGTAGATTTTTAAACAAACGAATGTTATTGATGTATTTTGTAAAGCAAAAGCATGGTAGAAAGTCAATTTTTCACTGTGCGAAAATTATTTTTGTAGAATTTTAGGTTGTAATTTTACTATTACTCATATGATTCACGCTGCATTTAATGCATTTTTAGATGCAGATACAATAAACCATGGCTGAGCATTTATTTGTAATATCGATAATCTTGTATGCGATAGGCGCCCTGTTTGCCTTATGTTTTTTCAAGTGGCAAGCGGTGGGGAATTATATTTCGCTTATTTGTGCAGCTATTGCTTCCTGCTTTAGCATTGTCCTGTCTATCTCTGTGTTGACTAACGGCCTAATAATACATTTTGATTTCTTAATATACCATGCCATTATAAGATACAATTTTTTATTAGACCCTCTATCCTCATTTTTTATGCTTGTCATATCTGTCATTGGTTTTGTAGCCTCGATCTATTCGATGGGATATACCAAATTATACGTAAATAAACGCGATACCCGGTTTCTGGGATTTGCCTATAATCTCCTTCTTGTATCTATGCTTCTGGTGGTAACTGCCAATAACGCATTAGTATTTATGATAGTGTGGGAGCTTATGACATTGGTCTCCTTTTTCCTCGTCATCTTTGAACATGAGAATCCTACCAACAGAAAAGCAGGTTATGTCTATCTCGTGATGTCTCACATTGGCGCAGGGCTTATAGCTGTAGCCTTTTTTATCATGTTTGCCTATGCAGGTGAGGCATTTACATTCAGCTTTGACGATTTCAGGCATATTGGTGCGCATATGCCCCCTATATACAAAAATATTGTATTCTTTTTAATAATTATTGGTTTTGGAATAAAGGCAGGCATCTTCCCCCTCCATCTTTGGCTTCCTATGGCACATCCTGCAGCGCCGAGTAACGTCTCGATGGTCATGTCGGGCGTGATGATCAAAACGGCTATCTATGGCTTTATACGATTTTATTTCGAATTTCTAACGCCTTGTCCGCCCTGGTGGGGGTTTATCGTTCTTGTCGCGGGCGCTTCTTCTGCTATTTTGGGAATACTCTACGCCCTTATGGAAAGGGACATCAAAACGTTGCTTGCTTACAGCAGTGTGGAAAATATCGGCATCATCCTTATAGGGATCGGATTGTCGATGATTTTTAAGTCCTACAATCTCATGACATTGTCTTCCCTTGCTATGATGGCAGGACTTTATCACCTGATTAATCATGCAGTATTTAAGTGTCTGCTCTTTGGTTGTGCGGGAAATATCTATTATTCAACCCACACAAAAAACATTGAAGAATTAGGCGGCCTGATTAAACGGCTGCGGGTTACTGCCCCATTATTTCTTGTGGGCGCCTTGTCCATTTCTGCTATCCCGCCGCTGAATGGATTTATGAGTGAGTGGCTTATATTCCAATCCCTACTGAATGGCTTTTACATCCCATCGGTGTTTTTCAAAGTAATGACGGTTATTTGTGGGGCAATTGTTGCCTTGACCGGGGCACTAGTGGCTATGTGTTTTGTCAAGGCCTTTGGGGTTTCATTTCTTGCCCTGCCACGTTCTGAGCATACGCGAAAGGCAAAGGAGGTTCCCCTGGTTATGCTTGTAAGTATGGGCATTTTGGCCTCGATGTGTGTGTTTATGGGTCTTTTCCCGGCAACGATTATGGCAACCATTAATCAGGTAAATACACATCTGCTGGGCACAAATATTATAAATATTATTACTTCATATGATTGGTTGCAAACAAAGTCAATCCATACTAATTTTACAGATTTATCTCCAAAAAGCGCGCCGATATTTGGCTTAATCCTTTTAGTGATCACCTTCGGGTTTTTGACCATGTTAAGGCCGGGCTTCACAAAGAGGATCTATGAGACATGGACTTGTGGCATAACACCGGAGCCCAGGTTTGGTTATACGGCAACGGCCTTCACAAAACCGTTCAAGGTCATCTTTGGTAATCTGTACAGACCCCGGTTTGAGATTAGCACAACATATTCAGTCCCTAAATATTTCGCTAAATCTATAACCTATCTTGGCGAGATAACGCCTATATTCGAAAAATATTTTTATAATCCTGTTTCCAGCTATGTTTTAAATATATCAAATAAGATACGGTGGGTGCATACCGGGAGTATTCATGTGTACCTTGCCTATATATTTGTAACATTGTTGATTGCCATATTGTCTGTTATATACTGATATAAAAGCAATAGAACAGATAATAGATAATTGTCGCCATGATTACAAGCAATCTGTCCAAAGAAGGACATCCAAGCCGTATTCGGATAAACAAGGATTCAGAAGATGGTAAAACAGCATGTATCCTTACAGATTCCATAATAATGACTGATAATCTTGCAACTGTGAGATTCATAGATATTGAAAAAGCTATCGGGGAGATTGCCCGGTTGGATACCGCGGATAGGGCATTAAATGTGACATTCGGTCTTAACAAAGATATATAGCAACAATGATTACAAACATTATACTTACCACCCTGCAAATTCTCGTTATTGCAGGACTAGCGCCACTCGTTAAAGGGTTTATCAATAAGATGGAGGCATATTGGCAGTGCAGGAGGGGTCCCAGCATGTTTCAGCCTTATTATAACCTCATCAAACTGCTCCAAAAGGATGTCGTGGTTTCAGAAACGGCCTCGTGGATTTTCAGCGCGACTCCTTATGTAGTGTTTGTTTCGATCCTGGTAATAGCATTGTTAATACCTGTTTTGTCCGCACAGGTTCCGCTGGATTTCACTGGCGACATTATCCTGATTGTATACCTGTTTGCCCTGGGGAGATTTTTCCTGGCATTATCTTCCCTTGATACCGGGAGCGCCTTTGGGGGAATGGGCGGGAGCAGGGAGATGACAATATCTTCCATGGCAGAACCGGCCATGATGCTTTCTATATTTACGGTTTCCTTAACGGCTGGCTCCACGAATCTCAGCAGTATCACCGGTACGTTGCTTAATTACAAATCATTGAATCCGTCTCTCCTTTTGGCATTTGCAGCACTTGCCATCGTTATTGTTGCAGAAACAGGAAGGATTCCGGTCGATAATCCGTTTACCCATCTGGAATTGACAATGATTCATGAGGGCATGATACTTGAATTCTCAGGGCGTTATCTGGCCCTGATAGAATGGGCGTCTTCTATGAAACTACTGTTGTTACTGACTATCTTAGTGAATACCTTCTTACCCTGGGGGATTGCTACTGACCTTACCTTCCCGGGAATGATTATTTCTTTTGCATGGTATCTTGTTAAGATCGGATTTTTTGCCTTTGCAATCGTTATCCTGGAATTGTCATTTTCGAAGCTCCGATTATTCCGCATACCGAACCTGTTGGGAACATCATTTGTTTTGTCTGTCTTGGCGATTATTTCATTTTATGTGGTGAGTTAATTATCATGAAACAACACATCATCGTAAATTCCCAGATTATTGATGTACTGGCAGTTTTAATGCTCATGACAACAATTATACTCATCGGCACGAGTCGTTTAAAGACCTGTATATGGGCAAGTGCCATTCGGTCTTTTCTCCTGACATTGACCAGCGGTCTTATAGCCTATTTGTCCGGTATCCATCACATTTATATTACTACGGGTATCTCACTGGTACTTAAGGTTTTTGTCATCCCTGGATTTCTTTTTTACATCGTTGACAAGGTCAGGATTAAAAAAGAAGTAGAGTCTTATATTAGTTATACGCTATCGCTGCTGATCTCTTGCGGTATCATTCTTATTGCATACTATGCAACCTTACCTATCATCCAATTTGAAAATGTCTTTATGCGGCATTGCCTGCCCGTTTCACTCGCTATTACCCTTTTGGGATTCTTTGCAATGATAACGAGGAAGAAGGCCATTACCCAGATACTTGGACTTATTACCATGGAAGATGGTCTTTTTTTTGCTGCCTTATCTACCTCTTACGGCATGCCACTCATCGTAGAATTGGGGGTGTTTTTCGATATCCTCGTGAGTGTTATCATTATGGGAGTTTATGTTTACAGAATCAAAGAATCCTTCGATTCCATTGATGTAGGCTTCTTCAGGGAACTCCGGGAATAATATGATAATACTCTTACTTTTAATCATCCCCGTAATAACCGCCATTGCGTGCGTTTTTATAAAGACACACAGCATATCAAAATATGTCAGCATTGCAGGCAGTTTTCTCGTTTTACTCTATAGCATATTTCTTAACTACAATATTTATCTGCATCAGTCGCTCTATGGGCTAAATGAATTCTTTTATATGGATGCCCTGAGTATCCTTACCACCCAGATTATTACCATTGTTGGTTTTGCAGCGGCATTATACTCGGTTGGCTATATGGAAGAAGAAGTTCGCGAAGGTGTGGTTACGGAAAAGAAGCTACGCTTGTATTACTTCCTTTTTCATATGTTTATCTTCTCCATGTTATTGGTATGCGTAACAAATAACCTGGGGATCATGTGGGTAGCAATTGAAGCGACTACGTTGTCTACTACATTTTTGGTAGGCTTTTATAATAAAAAACAGCATCAGGAAGCGGCATGGAAGTATATCGTCATTTGTACTGTGGGAATTACGTTGGCATTGTTTGGCGTTATACTCACCTATTATTCATCAAAAAGCGTATTTGGAGAAATTGGGCATATGCTGAACTGGACGAGCCTGCTTACCGTAGCGGACAGGTTTGATCCTCATCTCATAAAACTGGCATTCATTTTTATCCTAATCGGATATGGTACAAAGGCTGGTCTTGCCCCAATGCACACATGGCTGCCTGATGCACATAGCCAGGCGCCTTCGCCTATTAGCGCCCTGTTTTCCGGTGTACTGCTAAATTGTTCCCTGTATGGCATCATCCGATACCACATCATTACCTCTAAATGTGTAGGCCCGCATTATTCATGTACACTCCTCATGGTGTTTGGCCTTATTTCCGTCATTGCTTCAATACCTTTTATCCTGGTGCAAAGGGATTATAAACGTCTGTTCGCCTATAGCAGTATAGAGCATATTGGTTTTATTACGCTTGGAATAGGTTTTGGTGGAATGTATAGTGTTTACGGCGCAGAGCTGCATACCTTCAACCACGCCGTAGCAAAATCCCTATTGTTTTTTTGTGCTGGCAATCTGTTTTTGAAATACAAGACAAGGGATATGGACAGTATTAAAGGGGTTATTAAGACTACGCCGGTTACCGGTGTCTTTTTGATAATTGCTGTCTTTGCCATTACAGGCACACCGCCGTTTGGTATATTTGTTAGCGAGTTCCTGGTGCTTGCAGACGGCTTTTCAAGTGGAAATGTATTTATCATTATATTCAGTTCATTGCTTGTTGTATGCATTACCCTCATTTTTATTGGATTCATAAACAATATATTCAAGATGGTTTTGGGTGAACCCACAACATCTGTTCCTAAGGGTGAGGTGAGTAAGCTTACCATTGCGTCCATGGGCTTTCTTTTGATTTTCGTACTGGTTGTCAGCTTCTATGTACCGCCATTCCTGCGCGAAATACTGACTAATATTTATAATATTGTAAGGAATGTATGATGAGTACCAACAGGCAACTTCATATTGATAAACTGTCCGGTCAATTTAAAGGGAATATTACTATTAGCAGAAGTTTCCTTGAAAACGAGATATATGTCTCAACGAAAAAGGAAAATCTTTTAAATGTATGTCTGTATATTAAAGATATTTTCAATGCCGTGCTTTCTTCCATGATTTGTAACGATGAGAGAACTCTGGATAAGCACTTTAAAATTTACTACGTCTTTTCTCTTCAGAGAGAAGACACATTCTTAATTGTCACTATACCGGTCAGTGAACAGCAGCCGGAATTTCCGTCGATTACACCCCAAATACCTGCCGCTCATTGGTATGAACGGGAGATTAAGGACATGTTTGGTCTTATCCCCGTAGGACACCCAAGACCCGAGACACTGGTATTACACGGCAATTTCCCTGAAAATACTTATCCATTGCGGAAGGACTTTGATATTCAAACCCGAATACCTCACCTCGAATCAAAGCTGCCGTTTTTCAGGGTAGAAGGAGAAGGTGTTTTTGAAATACCCGTAGGACCCATTCACGCGGGTGTCATTGAACCTGGGCATTTCAGGTTTAGCGCTGTAGGTGATAGTATATTTTATCTTGATGCAAAATTATTTTTCACACACAAGGGCACAGAGAAAATTTTCGAAACAATGCCATATACGAAGGCATTATTTCTTGCGGAGAGGATTTGCGGCGTTTGTGCCGCTTCGCACGCAACAGGCTATTGCCAGGCAATAGAGAAGGTGGCAGAGATCGAAATACCGCCACGCGCAAGATTTATTCGAACCATTGTCATGGAATTGGAAAGGATCTATAATCATATCGGCGATGTGGGAAATATATGCGCAGGCACTGCCTTTCTTCTGGGGATTGCGCATGGATTCAGGATACGCGAGTATTTACAGCAACTCAATGAAACCATTACGGGGAATCGATATTTAAGAGGTATGCTCGCCATCGGCGGAGTACGGTTTGATATCAACGACGATCTGGAAAAACATATTTTATCATTACTCAATCATGTTAAAAAGGACTTCAAAGATCTTACCAAAATGATGTTTAAATCCTCCTCTTTATTAGACAGGCTTGAAACTACAGGAAGACTTTCCGAGGAGATTGCACGGGGGTTGGGGGTCGTTGGCGTTGCGGCAAGGGCATCCGGCATTGTTCAGGACACCAGGGTTAATCACCCTTACGCTGCTTACGAAGAGGTGGATTTTGATATCCCTGTTTTCCATTACGAAGGCGATGTACTTGCAAGGATACGCGTCAGGGTCGATGAGGTGTATCAGTCGATCTATATTATCGAGCAATGTTTTGAAAAGATGAGGCCAGGCCCTCTGAAAACCCCGATTAAGGAACTACCGCCTTACAAACAAGCCTTGAGTTATGTGGAATCACCTCGGGGTGAGAATATTTACTGGATCATGACGGCTCCTGGCAATAAATTGTTCAGGTATAAAGTAAGGTCGCCTTCTTTCTGTAACTGGCCGGCAATTCCTTTTGCAGTCCCTGGCAACATTGTGCCTGATTTTCCATTGATTAACAAGAGTTTCGAGTTATGTTATTCCTGTACTGATTTGTAAAGAATTATTTGTTACAAAGACTCAAATCCATTTTCTCACTTTTTTGTGCATTTCGTGGGCGAACATAAAATGTTTACAAAATTTCAGAAAAGTTTTCAAACTGGTATAGCAACCTCGGGATATCCATGGAAAAAAGAACCTGCTCCTTTGCATTTCCGGGGCAGGATTGAGATAGATAGCGAAAAATGTAAGGCATGTAACGTCTGCGTGGAGACATGTCCAACAAATGCTTATACATGGATAGAAGAACAGGGAAAACGATATCTGCAACTCTCTCACGCAAAATGCGTATTTTGCGGCATGTGCGAGGAAGTATGCCCTTACAAAGCTATCAGGATTACGAATGATTTTGAGCTTGCGGCAACAAATAAGGAAGACCTTTTAGTTAAGGCAGGGTTTAATACTGAAGAATCCGTTGAAACATTAGGTAATAAACTCAAAAAAAACATATTTAAAATGTTCAGACGCTCATTGCATGTACGGGAGATTGATGCCGGTTCTTGCAACGGATGCGAATGGGAGGTCGTTGCTTTATTAAATCCTGTGCATGACCTCCAAAGGTTCGGAATTGACATTGTTGCCTCTCCGCGCCACGCAGACTGCCTGCTTGTGACGGGACCTCCGACAAGGAATCTGGAAACCGCCCTCATCAAGGGGTATCATGCCACCCCGGAACCAAAGATGGTCATAGCCTTGGGTACGTGTGCGTGTAGCGGCGGTATTTTCAGTAATTCCTACGCCACTAAAAACGGGATCGACAAAGTCGTTCCCGTAGATGTTTATATTCCTGGCTGTCCTCCAAGACCACAGGCTATTATATACGGATTTCTGTTGGCGTTAGAGAGGGTACAAAAGTGAGTATCTCAGGCTAACGGCTTTTTTTGTCAATCATGGGACTACGTCAAAGATATAGCCAAACAAATTACTGATAAGGTGCTAAATCTTGCAATGCAACGCAAAAGCCTATGAACAAACGGCCAGACAGACAGATTTGCTCCGATAAATATGGACAAGGCCAGGCATTATTTCCCCGCTCCCTTAATGATACTGTGTACCCGTTTTCTTCCGGGTTCGATGGCACTTTTTAAATAACAACAAAAGATACAGGAAATATTAAACACTATGAATTTTTCTCTTCCCTACAAAAAAATTTCTTCTCTACTGGAGTTAATTAAATTTTCACACACTATTTTTTCCTTCCCTTTTGCCATAATGAGTGCATTTATTGCTGCCGGCGGGATGCCTACTTTGAGGCAATTACTTCTGATTGCCGGGGCGTTGGCGATGGCGCGCAGCGCCGCAATGTCTTTTAACCGCATTGTTGATGTTGATTACGATATCAAAAATCCCCGAACGGCATATCGTGTTGAATTGCAGAAGAAAATTGGCAAAAAAAACGTATGGATATTTACGCTGGTATGTACGGGCCTTTTTATTCTATTTGCGGGGCTGCTTAGTCGTCTTGCCCTTTACATGTCTCCACTGGCAATACTTATTATTTTTGGTTATTCTTTTACCAAACGGTTTACCAATCTATCGCATTTTGTGCTTGGTCTGGCATTAGCTCTTTCCCCTGTAGGGGCATGGATAGGAATTCAGGGGAGATTCGGCATTACACCTTTCCTGCTGGCATTTGCCGTGGTTTTATGGACGGCAGGTTTCGACATTATTTACGCGTGCCAGGATATTGAGCATGATAAAAAATTGGACTTGTATTCACTGCCAAAAAAAATCGGGCTTCGATGGGCACTGGTACTCTCCGGTATTTTACATTTTTTTATGGTCTTACTGTTGTTTATCGTTCCCAGATACTCAGACCTGGGGATTATTTATTTGATAGGCGTATGCCTCGCCGCTGTTTTGCTTTTTTATGAACATTTACTGGTAAAACCAAAAGACCTTTCAAAAATCAACACGGCCTTTTTTTACCGTAAATGGCATTATAAGCCTGGGGCTTATGGGGGTAACGCTCATTGATATTTTTGCTTAAGAGGGTTTCGGGGTATCGCGGGCAAAAAATAATGTTTGTCCATGCTTAATGAGATATCCGGCACGCTTGCAACTTCAGGCTTTCAATTTTAAGCCCATAACTACTATCCATCAACTTCTTGTTTTTTATGCTAGTTTTTCAAACTACACAACCGTAAGACATTGATTAGATGAGGCTTACGTAAAGTTTGGAGTATTGGGTTTTTGTCATTTGAACTTGTTTCATATTTCGACATTCGTATTTCGAATTTGGTTGCGGCCAAAGGCCGCGCCAAGCATTTCGTGGGCGAACATAAAATGTTTACAAAATTTCAGAAAAGTTTTCAAACTGGTATAGCAACCTCGGGATATCCATGGAAAAAAGAACCTGCTCCTTTGCATTTCCGGGGCAGGATTGAGATAGATAGCGAAAAATGTAAGGCATGTAACGTCTGCGTGGAGACATGTCCAACAAATGCTTATACATGGATAGAAGAACAGGGAAAACGATATCTGCAACTCTCTCACGCAAAATGCGTATTTTGCGGCATGTGCGAGGAAGTATGCCCTTACAAAGCTATCAGGATTACGAATGATTTTGAGCTTGCGGCAACAAATAAGGAAGACCTTTTAGTTAAGGCAGGGTTTAATACTGAAGAATCCGTTGAAACATTAGGTAATAAACTCAAAAAAACATATTTAAAATGTTCAGACGCTCATTGCATGTACGGGAGATTGATGCCGGTTCTTGCAACGGATGCGAATGGGAGGTCGTTGCTTTATTAAATCCTGTGCATGACCTCCAAAGGTTCGGAATTGACATTGTTGCCTCTCCGCGCCACGCAGACTGCCTGCTTGTGACGGGACCTCCGACAAGGAATCTGGAAACCGCCCTCATCAAGGGGTATCATGCCACCCCGGAACCAAAGATGGTCATAGCCTTGGGTACGTGTGCGTGTAGCGGCGGTATTTTCAGTAATTCCTACGCCACTAAAAACGGGATCGACAAAGTCGTTCCCGTAGATGTTTATATTCCTGGCTGTCCTCCAAGACCACAGGCTATTATATACGGATTTCTGTTGGCGTTAGAGAGGGTACAAAAGTGAGTATCTCAGGCTAACGGCTTTTTTTGTCAATCATGGGACTACGTCAAAGATATAGCCAAACAAATTACTGATAAGGTGCTAAATCTTGCAATGCAACGCAAAAGCCTATGAACAAACGGCCAGACAGACAGATTTGCTCCGATAAATATGGACAAGGCCAGGCATTATTTCCCCGCTCCTTAATGATACTGTGTACCCGTTTTCTTCCGGGTTCGATGGCACTTTTTAAATAACAACAAAAGATACAGGAAATATTAAACACTATGAATTTTTCTCTTCCCTACAAAAAAATTTCTTCTCTACTGGAGTTAATTAAATTTTCACACACTATTTTTTCCTTCCCTTTTGCCATAATGAGTGCATTTATTGCTGCCGGCGGGATGCCTACTTTGAGGCAATTACTTCTGATTGCCGGGGCGTTGGCGATGGCGCGCAGCGCCGCAATGTCTTTTAACCGCATTGTTGATGTTGATTACGATATCAAAAATCCCCGAACGGCATATCGTGTTGAATTGCAGAAGAAAATTGGCAAAAAAAACGTATGGATATTTACGCTGGTATGTACGGGCCTTTTTATTCTATTTGCGGGGCTGCTTAGTCGTCTTGCCCTTTACATGTCTCCACTGGCAATACTTATTATTTTTGGTTATTCTTTTACCAAACGGTTTACCAATCTATCGCATTTTGTGCTTGGTCTGGCATTAGCTCTTTCCCCTGTAGGGGCATGGATAGGAATTCAGGGGAGATTCGGCATTACACCTTTCCTGCTGGCATTTGCCGTGGTTTTATGGACGGCAGGTTTCGACATTATTTACGCGTGCCAGGATATTGAGCATGATAAAAAATTGGACTTGTATTCACTGCCAAAAAAATCGGGCTTCGATGGGCACTGGTACTCTCCGGTATTTTACATTTTTTATGGTCTTACTGTTGTTTATCGTTCCCAGATACTCAGACCTGGGGATTATTTATTTGATAGGCGTATGCCTCGCCGCTGTTTTGCTTTTTTATGAACATTTACTGGTAAAACCAAAAGACCTTTCAAAAATCAACACGGCCTTTTTTACCGTAAATGGCATTATAAGCCTGGGGCTTATGGGGGTAACGCTCATTGATATTTTTGCTTAAGAGGGTTTCGGGGTATCGCGGGCAAAAAATAATGTTTGTCCATGCTTAATGAGATATCCGGCACGCTTGCAACTTCAGGCTTTCAATTTTAAGCCCATAATTAATATCGTGACCACGATAGGAAACGGCTAATTTTTTATATTCCGTTGCTGCAGGAGTTTTCCCCTGCCGCCCCATTGGTACCAAGTGGATTATTGAGCAAAGCGCACAACAAAACAATGGCAAAATAGTTTTTGCCTATGCAAAAATCGGGAATAAATCCGATATAGGTCGTTAAGCGACAAGGAGTGGTTATGTCTGAACTCAAAGATCCACGGGTTTTTTTTGCGGCAGAAAGGACATTGTTAGCATGGAGTAGAACCAGTATTGTCATGATCGCATCTGGTTTTGGGATAGAGCGAGCCAGTGTCCTTATACAGGCGGTTACCCATGGAAGAACGACTGCCGATAAAACCGGGGTGGTATTCTGGGTGGGGCTTGCCTTTATTGCATTGGGTACGTTTGCCGCTTTTTGCTCTTCCCGTCAGTACATCGTTGTTCTTAAAACGCTCACACCCGAAGAGTACCCAATGGGCTATGGGACAAAATGCGGGCTTGCGATAAACACTATCGTAGCAGTTCTGGGTATATGTCTGGGCATCGCCGTTTATGTGGGACATGTTTCGTAAAATTCCTGAACGCCAAATAATTCTTTCAAGTTAAATCTTTCAGTTTGTGGAATTTAAAATGCTTGGTGTAAATACAAAACTGTTGATTTTATTTATTGTTCTTGTGGCAATGCTGGTTTTGTTCGTATGGAACCGATGGCGCTATGATATAGTTGCGCTGGTTGCCCTGCTGGTTGTTGCGGTTGCAGGACTCGTACCGCCTAGCCAGGTGTTTGCTGGTTTTGGGCACCCTGCAGTCATTACTGTGGCAGCAGTCCTGGTGCTCAGTCGCGGCTTGCTCAATGCCGGCGTGGTGGATTCACTTGCACGCCAATTGACGCGTGTGGGTAACCAGCCCATGATCCAGGTGGCAACCCTTACAGGGATTGTAGCCCTGAGTTCCGGATTTATGAACAACGTAGGTGCTTTGGCGCTACTCATGCCGGTTGCCATATGGATGTCGCGCCGGGGCGGTCGTTCACCTTCATTCCTGCTTATGCCACTTGCCTTCGGGTCATTGTTTGGAGGTACGCTCACATTGATCGGTACTCCTCCAAATATTATCATTGCCGCGTATCGCGAACAATCTGGCGCATTACCATTCTGCATGTTTGACTTTATTCCGGTAGGTGCAGCCATAACGATGTGCGGTATCATCTTTATTTCAATCATCGGCTGGCGACTGACGCCGCAGCGCAAGGAACAGGATTCTGCCGAGGATCTGTTCGAGATCAGCAGTTACCTGACCGAGCTTCTTGTTCCGGAAGGCTGCAAATTTGCAGGCCGGACGCTATACGATCTGATTGCGGCTGTCAGGAATGACGCCGATGTTGTGGTGGATTCACTTGCACGCCAATTGACGCGTGTGGGTAACCAGCCCATGATCCAGGTGGCAACCCTTACAGGGATTGTAGCCCTGTGTTCCGGATTTATGAACAACGTAGGCGCTTTGGCGCTACTCATGCCAGTTGCCATATGGATGTCGCGCCGGGGCGGTCGTTCACCTTCATTCCTGCTTATGCCACTTGCCTTCGGGTCGTTGTTTGGAGGTACGCTCACATTGATCGGTACTCCTCCAAATATTATCATTGCCGCGTATCGCGAACAATCTGGCGCATTGCCATTCGGCATGTTTGACTTTATTCCGGTAGGTGCAGCCATAACGATGTGCGGCCTCTTCTTTATTTCAATCATCGGCTGGCGACTGACGCCACAGCGCAAGGAACAGGATTCTGCCGAGGATCTGTTCGAGATCAGCAGTTACCTGACCGAGCTTATTGTTCCGGAAGGCTGCAAATTTGCAGGCCGGACGCTATACGATCTGATTGCGGCTGTCAGGAATGACGCCGATGTTGTGGTAATAGGCCTGGTTCGCACAGGACGAAGACAGCAGATGCCATCAACGTATGAAGTCATAAAGGAAAATGACATACTGCTGGTCGAAGCCGATTCAGACAGCCTCAAGACGTTGATTGATGTTACCGGACTTAAGCTCGCTGAAGCCAGCGGTAATGAGGATAAAGAAAAGGCCCGCGAGGGTGGGCCTAATCTGGTTGAGGCTACGGTTGCCCCCGGATCAATGCTCGCCGGAAAAACGGCGAGGAGTCTCGATTTGCGAGAGCGTTATGGCATCAATGTACTTGCAGTTGCACGTCAGGGGCGCCGCCTGAGGGAGCGGCTAGGCAAGATTCGTTTTGTCACCGGAGATATCCTGTTGATACAGGGACGCGAAGAATCTCTTCCGTCCACGCTGAACGACCTGGGATGCCTGCCACTTGCATCGCGTGGATTGCGTATCGGCAAACCGCGTAACGTTCTCCTGGCAATCTGCATCTTTGCCGTCTCGCTGGCATTGATCGCCTGTAAACTCCTTCCTGCGGCTACCGCACTGGCTGGAGGCGCAGCCGCCATGGTGCTTGCCGGACTCATTTCTCCTGGAGAAATCTACAAAAGCATTGATATGTCAATCATCCTGTTGCTGGCGGCAATGCTGCCCATAGGCCATGCATTGGAAAGTACAGGCGGTTCCCAGTTAATTGCTTACAAATTACTGGCAGTAGGCCGTTCCGCATCGCCGGCAATGACGCTCGTTATCCTGATGACGGCTACGATGCTTCTGTCTAATTTGGTCAACAATGCTGCTGCCGCAATTCTGGCAGCACCGATAGCGATTAATCTTGCGAAGGGTATGGAGTTATCTGTCGACCCTTTCCTGATGGCAGTAGCCATAGGGTCTTCCTGTGCATTTCTTACCCCGATTGGACACCAATCTAACACTCTTGTGATGGCGCCTGGAGGATACAAGTTTGGCGACTACTGGCGGATGGGGCTGCCCCTGTCTGTACTGGTCGTGGCAACCGCTGTCCCTGTGATCCTTTGGATATGGCCACTGTAGTTGTCATTTGTCCGAGAAATCGCCAGCTTGGGTATGAATACATTTATAACAATTTATGGCAAATGCTTCGCCCCGACATCAACCTTACCCTCAGATGAATCACCCGAAGGGTTTTCATGATTTCAATTCAACATGCAATGGGGATTCGATAAAGATATTTATGAATCTGTTCCGGGTAAAAAACCTTATGGTCTGGACGGTCATAATGCCAGTCATGTTTGTCCGGAACATGATTTTCATGATATGGCCATTTGCGAAAGGGATCAAAGCCTAACGCAGCAAGAAGTTTTTTATTACTCATGGCGACATTCCCTGCCCGGGGAGGCATAGGTCCCGCTTCTATGCGCATACACCCTTTCAGCAAGCGGGGAGAATAGCCTCCCACCTTATTGACTATCTGTCCAATTTGATAGAGGCTGAGGTAACGATGAGAGCCAAGGTGGTATATTCCGCATATTTTGTTCTCTAAAGCAATTTCTGCAATGCTATTAAAATCTTCGCAATAAAAAGGAGACCGGATTTCATCGTAATATAACGTTGCCGGATTATTTTTTTTAAAACGTGACAATATCCAGTCTATTGCTCCAGCATGCCCATTAACACTAATTCCCATGGGGAGCGATATCCTGAAAATCACCGCAGAAGGGTATTCGTGCGCTATAATTTCTTCTGCCATAACCATGGTTTTCCCATATACCGTGACAGGAGAAACGGCGTCACTTTCCGTGTAACAGCCCGATGATTTCCCAGGAAATACTAAATCGGTGGAAAGAAATAGAAGACGAATGGTACGGTCTCCGATTATCTTTAGTATGTTCTTCGCCGATTGAACATTCACCCGGTACGCCATTTCAGGATTCAACTCGCAGGATTTCAATGCACATGACCCAGCCGCATGCAGTATAGAATTAAACTTCCACGTCTTCATTAAGGCAGCAAGTCCTTGTACATCTTCTATGTCAAGCGGAATTATTCCCTCCCCGCGCAATGGCCAATATCGGGTGGGACGAATTGCAACTACATGCTCAGGATATTGAGAATGAAAATGCCGAAATGCATTGTAACCTGGAACGCCATTTACCCCGGTAATTAAAATAGGAAGATACGCTGGTAATGTCATAACCTGAATTATCTTTAAGAAAGAGTGTTGTTTTTTCAGTAAGTCTAAATAAAAAAGGGAAACAGATAATCAATTATCCATTTCCCTTTTAATGTAGATCATATTTTGTCTCTAAACACACATTAAAGCGTTACTTCAGCCTTTTTAAGGTGTGTTCCGCTCTGGAAATCAATGTGCTGACTTCGGAGAGCGACATGGTCGGAGAAGATATCCTTTCGCGGAGTAATGTAAACGTCTTGTCAAGTTCTCCCGTTAGATTCAGATCCCACTGTGTTTGGCTTGCCGTGCGTGTTTCTACCGGCGCTGAAGATGTTTCTTCACCGCTTTTCAACCTTGCCAACTCCGCTTCCAACTCCTGAATAATTTTCTTCTTTTCCTCAACTTCTATATCAGAAATCTTCTTTGCTTCAGTATAGTAAATAAGCTGGTTTTTTACCTCTTCCTGTCCGCGCTTTATATCGTCTATCTGCAACTTAAATTTCTCTTCGGTGGCACTGTGCATTTCCTGAAGGGCGGCAATCTGTCCCGCAAGATCCTCGCTGTTCTTTTCCGCCTCAGATACCTTTTGTTGCTGCTCCTTTATTACGGTTTCTAGTCCTGCAATCTGAATTCCAACCGCGGCCTTCACTGCACCAAAAGACCCCACCTCAACCTCTAGTTCGCTAAGCTTTTCGGACAACTCTTCTTTTTCTTCTGAACATTCCGCAAAAGTACCCTCTATTTCCTTCTTAGATGCCTCAACCTTATCTAATTTTTGCATCAAATCGGGAACTTTTAATACCTCCGTACGCCCTGCCCGAAGCTGTCTCTCAAGACCGTGTACTCTTTCCTTCTGCAGCCGGTACTTTTCAGTGACAGAAACCGCAAAGCCAACGCACAATAAACCGAAAAGCCCTACAAGCACAACCATTATCGCCTTAGATTTACTACAACTAGCCATAGAAAACCCCCTTATTCTGCATTTATTCTAAAACCCATTTGATGTTATATAAATATAAAATGATACATCTACCAGAGAAATATAGAGAAATATTAATGAATATCGCCCAATTACCCTTCTCCACGAAACGAAAAATGCGGCGAGGGTTATGCTAGCAAAATATAAAACAAGTTTCAAGTAAATTTGTCATTAAAATTTGGATGTCTGTTTTCATAATGATGTTGCTAACTAATCGAATTTCATATTGACTTTTCAGTTGTATGGCTATAAATTGAATTCTTATATCGGTTAGGGTACAACATCTTGCGTTTACAATGAAATATTCATGCTCGAATTATAAGGCTTTTCCAACGTTCCACATCAAATTCAATCGGGTGTAATTTATGGACACAAACAACTTCGTTCATCTCCATGTCCACAGTGAATACAGCCTTCTTGATGGCGCCTGCAAAATAAAAGACCTCGTTAGCAAGGCATTGCATTTTAAAATGCCTGCCCTTGCTCTTACAGACCATGGTAATATGTACGGCGCAATCGAATTTTACGAAGCCGCGCAATCCGCTGGAATAAAACCTATTATAGGTTACGAAGCATACGTTGCGCAAGGCGGTCGCCTTGACAAGGAATCAAAAAACGGGAAGGAAACACTTAGCCATATAACACTCCTGGCGGAAAACTATGAAGGATACCGAAATTTACTAAAACTTTCCACCTCTGCATATCTGGAAGGCTTTTACTACAAACCGAGAATCGATAAAGAACTATTGAAATCCCATTCAGCCGGGATTATCTGCCTTAGCGGATGCATGGCTTCTGAAATCAATCGCCACTTGTCCTTTGACCGCCATGACGATGCCATGAATCTTGCCATAGAATACCTGGAACTCTTTGGCGAAAACCATTTTTACCTTGAAATACAAAACAACAAAATCCCACTACAGGAAAAATTGGTGTCCGCGGCGTTCAAAATAGGGAAAACACTAAACATTCCCCTCGTCGCAACCAACGACGTGCATTATATGAATATCGACGACGCAGTTGCCCATGACGCATTGTTATGCATAAATACCGGCAAGCGCGTATCTGACAGACAAAGGCTTCGTTTCGATACGAACGAATTCTACTTTAAAAATTACCAGGAAATGCACGCCTTGTTTAAGGAAATACCTCACGCTCTTGAAAACACCTTGCACATTGCAGAACGCTGCGATGTAAAAATGGATTTCGGGAAGCTGCATCTCCCAAAATTTACGCCTCCCGAAGGAATAAGCAACAAGGCATATCTGAGAAAACTCTGCGAAGAAGGGGTGATAAGAAAATACGGCGCCATACTCCCCCATATCAGCGAACGACTGGACCATGAACTTAAAGTTATAGAAAAAACGGGTTTTGTCGAATATTTTTTAATTGTATGGGATTTTATTCATTATGCAAATACCCTCAACATCCCCGCAACGGGAAGAGGATCAGGGGCGGGCAGTATTGTCGCCTATGTATTGAACATCACCAACATAGACCCTATAGAAAACGATTTATTGTTTGAACGATTTTTGAATGCTGAAAGAATATCAATGCCTGATCTGGATATTGACTTCTGCGCAGAAGGCCGTGAAGAAATTATCCGGTACGTAAGGGAAAAATATGGCGGCGATAGCAACGTTGCACAGATCATTACATTCGGTACGATGAAAGCAAAGGCTGTCATCCGGGATGTTGGGCGGGTGCTTGACATTCCTCTTTCTGAAGTCGACAAGATAGCAAAACTGATTCCCAATACCCTCAATATCACCTTAGAAGAAGCCCTGGAACAGGAACCGGCTTTAAAAGCGATCTGTCAGGCCGAAAAACAGTTTAAGGAATTATTCGACATTTCAAAGAAACTGGAAGGATTATGCCGTCATGCCTCAGTACATGCGGCAGGCATCGTTATTTCCGATGAACCATTAACAGAATATGTTCCACTTGCTAAAAAAGGGGATGCCGTCACCACTCAATATTACGATGAAATACTGGTAGATAAAATAGGGTTGCTAAAGGCCGACTTCCTGGGTGTCCGGAAATTAACGGTAATAAAAAGGGCTCTTCAATTGATTCACGAAACAACAAGAGAGATTATTGATCTCGCAAAAATACCCGTAGACGACAAAGCAACCTATCAGATGCTTTCCAGCGGCAACGTAAAAGGGGTCTTTCAGGTAGAAACCAGCAAAGGGTTTAAGGAGTTACTTAAAAAACTGAAACCGGACACATTCGCTGACATCCTGCCTTTAGTGGCACTCTACCGCCCCGGACCATTACAAAGCGGCATGGTTGATTCATTCATCAACAGAAAACACGGGAAAGAGGCTGTTGAATATATCCACCCAACCCTCGAATTGATACTGAAAGAAACATACGGCGTCATTTTATACCAGGAACAGGTAATGAGGATCGCCAATCGCCTGGCAGGATTCACACTGAACGAAGCCGATAATTTGCGCAAGGCGATGGGGAAAAAAAAGCCTGAAATTATGGCAAAATTCAAGGACCAGTTTGTAAACGGAGCAATTTCAAACGACATCCCGAAAAAAACAGCGATAAAAATATTTGAACTCATGGAATTTTTCGCCGGATATGGCTTCAACAAATCCCATTCAGCGGCATATGCCGTAATTACTTACCAAACCGCTTATTTAAAAACCAATTATCCCCTACAGTATATGACTGCCCAATTGAGCTGTGAAAAACAAAATACAGAAAAAATCATTGATTATATTGAAGACTGCCGCCGGATGAATATCGAAATACTCAAACCGGATGTCAATGAGAGCCTCAGCGATTTCATCATCTCTGAAGGAAATAAAATACGTTTCGGTCTTGGCTCTGTCAAGAATGCCGGCGATAAGGCAATTGAATCTATTGTTTCTGCAAGGGAAAAAGGCGGTAAATTTTCTTCAATACTGGATTTCTGCAAGAGAGTTGACCTGCGCACCGTAAACAAACAAGTCATCGAGAGCCTTGTTAAATCAGGAAGCTTCGACTCTCTGTCTGACGACAGGGCAAGACTGCTCGCCTCTCTTGACTCGGCAATGGAACTGGGAAGCGCAGTAAACAAGGGGAAGCGTAAGGGACAAAGAGCATTATTCGATATCGGAAGCGCTATGGATGTTATTGAAACAGGAAACACCGCAATAAGCAACACTACGCCATGGAACGAAAATGAAATTCGCCAGGCGGAAAAGGAAAGCCTCGGATTTTACTTCAGCTCAAGCCCGCTGAGCGAGTATGAAGAAAAAATCAAGCTATTGGCCACCAATTCTTCCTCGGAAATATCTGAACTGCCGGAGGGGACTGATGTGATTATTGGCGGTATTATCACCGATATCAAAAAAAGCACCACCAAAAAAGGTGACCCGATGATGTACATTACACTTGATGATATGGAAGGCGCGATCAAATGTATCGCCTTTAGCAAAGAACTGAAGGAATATGAGCCATTGGCAAAAATAGACGCCGTCGTTTTTATCTGCGGTAATGTGGGGTATAAAGGCTCAACGCCGAGTGTAAAAATAAATGAACTAATCGCGGGGAAAAACGCTTTCCAGCGCCTGGTAAAATCTTTTGGATTGCGCCTTGAAGCTGCTCATTTTGACGAAACCAAACTGATACAGTTAAAAGACCTTATTAAAAAACACAGGGGCGCGTGTCCGTTTTTCATTGAAATTGCCACTCCAAACAACGGAAGCGTCCAAATCAAAACCTCCAGCCAATATTCTGCAGCAATCACAGATGATTTCCTTTCCCGCACCAGGGAGCTTTTCGATTCACAAAATCTGTTGATTAACCAAACGACAATGGCAGTACTCAATTGAATACCTAAAAGGGGCCATGCCCGATTTTTTGTAACGTGTCATTTTTGAGCAGGATGACCGAAACGTTAGCGCACCCATCAGAAAAATATATGAATGGTCGCACTTCGCTTGACCCATCCTACATAAATTAATACGCTTTATTACAAAAAATCGGGGAATGCTCACATGGTATAGCCAGAACCAAACAAGCATGAGATAAAAAATACTAAGCACTAAGCACGAAATGCGAAAGATGCACTTTTTTAGAATTTCAAATCATTTTGTCATTAGAATTTGTTTCGGATTTCACAATTACCGGATTGCGGCAGAGGTATGCTTCAAAAGAGGCCACTGCAATGATTCGCGCAGCCGGATGTACCCTTCCGCGCAGCCTCTTGCCAGATTTCTTACCCTTTTAATATAACCCGTTCTTTGCGTAACGCCAATTGCCCCCCGCGCGTCCAGCAAATTGAAAGTGTGAGAACACTTCATAACATAGTCATACGCAGGCAACGGAAGGTCCTCTTTTAATAACCTCTGGCATTCAATTTCGTAGAATTCAAAGAGTTTAAAAAGCATTGACGTGTCCGCAACTTTGAAGTTGTAAGTGGAGAATTGCTCTTCATCCTGCTTATGGATATCGCCATAGGTATATCCTTCCACCCATTCCAGGTCAAACACAGATTCCTTTTCCTGAATAAACATTGCAATACGTTCGAGTCCGTAGGTAAGTTCAAGGGTAATCGGTTCAAGTTCAAATCCGCCTACCTGTTGAAAATAGGTAAATTGTGTAATTTCCATGCCGTCCAGCCATATCTCCCATCCGAGACCTGTCGCACCCAGGGAAGGAGACTCCCAATCGTCCTCAACAAATCGCACGTCATGTTTTACGAGGTCTATCCCCAGTGCCCGCAAACTGTTTAAATATATCCCCTGCGAATCGTCGGGGGCGGGTTTTACAATTACCTGAAATTGGTAGTAGTGTTGTAATCTGTTTGGGTTCTCTCCATATCTGCCGTCTGTCGGGCGGCGGGAAGGTTCGACATAGGCGCATTTCCATGGTTCCGGACCTAGTACCTTAAGGAACGTTGCGGGATTAAAGGTTCCCGCCCCCTTTTCCGTATCATATGGCTGCCAAAGTATACACCCATAATCAGCCCAGTATTTTTGTAACGTTAAAATAATCTCTTGAAATGTCATTGCGTTCACGCATATTTTTAAGTGATGAAAATTATTGAAACTTCTCCCTGCATAAACAGTTTTCGGAGTCTATCACCACACGTTTTCCTTGTCAAGAAATTACCCTATCACCGAATTTTACAGTAATTCCAAAACTCCTGAAGTACTTTTTTTGTCAAAAAATATTTAATTGAATGGTAACACCTTCATGAG
Source organism: Candidatus Kuenenia sp. (assembly GCF_027493735.1). Classification (NCBI taxonomy): domain Bacteria; kingdom Pseudomonadati; phylum Planctomycetota; class Candidatus Brocadiia; order Candidatus Brocadiales; family Candidatus Brocadiaceae; genus Candidatus Kuenenia; species Candidatus Kuenenia sp. The sequence goes on from NZ_JAOSKF010000022.1 coordinate 222,167, forward strand.
GATGTAAAGCGGTGGGTAGAATGATATTCAACATCAAATTCATAGCGCAGCAAAGCCGTAACCGAAAATGAAGAGGCCGTGCGTCTCTACTTTAACCACAAAGAAAAACTTACAAAAAAAAGAAGTTTTTACTGGGGAATACTATACGCAGGGACGAAGCATTTGCAATAAACAGTTGCTGCTCGTTCCTCTCTTGATATCTAAGCCACTAAATCATGCAGTGCGACGAGGTTCGTCGCACTACAAATGGCAATTTCCGGTTTCAAAAGACTAAAATGTTACAATATTTCAGTCTACTATCTTCCTCTTTTTTCTGCGTGATCATATAAACCATAAAGAACCGCATCATCATAGTCCCTTGTTATCCTGTTTCCATCCTGGTCATCGTAAAGAATGTTTTTTATGCGATACGCCGCGTCCGACGTGTTTAGTGCAAAAACAATCAACCCTTGCACTTCTTCTTTTGGTTCCAGTTCTGTAATTTGGAACGGGTCTCTGGTCTTGCAGATATAATCGTCAATCGACAGGGTAAATCCATTATTGGTAATTGCCTTGAAATGTGCCGGGTCTACTTTTATTGTCTTGTCAGTCTTGTTAATAAGCCAAACCCTTACGATTGCGGCGTGTTTTCCGGTATTCTTATAAAAATCATCAGAACCAAAGCCAACTTCTTTCCCATAGTCAACAGAGGTTGAAATGTCTTTGATCACTATACCCAGCGTATCCCCGGTCTTATATGTTTTTGCCTTTTCCAGTTTAGCAGTTTGCCCAATTGCGGGTCTAATTGCAAATATAGGTATCGTAAGGTAAACGAGAGCAACAAATAAAATGAAAAATATCACATTAACTTTCACAAAATCTCCCCTATTAATATTTTTTTCGCGAATTTTCCCCAATATCAAGATGCTTGAGGGATAACAGAAACTATCAAAAATTAACTTAGCGTTGCCTTAAGAAATGAGTCCATTGCTTTATATTGTAATCTTTTTCCCTTAGAGCACAATTTACTTTTTACAACAGGAATATCCCACAAGATCAACAATCAATTCGGTATTATGAAGAAAAAAGGGGACAAGCCAGTGTTCGGCTGTAATGTTTACGCTTAATAGTTACAAATTGCAAAGAGATAATTTTCAAGGTACTAAGCAATTTTTTGAGTTTTCCACCACATATTTTCATTGTCGGGAAATTACCATATCATTAAATCGTACAATAAGTTACGGTTTGCTTGACAATCTGAACAGCATGTGTTAGCTTTTATTACTATCAAAAGTAGGGGCGAAGCATTTGCCCGTTTAGGTATGAACTTATTTATGGCAATTTACAGCAAATGCTTCGCCCCTACAACGTGCGGCAAACATCGCTATTATTGGATTTTTTCAAAAAACAACATTATTACGCATTAAATAATTAGTCAGATAGTTTATTCTTTATAGGAGAGGTATATGGCAGAAGAGTCGAAAAAAGAAGAAGGCTTTGAATTTCAGGCGGAAATAAAAAAATTACTTAACATACTTTCACATTCTTTATACACGCACAAAGAAATATTCCTGCGGGAACTCATTTCCAATGCGTCAGACGCACTTACGAAGCAGCGCTTTCATTCGCTTACCAATGAAGATTACGAAGGAAAAGAGCTGCCACTCGAAATCAATATTGAGATGGACGAACAAAACAAAACCCTTACCATAATCGATACCGGCATTGGAATGACGAAGGATGAAGTGGTAAAGAACGTGGGAACCATTGCAAAATCAGGGTCACTGGAATTTATTACCAATTTATCCGAGGAGGCAAAAAAAGATTCAAACGTAATCGGACAGTTTGGAGTGGGTTTCTACTCTGTTTTTATGGTTGCCGATGAAGTACGGATCAGAACAAAGTCCTATAAAAAGGGAGAACCTGCTTATGAATGGAGATCTGACGGTACCGGGAAATATTTTCTGCATCAGATTGAAAAGGAAAGGCGCGGTACGGAAATAATCGTCCATTTAAAGGAGGAAGAAAAAGAGTACACTGACAAAACAAGGATTTCCTCCATCATCAGGAAATATTCAAACTTTGTAAGTTTTCCGATAATGGTCTGCGGCGAAAAGGCAAATCAGGTCACCGCCCTGTGGAAAGAGCCAAAAAAAGATGTTACCGCGGAACAATACGAGGAGTTTTACAAATTCATTGCGAACGTTGAAGAAGCGCCTCTTTTCCATTTGCATACCTCCGCCGAGGCGCCTATTCAGTTTTACAGTATACTATATTGCCCGAAGGTAAATTATGAATCTGTTATTTTAAAAAAACTGGAACACGGCATTCAACTGTATTGCAATAAAATCCTCATACAGGCAGACTGCAAGGCGCTTTTGCCGGAATACATGAGATTTATTCGCGGCGTAGTGGACTCTTCCGATATTCCATTGAATATTTCGAGGGAAACATTTCAGGACAACCGGGTTATCCAGAAGATGAAGAACATACTTATCAAACAGGTTCTGGGTCTTTTGCAGGATATCGCAAAAAACGATAAGGAAAAGTATGAAATCTTCTGGAAGCAATTCGGAAGAATATTAAAGGAAGGGGTGCACTTTGATTTTGAGAACAGGGAAACAATTGCGCAATTAATGCGGTTTAATTCTTCGCAGTGCAAAGATGCCGGTGAGCTTGTTTCGCTGGGAGAATACACGGAAAGAATGAAACCCGAACAAAAAGAAATATACTATATTACCGCCGTAAGCCGGGACACTATCGAGAAAAGCCCTCATCTGGAAATATTCCGGAAGAAAGGCGTCGAGGTGTTGTACTTAACCGACCCCAACGATGAATTCCTCCTTTCAGGCCTCGGAGAATTCGAAAAAAGACCCATCCGTTCAGCAGATCAGGCAAATTTAGACGTATTGAAAGATGCCGATAAGGGAATTGTCGATACGTCTTCAGAACCGCAAAACTATGACGCGATATTTAACCATCTTTTAAAGACCATGAAGGTCTGCCTGGCAGACAATGTAACAGACGTCACGGAATCACACCGGTTGAGCGAAAGCCCATGTTGTCTGGTAAGTCCTGATACTTCGCCAAGCGTTCACGTCCAGAAACTCATCCACATGATGGACAAAAATTATCAAATGCCAAAAAAGATTATGGAAATTAACAGAAAAAACAAGATGATTCAAAACCTGGCAAGGATGAACGAGATACCGGACAATCAGCAGATCGTCGGTAAAATAATCACACAGTTATACGAAAACGCGCTGATGCAGGACGGCGTAGTCTTTGACCCCACAGCGATGGTACCACGGGTAAATGAACTCCTTGAAGAATTAACCAATGCAAAACTGGGAGAAGGGAAGAAGATTATTATTTAAACAAGCTTTGCAGTATACGCGTATAGGAATTGTATGGTAGAGACAACACCCTGCCAAATGCAGGAGGAATGAGGTAGTACCGCACTACCGACTACCTAACATGACTTAGCCAGGACCAAACAAGTCTGAGATAAAAAATACGATGCACGAAATCTGAAACAAATTCTAATGACAAAATGATTTGAAATTCTAAACAAGTGCATCTTTTGTATTTCGTGTTTCGGATTCCACAATTAAAGGTACCATACCCAATCAGACTGAAGCCAGTGGTTTCAGTTTGATTGGGTATATACATTATATTTATGCCCTTGGATGGGTTTTATCATACACCTGTTTCAGGCGCTCCGTGGTTACATGGGTGTAAATTTGTGTTGTAGAGAGGCTGCTGTGCCCTAAAAATTCCTGTACCGCCCGCAAGTCTGCGCCGTTATCCAGCAGATGGGTGGCAAAGCTGTGCCGGAAAGTGTGCGGAGAAACGCGAAGATGCATGGCGGCTTTTTTCATGTACTTTTCGATCATTCTTGCAACACTACGTTCTGTAAGACGTCCGTGAAATTTATTTAAAAACAACGCCTCGTTATCCGCCTTTCTTTTCTCCAAATACAATTGTATTGCATTTAAAGCGTGATTTCCAACCGGGAGTATGCGTTCTTTACTTCCCTTGCCACGCACCTTTACTATCCCGCTGTGAAAATCTATGTCCGCAATATTAATTCCCACGAGTTCGCTAACCCGCATACCTGTGCTGTAAAGGGTTTCCATGATTGCTTTATCACGCAAGCCTGATAAATTGCAAGTGTCTGGCTGATTCAGGAGTATCTCTGTGTCGTTAACACTCATAAAACCGGGAAGTTTTTTATCTGTCTTCGGAGTCTTAATCTGTTCGACCGGATTATATTCTAAAATTCCGTGTTGACATAAAAATTTGTACAGAGAACGTATGGAGGCCAGTTTTCTTGCTACAGTAGTTTTGGAAGGATTCTTTTTTTTTAAAAAAGCAAGATACTTCCGTAATTGCAGGCGGGTAACACCGGCAAGGTCTGTACACCCCTCGCCTTTAAGAAATGAAAGATATTGGCCAAGATCGTTTCGGTAAGCCCGCAGTGTTTGCGGCGAATAGTTCCTGTCATTCTCAATATAGGCAAGATATCTGTCGATAAATCTTTGTATGTTATCGTTTGATGGCAACATTTTCATTTCCGTTAAAAAAAATTGTTCGAGATAGCGGCGATGTTAGCAAAGTCAGAATTGAATAACAAGGGCAAAAGTGACGCCGTATTATGTCTGTGAATTGCCTTGACAAAAATTTCCAACCCCCCTAGAATTGCTTTTCCGGTGAAATATCGTGTTGTCACCCGTATTCTGCAATAGCTGCAAAAAATATTACTCATGAGGTTCAAAGATAATTATCATGAAGTTGGATACATGCGTTACTGGCAAAGTTACTGCCTTTGAGGTGAAGGAGGCATGCGCTCCTCTGGAAGCGTTTTGCCGGTTTTTAAAAAACCCAAATGTTTTCTTCCTCGACAGCGCATTGCCTAACGGTGAGATTTCAAGGTATTCCTTCCTTGGTTTTAGCCCGTTTTTAACAATAAAAACGAAACACCATAAAATACTTATAAAAGACACAGATGGAAGTCAGGAGTGCGAGGGAAGTCCATTTGAATATCTTCGAAAAATATTGAACCGGTATTCTTTGGGAAATATCAGTAATTCCCTGCCTTTTCAGGGTGGGGCTGTAGGATATTTTGGGTATGACCTCTGTCATTACATAGAGAAATTGCCCAATAACTCTGTGGATGACCTTGAATTGCCTGATATATATATGGGGTTTTACGATATTATTATCTCCTATGATAATCTTCTTGAAAAGTGCTTTGTGGTAGTAATTGACTTTGGCATGGATAATACATTGAATGACAGGATAGGGCAGATAACGGAAGTATTGTGCGGAAAATCTGAAGAGCCTGGAGAAATGTTTAATGACCGGGATACGGACAGGGTTGTTGCTACGGAATTAAGGTCTAACTTTACGAAAGACTCCTATATGAAAGCCCTCCGGCAAATAAAAAAGTATATTTCGGCGGGAGATGTGTATCAGGTAAACTTATCACAAAGGATTGAGGCGCGTATAGACATGCCTGCGTATGAATTATACAAAAGATTGCGCAAAATCAACCCTGCTCCGTTTGCATGTTATCTTGGCTTTGATGACGTTTCTATAATCAGCTCTTCTCCGGAAAGATTTCTTCGTGTTTGTAATCGTCAGGTACAAACACGCCCGATAAAAGGCACACGGCCAAGAGGTAAGAACGCATTGGAAGATGAAGAGATGAAACAGGCCTTGCTGTCCAGCCAAAAAGACAATGCGGAGCTTACCATGATAACAGACCTTGAACGTAATGATCTCGGACGGGTCTGCAATTATGGGTCTATTAAGGTCATAGAAGAAAAAGCGTTGGAAACATATCCTACTGTTCATCATCTGGTATCAACGGTAATAGGAGAATTGCACGAGAGATACGACATAATAGACCTGCTCAGGGCGACTTTTCCCGGGGGATCTATTACCGGAGCCCCTAAGATCCGCGCCATGCAAATTATTGATGAACTTGAACCATACCAGAGAAGTGTATATACAGGCTCTATAGGGTATATTGGGTTTAATGGAAATTTAGACCTGAATATTGCAATACGTACCTTTATTATGAAAGGAGAAACAGTGTATTTCCAGGTTGGCAGCGGCATTGTTGCAGACTCTGACGCAGAAGATGAATATGAAGAAACATTGCACAAGGCCAAAGCCTTGATTGAATCACTTAACCCATGCCTGACGCTATCTTCTTAAACGATACAATAGTTGATGCGACGAAAGGTGTTCTCAGCACCTTTGACCGGGGGTTTCTTTACGGTGATGGCCTCTTCGAGACCATTAGGGCGTATAATAAAAACCCCTTTAAACTGGAAGAGCACATAGCCCGCCTTTCAGATTCGGCGCAATTTCTTTGCATACCTTTCCGATACACCTGCGATCAAATAAGGCATATTATCGGTCAGCTTCTTGCAAAAAATCATTTATCCGACACGTATATACGCTTAACACTCTCCCGCGGTTATAATGCCAATGGATTTATCCCCGTGCGCGAGACCAACCCTACTTTTGTAATTCATACAAAACACTTGGTCCCTTATCCGGCACTATGGTATAAAACAGGGTTAAAACTCATTGTTTCACAGACACGAAAAAATGCCAGTTGTCCTATTTCAAGGCATAAAACACTCAATTATTTAACACATTATCTCATCAGGAAAGAGGCATTGGAAGCGGGGGCGCATGACGCACTGATTTTAACCACAGAAGGCAACGTGGCGGAATGTTCCGTCAGCAATGTTTTTTGTGTGAAAGACCAGGCAGTCTTTACTCCCTCAACTAATGCAAATATTTTGCCGGGCATTACCAGGCGGGTTGTTATTGATTTATGCAAGGAAACCGGCATTCAGTTGACAGAAAAACTCTTTGATCTCCATGAAATAGCCACGGCAGATGAAGTCTTTATTACAAACTCTCTTATGGAGATCATGCCTGTTTCATCAATAAACGGAAATGTCTTCGGAGATGCTCTTCCCGGGGAAATTACCGGAATACTCTCGGCGAAATATAAAATGCTGACTAGCTGAAGACAGCCACGGCAAAACCCCATTTTAGTACTTAATTATTTTATCAATTGCAGTTACGACAATTTGTTGCGGTTGTCTTTTGTTATTTCTTCCTGTCTATTGAGTTGATTGCATAAAATGTCGGTTTAACCGCCACAATAAATTGATTTCTTTGAAATCTTAAAAAAAATCGTAAGTCCCTGTTAAAAAAAAGCTTATTTTTTCAATATATTGTATAACACCGAAAACACAATACAATGTATTGTGTTTTCGCTTGACAATGCCTTTTTTTTTGGTACAAATATCCTTCTATCTGTCTGTGTACTGCACGCAGAAAGATTCAGTATGCTATTGAAGAGGGTTTTATCGTATTTTTATTTCAGGAATCTTCAAATGAGAGGAGGTGTAGCGGGCAAAATAAGAAATTTGTTATTTTGGGGGAGGGGGAATAAGTGAGTTTAAATGTATGGTATGATTGGAAAACGACAAATTCTGGCTATGAACAAAAGAAAGAGGGATAAATGACAACAGCAGTATTAGAAATACCTGAAGCAAAGCATGTTATATGCGATGGAGAAGAGGTACAATTAATAATAGAAGAAAAACTGAGTGCTTTTGATAAGGCGATTGAGCAGCATGACTTCCTGGAAATAGATGGCGACATAGAAGGCGATTCACCGGAAGAACATTCGATAAAGATTATCAACCACAGGGCAGAATGTGCATATTCAATCAGTATCGATGCGGTTATCAGACAAGATTTGGGCTATGTAATAGATTCACTCGAAACAGGAAATACCACGCGCCTTTACGGAATAACAAGAATTGTGGGGTATTACAGCCGTGTATCCAATTGGAATAAATCCAAAATCAGTGAATTACACGACAGGCATACGGGAAGTTATTCTGTATAAGTATTATCCTGGCATTCGCTGGCATCCCCAAACGGGAAGGAAGTTTAATGACGTTAAGCAAAAGTGTTAAATCTTCCTCTTGAAAGGCATCATTTTTTAAAAACCATTGCGGCAAAGAACGTATTCATGTTCATGTGCTGCAATGGTTTTTTTATTCACAAGATCCTGCCACAGTAGGCATGCTTTTTCAGACAACGTTGGCGGATGGACGAATTCTTACCGTAAGCACGGGGCATGGCGCCTTGCGTACAACCTTTTCCGCCACACTTCCCATCATAACATGGGCGAGGCCGCTCCTGCCGTGAGTACCAATTACAATGATATCCATCTCCAGCTTTTCGCCCTTATTGACAATTTCGTTAAAAGGTATCCCCTTTTCAACAATTGTTTCCACTTCTAACAAATCGGTAGTGCCCTCCGGAAGACTTTTTAACAGATCGGCGTGAATTTTTGCCATCGTTGCCTCATCAAGGTTGTACGGACTAAATTTGTATATTTCCGTATCATATGCACGGGTATCGATTACATGCATAATATACAACTTTGCTTCATCTTTTAATGCCAGAGAAACCGCATATTTTAAAGCAAGGTAAGAACATTCGGAATGATCTATAGGACATAATATATTTTTGAACTTTATCATACACTCTCCTGTTCTGTTTGAAAAAAAGAAGCAACACAAAAAATGAGTAACATTTTCACAAAATGATGTATCATTCACTATTTAAGGCATATACCGTATTACCTTCAGGGACTTTTTGCGTAAAACATCACATGCCAATACCGTCAATAACTGCACCACATTTCGAACACTTTGAATTGGTAATATTATTTTCAAGGATTTGGTAGCCATATCTTTTGATGAGCATTTTATTGCATTGATAACAATACGTATTTTCTCCCCCTTCGCCGGGGACATTGCCTTCGTAAACGTAACGCAGTCCCGCCTCCAAACCAATCGTACGCGCTCTTCTCAATGTTTCAACAGGAGTAGGCGGTGTATCGGGCAACCGGCATCTTGGATAAAAGCGACTAACATGCCAGGGGATTTCAGGTCCTACACTCCTGATAAATCCGGCAATCTGTTTTAATTCCGAGTCGGAGTCATTAATTCCGGGAATGATAAGGGTGGTTATTTCTATCCAGATGCCCAATTCTTTATAAGCACGAATACAATTCAGCACGGGTTCAAGTCTTGCCCCGCAAATCCTCTTATACGTTTCGTCGGAAAAACTTTTCAAATCGATATTTGCCGCATGAAGACAGGGTTGTATAGTTGACAAAGCCTCATACGTCGTGTATCCATTCGTTACGAACACGTTCATAATTGACCTTGAAGAGGCCAATTGTGCAATTTCATACGCATATTCAAAAAAAATAGTGGGCTCTGTATAGGTGTAGGCAATGCTTTTACAGTTATACTCCAGGGCGTCTTCAACAATCTTTTCCGGCGGCACCTCTTTGCCGGGTATCGTGTCTGAATCTTTGGGGAGTTGTGATATTTCATAATTTTGGCAATTAAGACATCTGAAGTTACACCCCGCCGTTGCTACAGAGTAAGAAGTTGACCCAGGATAGAAGTGAAAGAATGGTTTTTTTTCTATCGGGTCTATGTTTTCCGAAATAAGTTTTCCATACACGAGAGAATATAACGTCCCCCCGAAGTTTTGCCTGACATGGCAAATGCCTCTTTTGCCATCAGTAATCACACATGTATGATTACAAAGGTGGCATTTTACCTTACAATCGCCGAGTTTTTCATAAAACATTGCTTCACGCATGTTATATCAACCTCCCATACTTTATTATAGGGAATAAACGACTCTTTGTTTATTTGCAGTGTATATCTTATTACGAAAAAATTTCCAGCGATATTGTTTTTTCTTTATTGTGATAACGAAAAAAAGGCCATTCTTCCCATTTACTTTTTGCATAAGTATAACAAAATACCTGCAATGGCATGAATACAAAATTAAATATAACAAAAGCTCCGCAACTCCGTAACCAAAAAGATTTTAACCATAATACACGAAAGGTTTATACACCGTAATAGTATAATACCGGGAAAAAATGTTTTTGCTCTATCTTAATGGAAATAATAATTGACATTTATTTTCTTTGTGGTACAGTACCGCCGAATATTTCATCGATTGAAAAAGGCAAACCAACCGCAAGTTTGGGACGCAAAGCCATGGGTCTTAAGCGTGAGTTCTTTATACGTAAAGATTGCCAGGTTGCCGAATTGAGATGTTCGCACTTTGTGAGAAGGATAAGAATTTTCGGGCCATTCATTACGCTTTCACCATATTGCAGAGATCACAAGCAGATTGTAGCGCATAATACTGAAAATGCTTAAGACTTATAGAAAATTATCGGGAAATCTTAACAAAGTGCTTCTGGTAAACGTGCATTATAATAAAGACCCAAGCCTTTTGCATTACTATGGTTTTGGGTCTTTTTTTTTGAATAAAGAAGGTAAAAAAACAGATTGAGATATACGAACGGTGGCATTTTTTTAACACGAAGATAAGGGATGAGTATATTTTTTACGTTTAGGCGCCGATTCGATGTATTTTGTGATGGTGTTGTCTTAAACAACTTTTTTTAATGGGAGAGTACAAATGTTAAAACTTAGAAAGTGGAGGAATGCGGGTTTTACCCTGATTGAGCTGCTGGTGGTAATTGCCATTATCGGCATCCTTGCCGGTATACTGCTGCCGGTGCTTGGTAAGGCGCGTGAATCGGCACGAAAGACGCAATGCGCATCAAATTTGAAACAGATTGGACTGGCGCTGAATATGTTTGCCAATGATAATGGTGAAGCTTTTCCCAATAAGGGTACAGGTATGACTTCCTTGGGACAATTGTTTAATACATATATTACTGACAGAAAAATATTTCGTTGCCCAAGTGATAGTGATGTGACAGAGGATGCCATTTTAGGATTAAAACCTGCAGATACAATTACAACTGCCAATACAACATTTAGCGATGGCTACTTGTAGTTATGGTTATGATGATAATCACACGGCAGCAGATGATCCTGGTGTTGCGCTGGCAGCGGATAAACAAGGAACCTCCACAAGTGGTCTTTCTAGCAATCATAATGAAACCGGGCAAAATGTGCTGTACCTCGATGGTCATGTGGAATGGAAGGGCACGACAACTTGTGGATATTATAATGGTTCGACATATGATGATATTTACGCAGATGTTGCTGATGTAACAGGGACAGATACATATATAGCACAGTAAGTGACGCTTTTCAAAATAGTATTACTTTAAAAAGGGTGATATTCATAATGGATATTGCCCTTTTTTATTACTTGTTCAAGGGTGTCAATTACAATCCACCTTCATTTTCATGAGATACTTGCCATGTTCAAATTAAAAACCCGGGGGATTTCTGGTTTTACATTAATCGAATTGCTGGTAGTAATTGCAATTATTGGCATTCTGGTATCTATCCTCTTGCCGGTTTTGGGAAAGGCGCGGGAATCCGCACGTAGAACGCAGTGTGCATCAAACCTGAAGCATATTGCTGGCGCTTCGAATGTATGCTAATGATCAGGATGGGGCATTTCCGGCCGGAGGAAGCACGGGCATGGAATCGCTCGGCACATTATACAATAAATATATAATTGAGCGAAAAATCTTTCGTTGCCCAGGCGATAGCGACGTTAGCGAAGCGAATAATCTGAATCTGACGGCGGTATCGGACATTTTGTCCCCAAATACTTCATTTACCACTGCCGGTTGCAGTTACGGCTATGACTACACCCACACACTGGAAGATGACCCGGGCGTAATCATAGCCGCAGATGCTCAGGGAACAAGCACTACCTGACGTTCAGACAATCATAATGAGACGGGACAGAATGTGTTATATTTAGATGGACATGTGGAATGGAAAGGCACTACCACCTGCGGATATTACAATGGTTCAACGTATGATGATATTTATTCCGGTACGGGGAATGGTACTGATACCTACATAGCACCGTAATGATTTTCCGGATTTTTCAGACGAAAAAAGAAAAGGATGCAATATTCTTTTTGAATAGTGCCCCCTTTTTTTGTTATAAAGAGAGAACGCTTACCATATTAAATTATAGGGGCGAAGCATTTGCCATAAATTGTCGCAAATGTATGCATACCCAAACTGACAAATGCTTCGTCCCTACTTTAAATTCGATTATCAAGAAAGGAGAAATGATGATACTTAATCCTGAAAAACACCTAAAAGACGCTAAACAAAGATTTTATAATTATATAGAGGAGGACGTTATCCTTTGGCTTAAAGAAAGAGGAATAAAGGCCAAGCCCGATGAGGTTGAATTTGTTTATGGCACAAAGGAACATTTTACTTCCACGGGATATACCGAAGGCTATTTTGCTGAATATTCAACAAAAGGGTGGAATAAGGTACAAGAGAATGAATTATCCGAAGAAGGATTAAAGGAATTAAAAAAAACAGGGGGATTGATCTGGCCAAATGTGTGGTATGCAGTCCGGCTGAAAGAAATAGATGAAATACTCCCAGTGGAATCCGGCGCAATAGAAGAAGCCATTTTAAGCGGTGGAATCCCGGAAAAATACCGGGTTAAACATTAACGGGAAAATCAAAAAACGACAGGATAATACAAAAAATGTAACACTTTAGTTTTTTGAAAAAACACCGGCGGGTTCGTGTTTGCAACCCAATGTCATTAAGTTAAGCAATCTGCCAGAAAAGTCCCCCTTAAACTAGGGGGATAAAGGGGGTTGTTTTTAATCAAATATCCTTAACTTAATGACATTAGTTTGCAACCTGAATCTACGCGTTTATGCGTATAATGGAGCCGTGTACTGCGGTAAAATTCCAATGCCCAAAATCACAAAATCCATGTTTGGAATGGGAACATTCTCGATTTTTGGTTAACTACTTGTACATTGACCTCAAGCTGGATGCTTATGTTACTATTCTTCTCCTCCCCCGCTAATGGCATTTTACAAAAAATCTGGTATGCTCCCAATATTCGATATTCCTTGTTCTGCGGTTCGGTATTCTCTTTAAAAAAACCGCCGAAGTCCTAATTTATTCGCTGAATAGTTACGATTCTTTTTAATAGCTACCTTTATATCCTTATCCCGTATATGCACACATCCCAACTCTCGGAGAGTTAACCACTGGCAGAAACATCTCCTCGCCGCACGCATGTTTGTCAGCGCACTTATCGCAAAGCCACCCTTCGCCTGAGTAGACACATTGTGAGCAGACTTGCGAAGCCGCCTCCCCGCATTCCATGCATTTTATTGAAGTAGCCTCATTCCTGGCCAGAAGCTGAATGGACTCACCCTTTGTTCCACCTTCCCGTTCAGACACAACTTTTAAAGTAAGATCCGTAGAGGTGCCGAAATCGTATTCATAATAAAATTTCATTCGGGCGACAAGTACCTTCCCCAGCGCAACATACATGTTTTTTCCTTCATGTTCTCCCATCGGACTTCGGGAGTATGTTGTTCCTCCTATTATAAATGCACTTAGGTGACCACAACACTCCAACCAGATATTTCTCAGGAAGCGATCTAAGTCTTCAAGCGTTGCATTCGCTGGTGCGGAAAGATGCATCCAATATTCAGGCGAGTAGCGTCCCTCAACCACAAGATGCAGTATTTTTGTTTTCTGCGGCTTCCGTTTTGCCGGTAATGTTTCCGATTCAACGTTTCTTTGCTTGCACGACGCCAGGTGCTTAGACATTGCCGACTTATCGAAGGTAGCATTGCAAAAACCACACGTTCCCTGCGAAACGGCCTTGTCCATTTTTCAACACCTCCTGATATACACAACAGACTAATAACAACATGAATTCAGTACAAACAGAGTGAATACGCATTACTGAACAAAAATATTAAGAACAATTTCGAATTTCGAAACAACTCCTAACGCATTCGGCCACAAATCGGAAGAGTAGAGGGGGGAGGTCTATTTTGAATTCTATCGGTAAGGGGTGGTTTAGCGGGTGGATGTCACAAGGAGGTGTGGCGCTCCTGCAAACAGGATTAATTATGGCTCTTGGCCTATGTCCTGACGCCCCAGGATTTCTCAACCTCTGTCCTGGTATTTGGACTAGTGATCATCCACCCAGGAAATAGTATACTCATGCATTTTAAAGTGTCAAGTGTCTATTTTTAGAGCATTATTCTTCCTTTGATGTTTAGTTTTTTGAAAACGTAGGGGCGAAGCATTTGCCAGTTTGGGGTAACTATTCAGCGTAATTTACTCCGGAATCAGGGGCTTTATAAATTGTGAAATGATATACCTGTTATCAGCAAGTTTTCGATAGAGAGCAAATAAAACTGATTTTATAACGGGCAGTTTGAATAATACGCTTAATATCCTGTAACCTCTTAAACGGCTAATAATTTCCGGTATTACTTCGTCTCCCGCCAGGGTATGCCCATCGGGAAATATCAATTGCAAGGATTGCATGCATCTCTCTTCTGCCAGCCAGGGAAAGCGAAGTCTTCGTTCCTCAGACTGACACGAAACGAATTCAAAGATGCCTTTTCTTATTGCATGCAGTTCAATCCACTTCATACTTCCCCGGCATAAACTACATTTATCGTCATAAATTAGCGCAACGTTCTTCATTGCCGGTATCGATATTCTCTATTATAGTATTACCCTGTAAAAACTTCTTTTTTTTGTAAGTTTTTCTTTGTGTCCTTTGTGGTTAAAGGACAGACGCATGGCCGTGCGTCTCTACATTTCGGTTGCGGCCTTGCCGCGAGATGAATCATTATTGTTTCTCCGGAATCTCTATCTCGCATAATCTGATGCCGGATAAATTCGAAATATCTTTCACCGGCAATCTTCCGTCATAGAGGCTTTCCAAAATCGCATTACCGTTATTGTAGACTGTGACGGGAACATCGTTAATATTCCTCTGGAGTAAAAATGTATAATGAAACCTTGTTCTGTCCCCTGCATTTCTTGCCATGACGGCCACGATCCTGTTGTTTCCCTTTCTTAATTTATCTGATGCATCACAAAAACCTCTTTGCTGAAATGTTTCAGCTTTTTTTGTGTCGATAAAAATCAATGCCACTTTGTCGCCTTCGGATATTTCTTTAAGTTCAAACCCCAACCCTTCCAGACCGTCCGCTACAACAATTTTTAAAGGAGTCGTATGGGTAACCCTCTTCGTATCCTCCCATGCATTGGGGTTGTTTAAGAAATAGTCTACAATATTTTCACGTGCATAAGTGTCATTGCTTCCCGGAAAAGAAAGCATCATTATCACCATAAATAAAATTGCCATTTTTAAAAAGCCCATATTTGCCATTTACCTCTTTGCATAAAGTGAATGTTTCCTGATATAGTTTTCCACGCGCTCGGGAACTAAATATTTTATACTCAATCCTTTGCTTAACTTCTTCCTTATTTCCGTTGAAGATATATCCAGAGAAGGAATCTGAACCATTAATTTTTCAATTTCTGCCTTCTTTTCACCGGAAATAGCACTTTTCTTTATTATTTCGCCATTCAGCGTAATGGGAAACCTGTTGACAACGATAAAATGACACATGCAAGAAAGCTCCTCAATATCCTTCCATGTGTTGATTTCATTTATCATATCTGTGCCCAGGATGAGGAATAAATTAGACCCAGGTCCGTATGTCTCCCGGAGTATTTTAATCGTGTCAATGGTGTATGATTTTCCGGGACGCTTTATCTCGATATCCGATACCTCAAAATGCTCATTATCCCCGATTGCTTGTTTTACCATTTCATACCGGTGAAACGAGTCTATCAGGCCGCCTGATTCCTTATGCGGAGAAATCCCTGTGGGGATAAATAGTATTTTGGACAATTTCCTTTGTTGAAATACCTCTTCCGCAACAATTAAATGCCCAATGTGAATCGGATTAAATGACCCACCAAATATGCCTATATTCATCATGTGTTTTTAGCTTGATATTTACAGTGTTTCAATGGTAGAAGTTTGATAACATATAACAAATTAAATATCAGAACTATAGCAATTATTTCTTTGGGATAAAAGCATATTGCATAATTTTAGAGGGGCGGATGTAATTGAAGATTGCATACTTTGATTGTTTTTCGGGCGTTAGCGGAGATATGATCCTCGGGGCATTTGTGGATGCCGGACTCGAAATCCATTTGTTAATAACCGAACTGGAAAAACTCCATCTTCATGGATACGAACTCTCCTGTGAAAAGGTGAAACGCGCCGGTATTGCCGGCACAAAGGTGTATGTGAATATTCCCGAACGGCATGGGCATTCACATACCGCGGGCCACATGCACCATCTTACCTTTCCCGATATTCGTTTGATTATTGAAAAAAGCCGGCTCCATCAACAGATTAAGGATAA
Organism: Candidatus Kuenenia sp.; assembly: GCF_027493735.1. Lineage (NCBI taxonomy): Bacteria > Pseudomonadati > Planctomycetota > Candidatus Brocadiia > Candidatus Brocadiales > Candidatus Brocadiaceae > Candidatus Kuenenia > Candidatus Kuenenia sp. Next base: position 238,476 of record NZ_JAOSKF010000022.1, read on the forward strand.
TGGCATTAAAATATTTCATCGACTTGCTGCTGTTGAAGCAGAGATTCATGGTACTTCTATTGAGGAGGTACATTTTCATGAAGTGGGCGCGATAGACTCAATCGTTGACATTGTTGGTGCTGCCATAGGCCTGCATTTGCTTGGCATTGAAAAACTATATTTCTCACCAGTTCCCACCGGCAGCGGATACATAAAATGCGAACATGGCGTATTGCCGGTTCCCGCTCCCGCAACTGCCGGGCTTCTGAAAAATCAGCTACTGAAATCTGTGGCAATAGAAAAGGAATTAACCACCCCCACCGGCGCTGCGATTGTAACAACCCTGGGAGAAGGGCTTAAGACTATGCCGAAAATGAAGGTACTTACCATCGGTTATGGCGCCGGCAGCAATGATAATCCCGAAGTCCCGAATTTGTTGCGTATAGTAATCGGCGAAGATACGCAACGCCAGGAGTCTGATGAGGTGTGGGTCGTTGAGACCAATATTGATAACATGACGGGGGAGATCATGGGGTATGTAATGGATAGATTATTCAGCGCCGGGGCAGTTGACGCATATTTTACCCCGGTGCAAATGAAAAAAGGAAGGCCCGGAATTATTATCAGCGCGATAGTGCCGGAAAAACACCTTTTGTCCGTAGAGGCGGTCTTGTTTAATCAAACCACCACCTTCGGGATACGAAAATACAAAGCGGTTCGCAGCATATTATCAAGAGAGGTAAAAGAATACGAAAGCTCATTGGGGAAAATAAGGATGAAGATTGGCTCGCTTAACGGCGATATTAAAAATATTTCTCCTGAATATGAAGATTGCAAACGAATAGCGGAAGAAAGGCATATTCCCCTAAAACACGTCTATACTATTATCACCAAAGAACTTGATACATTTAATCACTTTTAGAAAAATGCTACGGGGAATTTCAGGGACAAGAACATCTTTTAATCTTATCATACCGGTTCTTATTATTGTATGTTTGTCACAATTTGTTTACTTAAATACATTATCAAACCAGTTTGTATATGATGATGAATTTATTATTACCAACAACTCCTTCATAAAAACATGGAACAATTTCCCCAAACTTTTCAATAGGGAATATTTTGAATATTCCGGAGAATTAAGCTACAGACCTGTCGCTACGGCTACGTATTTCATTGATCATGCCTTGTGGCGGCTTGCTCCCGCCGGTTATCACTTCACCAACAACTGCTTGCACACATTAAATGCGGCGCTGCTTTTCTTTTTGCTCCTGCATTTGTTCAGACACACGGGGGGCGCATTTGCCGGAGCGCTCCTTTTTGCGTGTCACCCTGTTTTATCCGAAACGGTAAATGCCGTTTGTTTTCGGGAGGATTTATTGGCATGCGCTTTCTTCCTCTCCTCTTTTCTGCTTTATTGTAAAACAAACGCACGTCGTTCGTATTTCCTCTATGCCGCCTCCTTAATATGCTATTTCTTTGGGATATTTTCGAAGGAAATAGCAATTACACTTCCGTTGCTCATTTTTCTCTACGATGTGCTTTTTACCGGAATGTGCAAAAAAACCCTGCATTATTATTCAGGATATGTCTTCGTGACGCTATTTTATCTTATAATCAGATTTGTCTTCCTGCATAATCCTGTGGAATCAACCGTATCATATCCGGAAAACAGTATTTGGGTAAATTGCCTAACAATGTCAAAGGTATGTGCTTATTATATAAAACTTCTTTTTCTTCCGGTAAAGCTTTGTTCAGACTACGTTATCCCACGTTCTTTTTCCCTCCGCGAACCTGCCGTTGCGGTATCATTATTTCTTATCGCCTCTGTTGCAGCCGTTGTTTACAAATTATTTATTCACCATAAGCACCTGGTATTTTCACCGGTATGGTTTTTTATCACGCTGCTGCCGGTTTTAAATATCATACCCATAGAAAATATCATGGCGGAGAGATACCTTTATCTGCCTGCGGTAAGTTTTTGTATACTGTGTGCCGGTTTGATTGCGCACGACAGGCATACGAGTGTTTTTTTTGGAAAACAGTATGTAATTGCCGCCATTTTGAGTGGCACAGTAATATTGTTTTCAATAAAAACTTTAAATAGAAATAAAGTATGGGAAAGCCAGTCTGCCCTATGGGAGAATACGGCAAAGACATCGCCGGACAGCTTTAAGGCGCATAATAATCTGGGGAATTTTTACCGGGACTCTGGCAGGCTGGACGAGGCAATTGACGAATTTCACCATGCGCTGAGACTTTTTGAAAATTACGCGGAAGCGCATAACAATCTCGGCATAACGTACCGGAAAAAAGGCATGCATGAGGAAGCATACAATGAATACCAAAAGGCGTTGCAGCTTAATCCTGATTATCCCGATGTGCATAATAACCTCGGCGTTTTATATACAAAGATAAACAGATCTGACCTGGCAATGGAGGAATTCAAACGAGCCATAAAAAGCAAACAGATGTATTCCGACGCGCATAATAATCTGGGTATACTGTACGCTTATACCGGAGAATTGGACTTAGCCATCGAGGCATTTAAAAATGCAATTTCCAGCAGGCCTGACCATCCTGACGCCTATGCGAACCTTGGAACCGCATATTTAAAAAAGGGTATGTACGATGAGGCGATACAACAATTTCTTAAAGCAATTTCATATGACAACCAATACGTAAAAGCGTATTATTATCTAAGCACAGCATATTGGAATAAGGGACAATATGAGAAAGCCGCGGAAACGTGCAGAAGGATATTGTCTATCGACCCGACTCACGGGGACACGCTGACGTTGCTAAATACAATTGAACAAAGGCAGGGACGGACGCAGACAGCGCAGTAGCATGGAGATTTGGGTTGGTGTGTTACAGACTATTTCCTGAAGAATGCAAAAAGGATGGCCGTTAAGACGCCAACAACGGAAGCGAATTGTCCAATCCAGAATATAAACATCCACTTGATAATTTCCGCTTTTGCCTCGGCGAGATCTTTCTTTGTGGCAACTTCTTCAAGTAAAGCTGCATGGCTTGTTTCCAACGCAGTTTCGATTGCTTCAGCAATCCTGGCTGCCTGTTTTTCATCGAAAACAGAACGCAATGTTTCAAATACTTTTAGTGTATTGATGTATGCCGTGAACAGTCTCCCGTGGTAATTTATACGGATATGTGTGTTTATTTGTCGCGAGAGTAATTTGATTTTAACATTTTATTGTTTTTATACTCAAGGAGCATTTTGTTTCATCTTCTTATTTTTACCGTTTTTTTAAAGGATTTGTATGAACAGGCAAGAAAGAAACGCCGTCAGAAAAAGCCTTAATGTTTCAATCAGGGACGGCATTGCAGCCGCGGCGACATCGGGATTTGGAAACAACTATGTCAACCCCTTTGCCGTTGCCCTTGGCGGGACAAATATCCAGATAGGCGTATTAAATTCCATAATACACTTTATCCCCGCGCTTATGCAGCTTAAGGCAGCGGATATAACCGAATACTTCGGCAGCCGGAAAAAGATCATCGTAATTTCCGTTCTTTTACAGGCCAGCATGCTTATTCCCATTGCCTCCATTCCCTTTTTCCCGAAGCATTTCCGTATGATTGCGCTTATTTGTTTTTGTACCTTCTATATGTCTTTTGAGTCCCTTGCTACCCCTGCATGGGGATCACTTATGGCCAACCTTGTGCCCAAAAAAAGGCTGGGACGGTATTTCAGCAGACGTTCAAGGATTGTCAGCCTTGTCACTTTAGTAACAACATTTTTAGCAGGTTTTTTGCTGGATGTTTTCAATAATCCCTCACTTACTGGTTTTACGATTATATTTTTGCTTGCAATGATTTCCCGGTACATTTCGTGTTACTTTCTCAGCAGAATGTATGAGCCACCTCTGGAAATAAAGCGGGAACATTACTTTTCATTTGTGGATTTTCTAAAAAGATTAAACATTGGAAACTTCGGGAAATATGTGCTCTTTCAAAGTTCTTTTAATTTGTCAGTGCATATAGCATCGCCGTTTTTTGCCGTATATATGCTCCGCAATCTTGGCTTTTCGTACCTTACCTACACAATCGTCATAACAGTAGTACCCCTCGCGGCTATATTATCGATGAGTTACTGGGGACGATACGCCGATACGGCGGGGAATAGGAAGGTGCTTACCCTATGCAGTTTTATTATATCAAGCCTTCCTGCATGGTGGCTTATTTCGCATGATGTATTTTTTCTGATAGGGATTCAGGCGTTATCGGGATTTTTCTGGGGCGGTTTTAATTTATGTTCTTCAAATTTTATCTACGAATCGGCAATCCCGGAAAAACGCACTCGTTGCATTTCATACTTTAATACCATAAACGGTTTTGCAATATGCCTTGGAAACTTACTTGGCGGTTTTCTCGCAGTACATTTACCGCCGGTCTTCGGCCACCGATTGCTTGCCGTCTTTGCAATATCAGCTTTTCTGAGATTCCTTGCAGCGTTTGTTTTATTAAGACGGGTAAAGGCTGCCGGAAATGCTATATTGTGCCAAAAAGTGTAAGGTCTGTTGCTTCATTTATTGTTATATCCACAAGTGTGCCCACCAGCGCAGGTCGTCCTTTGAATACAACAATATTGTTCTGCCGCGTTCTGCCGGAGAGTTTGTTGGGGTCTGATTTGTGCCTGTGAATAATGTTTCAGAACTATTAAGAATATCGCATAATTGCTGAACATATCTGTTGTTCCCTGGGTTTGTCATGTTATGAATTGTTATCCTTAAGACGCCATTCTTTTCATCCGGCATTATATCTGCATCTGTCATAAAAATTTGACGTACCAGTGATCTTGCT
>NZ_JAOSKF010000023.1:0-225952 GCF_027493735.1 Candidatus Kuenenia sp.
TATGATTTATTAGGTATTGCGAAAAATGCTTCTAAGGAAGATGTAAAATCTGCATACCGAAGATTGGCTAAAAAATTTCACCCGGATCTTAATAAAGATAATCCAAAATCATCAGAAGAAAAATTTAAAGAAATATCTGAAGCGTATGAGGTGCTGATTGACGATAACAAACGTGCAAAGTATGATAGTTATGGTTATGCCGGAGTCGAATCTGATTTTGGGAAAGAGGGTTTTTCTTGGCAGAATTTTACCCATATAAATGATTTGGAAGATATATTTGGTCACGATATATTTTCTGATTTTTTTGGCGCCAGGACCAGTGGATATGGAAAGCCGGAAAGAAAGATACGACGCGTACAAGTAGAAATCAGCTTAGAGCAGGCATATAGAGGGGTTAGTACTGAAGTGGCTATTCCACATATGGAAAAATGCGGTGACTGTAATGGGTCTGGAGCGGAAAAGGGCACAAGCTTAAAAATTTGTAATAGATGTGATGGACGCGGAGAAGTGAAACAGGAACAATTGCAAGAATTTGGCAGAATAATTAAGATTGGTGTGTGTCCTGTATGTAATGGGCGTGGGAAAATTATAGAGAAATTCTGCCAGAGTTGTCATGGCACTGGTGAAATTCAAAGACTGGACAAAATAAAAATAAAAATACCTCCTGGTGTAGATAATGGCACGACATTAAGAATAGCACCGGACAAAAGCGGTGGACGTTTGAAAGAAAATATATATGTTTATATTTCAATACAACCGCACCCTTTTTTTCGCAGACAGGCGAATGATGTGTATATTAAAAAAGAAATTTCGTTAATTGATGCAACATTAGGTTCTAAAGTAGAAGTGCCTACTTTGGATGGAAATGCTATAATGAAGATACCGCAGGGTACTCAGACCAACACATTATTTCGGTTGCGTAACAGTGGCATGCCATATTTAAGGGGGCACGGACACGGCGATCAGTATGTTAGAGTGATAGTTAAAACACCTAAAAATATAACAAAAAGACAAAGGGAACTTCTTGAAGAGTTTGAGAAGCACGAGAAAGAGAAAAGTACTAAAACGTAGTTACAATTTAGTTTTTTGAAAAACTCAAATAATAGCGATGTTTGCCACACGGCGTAGGGGCGAAGCATTTGTCAGTTTGGGCATAAATGTATTTATAACAATTTAAGGCAAATGCTTCGCCCCTACTTTTTCAAAAAACTAAAGTGTTACATTATAGCAGAATTTATTATGAGCTAAGGGTTTCTTGAATATTGCGATTATAACAATAACTGAAAAAGGGGTTGAGACGTCGAAAAGGATTGTTTCGTATATAGATACCACCCCTTCAGTGTATATCTTTAACTCCGACGATAAAAATGAGATAGTTAATGCCGGAGATAATTTGAATAATGCTGTGTACTTTAATGAACCGCTTCACCAATTAGTCGGGAAATTATTCAATGATTATGACGGGATAATATTTGTAATGGCTACGGGGATAGTGGTTCGGGTGATTGCTCCCTGTATTAAAAACAAATATATAGATCCTGCGATAGTGGTAGTGGATGATGTGGGGCGTTATATAATCAGTTTGCTTTCAGGGCATGAAGGTGGCGCAAATATGCTGGCGTATAAAGTTGCCTGTATATTACATTCGAGTGCTGTTATTACTACCGGGACTGAAGCGCACAAAGATATTATTGTTGGAATTGGATGTAAAAAAGGGATTACTTCGCATGAAGTAAAAAAGGCAATTGAAGACGCTCTTAATAAGATTTCCCTGAGAATAGAAAACGTTAGGTTAATTTCTACGGTTGAAATTAAAGCAAAAGAACCGGGATTATTGCAAGCTTCTGATGAACTTAGGATACCGCTGAACGTTGTGTCTTTACCTGAAATTGGCACTTGTATAAAGGAATACAGTAAGTCAGCTTTTGTAAAAGAAAAGATAGGCGTCTGGGGTGTCTGTGAACCATCTGCACTTTTAGCAGGGAGGAAAACACAATTAATTTTAAAGAAACAGAAATATCCGGGAATAACAATAGCCATTGCCAGGGAAAACTTTATGTGGTAGGTATAGGCCCAGGCTCTAAAGAAGACATGAGTGTGAGGGCATTGGAGGCGGTAAAAAAATCTGATACTATTATAGGTTACCGCCTTTATGTTGATTTGTTACGTGATATTACCAGCGGGAAAGAAATTATCTCCTCGGCGATGCGCAAGGAAGTTGAACGTGTAGAATTGGCTATTCGGGAAGCGCTGAAAGGGAAAATAGTATCGCTCATTAGTAGCGGAGATTCTGGTGTTTATGGTATGGCTGGCCTTGTTATGGAAATGTTGCACAAAGAAAATATTTGCTTGCCGCTGGAAATTATTCCTGGCATTCCCGCTGCCAATGCTGCCGCGGCCCTTCTTGGCGCACCACTGATGCATGATTATGCTGTAATAAGTCTCAGTGATTTATTAACTCCATGGGAAACAATTGAAAAACGTGTGAAAAACGCTGCAGAGGCTGATTTTGTAATGGTTATTTATAATCCTAAAAGTTCTCAAAGGAATTGGCAGCTTAAAAAGACGGTCGAAATTATTTTGAAATACAAAAACGCTGCGACACCGGTAGGAGTAGTGAAAAATGCGAAAAGAGAAGGGGAGTCTATAGCCATTACTACTTTAGGCAAAATGGACCAAAATTCAATTGATATGATGACAATCGTGATCATTGGAAATGCCTCTTCGTTCACATTTCAGAATTACATGGTTACTAAAAGAGGGTATAATTTATACTCAAGCACGAATAAATCTGAAAAGCCAAAATCCGAAGCGTGAAATCCGAATCAAATTTAAATGAACAAAATTCAAAATGTTTTGGGCATTCAAATATTTGAATTTAGGATTTGTTTCGAGTTTTGATATTAGATATTCGAATTCGATTGCGGCTACTCCGCACCAGGAATACTTTGGATAAATATGCCTATATTGATTAAAAAAGAAGACATAGATATTTTTTTAAAGAAACTAAAAGAAGAATATACGGTTTACGGTGTTAAGCAAAAAGAAACAGGGTTTTATATTTTTGATGAAATAGAGACATTTTCCGACCCACTTGATAATTATATACCTACATTGCTTCCTCCCAAAAAATACCTTTTTCCCCAACGAGAAACGCTCTTAAGCTTTTCTACCGCCCCTTATCCTGATGTAAAATCCGTGATTGAATCAAAAAAACAGGTAATCTTTGGCGTCCGTCCCTGTGATATCCATGGGATTAAATTGCTCGATAAGGTGTTTACTGCCGATCGTGAAGACAAAAATTATACTCAAAAACGTGCAAATACCATCATCATTGGAATTGATTGCATGAAGCCCTGCTATAAGTATGCTTATTGTGAAAGTGTCGGATGTTTGGACGTAGAAGAAGGATTTGATATTTTATTAACCGACATAGGTGATTGTTTTTATGCCTCCATTGGAACTGCACGCGGGGAAGTTATTATCAAAGAAAATGCTTGTTTTATACATGCGGGAAAACATGAAGATGAAAAGATTTGCCGTATGAAAGAAGAACGCAAGGGACGATTTGAGAAAAAATTTTTGACAGAGGTATCAAATCTTCCTTCATTATTTAAAAATGCAGATAACGATCCTGTCTGGGATGAACTAAATGACAGGTGTTTAGGATGCGGAAGATGTAATATTGTTTGCCCAACCTGTTATTGTTTTGATGTTTTTGATTGTGTGGATTTAACTATGACATCAGGAGAGAGACGCCGCCAGTGGGATGCTTGTACATTAAAAGATTTTTCTGTAGTTGCAACAGGCGAAAATTTCAGACCAACGAGAGGTCAGAGATTACGGCACAGGTTTAACCGAAAGTTTAATTACTTAATGACAAAACACAGCACATCATTTTGCGTTGGTTGTGGAAGATGTTCCAGGTCATGTCCCGTACATATAGATGTTGCAGAAACCGTAAATGCAGTTATAAACAATAATAAGCAAAAATGATAAGCAATAATTCAATCTATCTCCCGGAAATAGCAAAGATTGTGAGTATTAGACGTCTCACAGAGCTGGAAAAATATTTTGAAATACGTTTGGAAAATCAAAGAGAATTTTCTTTTATCCCGGGGCAATTTGTTCAACTGTCGGTTTTTGGAGTGGGCGAGGCGCCTATTTCAATATCGTCATCTCCATTTGACAAAGACAGTATTGGCGTATGCATCAGAAGAGTGGGGGACGTTACCTCAGCAATTCACAGGCTTGAAATTGGTTCATACCTGGGGATACGTGGTCCGTTAGGCAATGGTTTTCCAATAGAAGAATTAAAGAGGAAAGACATTTTATTTATTGCGGGAGGGCTCGGGTTAGCACCCTTGCGGTCGATGATTTATTATGTGCTTGAAAAAAGGCATGATTTCGGGAGAGTAATTATTCTCTATGGAACAAAAACCCCTGAAGAAATACTGTTCAGGGACGAGATGGAAACATGGAATAAAAGAGAAGATATAGAATTGACCGTTACGATAAATCGGCCTGATAAAAACTGGTTAGGAAAAACGGGCGTCGTTACCAGACTTATTCCGTTTCTCAAACTGGATCCTCAGGATACATATGCATTAGTGGTGGGGCCACCCGTAATGTACAAATATGCTTTACTCGAACTTCAGGAAAAACGGATTCCGGCAACAAATATAATACTGTCACTGGAGAGGCGTATGAAATGCGGCGTTGGAAAGTGTGGCCATTGTCAGGTCAACGGTGTATATGTATGTCTCGATGGTCCTAAATTTAGCTATCAGATGTTAAAATTTCTTCCGGAAGCGCTATGAACAAAACAAGAGTTGCCTTTTTTTCATTTACCTGTTGTGAGGGGTGTCAGTTAACTGTTTTGGCATTAGAAGAACAGCTCTTCGATCTTGTTAAGTTGGTCGATATTGTAACGTTCAGAGAGGCCATGAGTGAAAAATCTGATGAATATGATTTAGCATTTGTTGAAGGCAGTATAACCAGAAATTCAGAGATTGAGCAGGTTAAAAAGATACGTGATACGGCGAAGATTGTTGTTGCTTTAGGGGCTTGTGCAACGATCGGCGGCATTAATTGTCTAAAAAACCATTATGAAATGGATGACGTGAAAAAAATCGTTTACGGGAATATGGCAAATAATTTCGATACCATACCGGCACGCCCAATTGCAGCAGTCATAAAAATTGATTATACCATACATGGATGTCCCATAGATAAAGATGAATTTGTTGAAGTGGTAAAGGCGATTCTTCAGAAAAGAAAACCCCGTATACCAGGCTATCCGGTATGTGTGGAATGCCAGATGAAGGAAAACGTGTGTCTCTTTGAAAAAGGTATGATTTGTTTGGGCCCTGTAACAAGAGCCGGTTGCAAGGCAATATGTCCTACATACAATGATGGATGTGTGGGATGCCGTGGGCTGATAGATGATCCCAATATGTCTTCACATAAGAATTTATTAACGGAACATGGATTAACCATCGATGAGGCTGTTGCAGAATATCGATTATTTGGTAGTTACAATCAGGATAAGCAATAATATTCAAAGGGAACGTTGAATGCATGATTTACATGTAAATATTGAACATATAACCCGTGTCGAAGGACATGGAAATATTGTGATAGACGTTAAGAACGGGCAGGTGAAAGAATTGAGGCTTGATATAGTTGAGTCTCCAAGGTTCTTCGAAGCGATGGTGAGAGGCAGGACGTATAAAGAGGCCGCTCATATTACATCGCGAATATGCGGAATTTGTGCCGTTACCCATACAACAACGTCAATAAAGGCTATAGAGTCAGCACTCGGCTTTACACCATCGCAACAAACAATAAAATTGCGAAAACTACTCCTTAACGCGGAATTTATTCAAAGCCATATTCTTCATACCTATTTTCTGACTGTACCTGATTTTTTTGGTGTGAAGAGTATATTTGGCATGATAAAAGATAACAAGGAAAGCATCGTAAGGGGAATGCGGCTTAAGGCCCTTGCGAATGATTTGTGTGCCATGGTCGGTGGTAGGCATGTACATCCTATTACATTGAATGTAGGCTGTTTCTCAAAAATTCCTGAGAAAAGGGATTTTGAGCAGTTTAAAAAAAGGATAGAGGATTCGAGGGGAGATATTGATGAAACGGTAAAATTCTTTAAGCATCTGAGAACCCCGGAATTTGAAAGAGAAACAGAATATATCTCGCTTACCCATCCGGATGAATACGCTTTGTATGATGGCAATATCAAATCGAGCTATAATGGAGAAGTGAAACCTTCGGAATATCTCAAAAGAGTAAAGGAATTTATTGTAAAACACTCCACCGCAAAACATGCAAAATCATTCCGGGATTCATATATGGTGGGAGCTTTGGCAAGATTCAATAACAACTATGAACGTCTCCATCCAAAAGCAAAAGAGGCGGCGGAAGAAATGGGCTTAAAACACCCCTGTTACAATCCATATATGAATAATGTTGCTCAGGTTGTTGAAACAGTTCATTGTTTTGAGGATAGTATTGGATTGATAGATGAATTGCTTTCGGACAATTTGAAGGAAGAAACCGTGGCATTACTCCCCAAAGCAGCGAGCGGTGTTGGCGCTACCGAGGCTCCCCGTGGGACATTGTACCATGAACATACATTAGACGATAATGGCAGGATTACCTATGGAAATTTCATAATTCCAACGGCACAAAACCTTGCAAATATAGAAAATGATTTAAAGTTATTGATTCCTAAAATAGTAAATAAACCGAGGGATGAGATAATCCTTGATGTAGAAATGCTTGTGCGTGCATATGACCCGTGTATATCGTGTGCGACACATCTGATGAAAGTTGAATTTGTAAAATGAGGAAATACAATAAAAGTAACAATTTAGTTTTTTGAAAAAAAAGAGGGCGAAGTATTTGCCAGCATGGGTATTAAGGTCATACGTACCCTCAAACCAACACGCCTGCCAGTGGTTATGACTTGCGATGAAGTGAAAGCCGTTCTTGCAAACTTGACGGGCGATAAGTGGCTCATGGCCTTGCTTATGTATGGTTCGGGGTTACGTTTGATGGAGTGCCTTGAGTTGCGCGTACAGAACCCGGTTGAATGTCCTAAAAAAATCCATCCTGCAGCCTTATAGCGGATGTTCACCCCTGCCAAAACGCATAAGTGCTTAATACATAGTTTGTTAAGGCTGTATTTTTAATAAATATGTAGTCACTAATATATTGTTATTATACGACAATATACTTGACGGATAATGGTTGTTATCTGTACAATGGTGGACATGCATATTGTAGAGAACAAGTCAAAATCCGGTAAAAAAATCTATCGATCTACCCTTCTGCGGGAATCGTACCGTGAGGATGGGAAGGTCAAGAAACGCACCATTGCGAATCTGTCGAATTGCACTCCCCTGGAGATTGAAGCGATAAGACTTGCACTCGCACATAAAGACGATCTCTGTGCATTGGGCGCATTGTCAGAATCGGTGAAACTCCATGAGGGTTTGTCTGTGGGAGCAGCGTGGAGCGTGTACCAAGTGGCAAAGGAATTAGGGATAGAAGAGGCATTGGGAAAGGACTTTGAAGGAAAGCTGGCGCTTTGGCAAGTAATGGCAAGGGTAATAGGCCAGGGGTCAAGACTGTCTGCAGTAAGGCTGGCGCAGATACATGCTGCGGGTGACGTCCTGGATATGAAGCGTGGGTTTGACGAGAACAATCTGTACGATAATTTGTCATGGTTGTCAGAGAATCAGGCAAAGATAGAGCGAAAGCTGTTTGAGTTAAGACGAGGAGGCAATAAGCCGAAGTTGTTTTTGTATGACGTGACGAGCAGTTATTTAGAGGGGAAGTCGAATCATTTTGGTGAGTACGGGTATAATCGTGACGGCAAAAAGAGGAAAAAACAGATAGTGATCGGTATGCTTTGTGATGAATCCGGGGAGCCGGTATCAACAGAAGTATTTAGGGGCAACACCCAGGATCCGAAGACCTTTGAATCTCAGGTAAAGAAGGTATTAGAGCGGTTTGGATGCAAAGATGTAACGATTGTAGGAGATCGTGGGATGATCAAGACGGTGCAAATCGAAAGTTTACCGGAAGGGTTTCATTACATAACGGCGATAACCAAGCCGCAGATAGAGTCGTTGATAAATAAAGGGATACTGCAATTAGGATTGTTCGAAGAAAAGCTCTGCGAGATAAAGGATGATGAGGTTCGATATATTCTGAGGCGCAATCCGGTAAGGGCGGAAGAGATGTCAAAGACCCGTGTATCAAAATTACAGAGTATAGAGAAATACATCGTGAAGAAGAACAGTTATCTGAAGGAACATCCTAAGTCGTCAGTATCGAAGGCACTGGAAACAACAAGGGAAAGGCTAACGAGATTGAAACTTGATGGGTGGGTGCAGATAAAAGAAGAGGATAGGACGCTAAAGATAGAGAGAGATGAGGAAGCATTAAAGGAGGCATCATACCTTGATGGTTGTTACGCAATCAAGACTGATCTTGAGGAGAACGAGGCGGATACCAATCTGGTACATGAACGATACAAGGATTTAACGGAAGTGGAGAAGGCGTTTCGGGACTGTAAGACGGTGAATTTGGAGGTTCGTCCGGTGTATGTAAGAAAGGAGGATAGTACACGGGGACATGTGTTTGTGGTAATGCTTGCGTACATGATAATTCGAAGGCTGCGCAGAGCGTGGAAGAATTTTGACTTGACGGTAGAGGAAGGTCTCGCACAATTGACGACCATTTGTTCGATGGAAGTAACAATCAAAGGCCAAAAAGCTAGTTGCCAGAAGATCCCGCGTCCGCGGCAACAATCACATGAATTATTAGAGGCATTACAGATAAAGTTGCCAGAAGTATTGCCAAGCCGGAACATACGGGTAGTCACTAGAAAAAAGCTTGCTGTTCGGCGTAAAAGCCAATAAATATAAGGCTTTTACGGCACTTTTGTTTTTTGACTTGGGGTGAACATCCGTTATAGCAGGCGCCTTTAAAAAAACGAGGATCGACAAAGGTCTCCACAAGCCAGATTGGATGCCCATAGACCTTAGTCCAGTCTTGTGATAAGCGCTTAAGGTTAAGAGAAAGAATACGGGAGGCAAGGTTTGGTACGTGTATCTGAGGAAGGATCAGGAAACGGGAGTTGTTTGCTATGAGTTTCAGGCGTTGTGATTTTAAAAATGGCGGCCATCCAATCCACTTATCGCGAACGGTACATTTTAATGCTGCGGCAGCCCAGCCGATCAAGGCAAGCCATTGTCCCTGTGATTCCGCTACGTAGCGAATTGATTCTCCTACGAGAGAACGAAATCCAAGGTAATGATGCTGGCGCATCAGTGTGTCCCAATTTGCCTGGTCGTTTTGTGAAACAGGACGAACGGTAATTGAATGAAGTAGTTCGTTGTGTGTGTTATCGATTGGTGTTGTATGCTGGTTCATGCCCTATAATATAAAATATTTTAGGGGGAATATCCACGTTTTTTTACATATCTTTGTATTTTATGTGCTTATGGAAAACTTTGACAGCGCCATGCGTAACGGCAAAGGAGCGAAAGACCGGATAACGATGCTTCCTGAATTGCTTAAGAAACCACTTCAAGACCATTTGCTAAAGGTCAGAACTGTCCATGAGAGAGACCTTGCCGAAGGCTGGGGACGGGTACAGGCCCGATGCTTTGGATCGCAAGTATCCCAACGTGCCAGCAGATTGGCGCTGGCAATGGGTCTTTCCGCAGTAGAACAGATGGAAAAACACGTAACAGTTCACCCCTTCTGGTTTGTTCCAGTATTTGAAAAGGACACACCTCTCTCAAGAAGGGAATACAAAAAGTCCCCTCTTGGGAGGGGATTAAGGGGTTGGTGAACTGTTACTGATATTCGCACCATCCAGGAACTTCTTGGCCACAAAGACGTCAGCACAACGATGATCTACACCCTTGTCTTGAACAAAGGTGGTCACGGCGTCCAAAGTCCAGTCGATAGGTTGTAGGTTGGTTTATACAGACTGTATAAACCGGAATGAACAAAAGCAAAAAAATACACAAAAGCTTTATAAGAAATAAGTTACAATGCGTTATCAGAAGATAAGGCAACTTCTTATATATACTGAAACAGTCTGTATTTGCAGTTTTATACAGACTATATAATCATTGTTATGCTTCCCGGACATCACTTCATGGAACGACATCGTGACAACTATCTTGTCTTCCGCAGCCATTAGTGCGGGTCTTACAGGGGCACTTTTCTGGCTTTTCCGCCGTTGGATTTCCGAGCGCCTTAAGAACGCCATTAAGTTCGAATATGACCAAAAACTCGGAAACTTCAGCGCATAACTATCCCGCCTGAGCGAAGATCGAACTCGAAAGCTTGAGCGGCTTCTCCGCCACTACGAACAATAGACAACCGCATGCTTGCCTGGTCAACCGTTTGGAGGTGGCTGCGTTTCTTTGGCTCACTGAAATACACACTTCGCAACGCTTTTGACCTCATAAGGTTATATAATTAATGAATGTGCGCATGCATATCGTTCACTTGTAGTATGGGGAAAAATGTGTTTGGTGGGAAAAGGTCTATGCCATATATGACAACCTATAACTTTGGCGAAATTATTCTTGTGAGATTTCCCCATACTGACTTGCAGGACATTTCTAAAATGCCTGCCCTTATTTCTATACGATTCGGGGATCAAGATATTCTCATAGCAAGAATAACAACACAGGAATATACCACTTAACTAAAAATAGGTATACCAATGCAAACATTTACCGTTACCATAGCCAAGGGGGAAAAGTTTTACATTGCACAGTGCAAGGAACACTCAAATTGTTTTACTCAGGGAAAACAATAGAGGAGGCCATTCATAATATAAAAGAGGTTATTGAGCTTATACTGGAAATCAAAAAGCCTAAAATAAAGGTGGTATTAAAAGAAGATCTTGTAAATGCCTTGTAAAAAAGGCAAAACAGAGTCAGAGATTGGAACTCGAAATTCTATCACTGAACAAAGACCCCACACACGTCTCTATGCACGGCATCTTGTTGCCTGTTTTTAACGCCTTTACAAACATATACAAACACTACCAAGTAAATTGCTTTTTTATAACATTTCTGCTGTCAAGTAAATTCTAAATTATTTTCGCTGAATAGTTACAAAATATCTACATTGATACCGTCATTGTGAGCGACAGCGAAGCAATCTTAAGTCTTTTGGGAACAAGAGATTGCTTCGTCGCTCCACTCCTCGCAATGACATTTTTTAAGGGAAGTGTCCCTATATTAATTATGCGCCGATATCATTTACAAAAGAAAGAACGAGAAATAAAGGAGTTTGATGAAATACTCGATATTATAAAGAAGGGGAAATACATCACTATAGCAATGTGCAGGAAAAACGAGCCCTACATCGTCACCTTGAGCTATGGTTTTGATAAAACAAAAAACGCTTTTATCTACACAGTGCATTAAAGGGATTAAAATACGAATTTCTAAGAGAAAATAGCAGTGTATGCGCAACAATAATAGATGATAAAGGTTATATAATTAATGAATGTGCGCATGCATATCGTTCACTTGTAGTATGGGGAAAAATGTGTTTGGTGGGAAAAGGTCTATGGCATGGACATACTTCTTGCACATCTGGAAAATACCCCAGAACAGATTAAAAAAGGGGCATTATCTAACATCCATATTTATAAAACAGTTGGGATATTTAGAATAGACGTTTTGAAAAAATAGGGAAAAAGGGGGGGAGAAAAAATTTGGGGAATTTAATATTATTTTAAAAAAAACAAAAAAAAAAAAAAAAAAAAACCCCCAAGTGGCTGTAAGAATAGAAAGATATATCACCACAAAATTACAACGTCTGATAATGTATATTATGTTGTGTTTATAATGGATTTAAGTCGAAACTACGTTCTTATGGCATATTCGCACCTATTTAAACAAATTCCACTTACTTTGTCTTTTTCTGTGTTTTGGTTGTCTGTTTTGTGTCTATCCTTTTTGCTTTGCGCAATTCACGCAATGCAAGATAGAATTGCCTTTCCAGAGATGATTCATATTTCATTATTTCGCTCATCTTATCTTTTTCTTCAATAATTTTTAATGCCTTTAATTGTTGCAATTCATTTTTGTTCTCTTCTTAGATGTGAAAAATCCCTGTTCATATTCCTGAATACCGGAAGAGGCATGTTCAATAATCTGCTTCTCTATATTTAGACATCTTTTCATCCGCCATATACTAGAAACTATCCTGTCAGCGAAAAACGACTCAATTTCGTTTGAAGGTTTAAACTCCTTGTCTATAATAGCTCTCAAATCATTAAGGTCGTCAATGTTTTCACCTTCGATTAATATTTCATTACTAAATATATATTTTCTAATTACAGTGCTTTTAGGTACGGAGTCTTGTTCTTTTTCTGTAACTTCTTTTACAACAGTTTTTGTAGTTGGTTTTTTAATGATAGTATCCATAATCTTTTCTACTTTACCTTTACTGCCATTCTTCCTACTTTTTTCCTGCAAAACGTTTTCTTTTAATATTGCCGACATAAATCATCCTCCAAAGTAAAAATTAATATCTATTTTACGTAATAGCATGCCAATACGAAAGATACACACATACAGGAAGTAATATCTCATATTTGCTATTAATATTCAATAAATATTTTATCCCCTAATGCATATATGATCATAACTTATTATATTTCCACGGTATGGAAAAAGATGAAAACTAGTATAGCGTTTTATTAAAATATCTACATTGATACCGTCATTGTGAGCGACAGCGAAGCAATCTTAAGTCTTTTGGAAACAAGAGATTGCTTCGTCTTAACGAAACGATGTAATAGTTGATGCAATTATTCTGTTTATATGTAAGGGTTCCAAATAGAGATTTCTAAATTAAATTTAACTTTTGTTGACATAAATAGTTATAGCATTTGTGAAATCACATTTTGTGAACTTCTTGAGTATATAATAGATTATATTACATAGGTATTGCATAGTTATCGCCAAAGGTATTATTTATAATATACGTTGCCGGATCTTGATTTACTGATGCACTACGGTTACTATACTATAGTCTGTAATCTGGTTTTAATAATCACTGGACGGGCAATCGTAACTTAATACGGATGCG
The DNA here is from genome assembly GCF_027493735.1 of Candidatus Kuenenia sp. Taxonomy (NCBI): domain Bacteria; kingdom Pseudomonadati; phylum Planctomycetota; class Candidatus Brocadiia; order Candidatus Brocadiales; family Candidatus Brocadiaceae; genus Candidatus Kuenenia; species Candidatus Kuenenia sp. Next base: position 13,162 of record NZ_JAOSKF010000023.1, read on the forward strand.
TCTGACTAATGACGTTTACATTTTACTGGGAAAATGGTTTTTTTATGGAGGGACATGTGAAAAAAAAGGTTGTATTTAGCATATCATTGAGGGATCAGGATAATATTCCCGTACAGATGAAGAACAAATTATTAGATAAATTTAATGAATTTGGCATTGAACCGGTTGATATAGGTTGGAATTTTGGAATAACAGACGCCTCTGACCTGGGATTGACAAAATATTTTACAAAAATAACTTACCAAACCGAGGGTAAAGAGGTCGATGATACGAAGGCATACACAAAAAAACTATATGAAACAATTGAAAAAACATTTACTGCTCTCAATCCTGATTTAAAAATTCAAAGTTATGAAATACAGGATTGAACAAACAAGGTTTGCAGTTTTTGATTTATTAAATTGATACAGGGCAAACATTACATAAAAAAACCCTGACAGGGTTTGGAACCCCTGTCAGGGTTAATATGCAAAATACTATCAGACTTATTTATTGAAGTTTTTTAAAAACCTAATCAATGTTGCTCTTTCCTCTTTTCGCATTTTTCATCATTGCAATATTTGCATGGGTCCTTTTTAAATGCGGCCGCACACCCCTCGCAACAAAGCGTAATTGATTTTTCCTCGCATTTTACAATGACTGCTTTTCCCGCTTCATTTGCTTTACCACAAACAGCACACTTTGCATTAGTAATTTCCTCGGCGGTTGCCTGTTTCGTTCCGCAACAACTTGATGCAAGTGTCGTATTTACCGCATTATAGGTAACTAAAGTAAATACAATCGCCAATACTCCGCAAATTAATCCAATACGCTTCACAAATTTGCTCCTTTCTCGAACTTGACATGTATAAAAATTACAATAAACGATGAGCCTTTCTCCAAATAGACCCACCAACGATTATGTAAAACAATAAATTTACTGAAAATGTTTCAACATTTTAAAAAGGCCGCATTTTACCTAAAAAAATCATATTAGTTTACCGCCGAGGGAGCCAAGAATGCAGAAAAAATAAATAAACGGTAAGCGGAACTATTACAAAAGATCATACGGTAAAATGGCTGAGGAATTCTCTCGTACGAATATTTTGAGGATTACAAAAAACCATTTCAGGGCTTCCGGACTCGACAATCTTCCCTTTTTCCAAAAAAATTACCTGCCGGGAAATGCTTTTTGCAAAATGCATTTCATGAGTCGCAATAACCGTTGTCATTCCTTCCGATACCAATTCCCTTATGACTGCAAGGACATCATCTGTCATTTCGGGGTCTAACGAGGATGTAGGTTCATCAAAAAGCATTGCTTCAGGTTTCATGGTAAGGGCGCGCGCAATTGCAACGCGCTGCTGCTCTCCACCCGATAACTGGCCTGGGTAGCTCTTTGCTTTTTTTTCCATACAAACCCTCTGAAGCATGCCCATCGCCCTCGATTCGGCTTCAGGATGGTTAATCCCCAAAACATGTACAGACGCAACCATTACATTATGCAAAACGGTCATATGCGGGAAGAGATTAAACTGTTGAAAAACCATTCCGATTTTTCTGCGTATATCTTCTACTACACCATTGTTTTTTTTATAGCGGTAATCAGGTTCGAGCGTGCCGTATATGGTAAGCTCGTCAACGGAAATTTTTCCCTTTTGAAAACATTCAAGTCCGTTGATACAACGTAATAGAGTGCTTTTCCCGCTTCCCGAAGGGCCTATGATTGAGACAATATCCCCTTTTGCAATATCAAGATGAAAACCTGTGAAAAGAGGCTCGTGGTCGTATTGTTTTGTAAGGTCACGAATTTTAATCATTTAAAATAGTGCTGATGTATGGGCGAAGCATTTGTGATAACTGGCATACATGCGTTCATGCCCGAAAACGCAAATGCTTCTCCCCTACAGTTTCAAAAGACGTTTAGCCTTTTCTCCAGTCTTCTGGAGTAAAGAGAAAGCGGATAACTCATCCCAAAGTACAACAAAGCGGTAATAATCCCCAGTTGAAAGAATTTCATAGAAGATGCCGCAAGTATGCTATAACTTTTAGTAAGCTCTACTAACGCAATTACCGAAACCAAAGAAGAATCTTTAAATAACGATATAAAATCGTTCGTAATCGGAGGCAATGTAATCCTCAATGCTTGAGGGAAAATAATCTTTTCAAATGTTAACCGCCCCGACATGCCCAATGAAAAGGCCGCCTCTGTTTGGCCTTTCGGGATTGCCTGTATGCCCGCTCGGTAAACTTCCGCTTCATACGCCGCATAATTCATCCCCAGCCCTAAAATGGCTGCGGCGAATGCCGACATGGTGATACCGATGTTGGGAAGCCCGTAATATAAAATGTAGAGTTGTATCAGGAGGGGTGTTCCGCGATATACTTCTATATATACGGTAGAAATTTTTTTAATCCATGTATTGCCGTACAAACGCATGACTGCCAATACAATTCCTAATGAAACGGCAAGCATCATAGATAAAACCGAAATGCCAATGGTAACTAACGCCCCTTTTAATAACGTTGGTACGAAGGTAGTTACTATTAAAGGAATTCGCTCTTCAGGTGATGGCGGATTTTCAGCATATTTTTGCAATAATCCCTCATGCAAATAAAGTTTTTCCTGCGCCGCATTCCAGAGTCCCCATTTCCGGCATATTTTTTTTATTTCACCCGTCCTTAAAAGTTTTTCAATGACACGGTTTAGTTCTTCCACTAACGCAGCATCTTCTTTCCGTAAGGCAATGCCATAATATCCCTCCCCTACCGGTCCCCCTACCAATCTCAATTGGGGATTTGGCTTGGCGTAATAGGAAGCAACAGGTAAGTCCACAAAAACGGCATCCAGGCGGTTATCCAGTAAATCCTTAAATGGTTCTACCTGTCCGCTGTATATCTTTATGGTCACGTCCCCCATTTTTTCAAGCATTTGTTTTGCAACGGTATTGTACAGTGTTCCTACCCGTTTACCGTGAAGATCTTCAAATGTATTGATTTTGAAGTCAGAGGCACGGACAACAATTTGTTCGCTAAAGACAAAATATGGACGTGAGAATAGTACGGAGTGCTGTCGTTCGGGTGTAATTTCGATACCATTCAATGCAATATCGAAATCGCCGCGTTGGAGAGACATGAGGATGCTATCCCATTCATTCTGAAAGTAATTTAGTTTTATCCCAAGTTCTTTTGCAATTGCTTCTGCAATTTCTACTTCAAAGCCGATATATTTTTTCGGATGCCTTTGATCTGGAAATACATAAGGAGCCCCCCCATCCGCATCAAAACCCCATGTTAATACGCCGGTCTGTCTGATCTTTTCCAGCGTATCCTGTCCGGCGCAAACAGTATTGTACGGATGGAGTATTGCCAGAAGTAGAATTGATATAACCGAAAGTGTGAAAAAGTGTCGTTTCATAAATTTTTATATATTTTTTCCTATAGAAAATGCCTTGCCAAGGCAGCTTCCAATGCCGTAATATGCACGTGTTTCAGGGGCATATATCATAGGCCGGATCTTTTCAATATCAGGCACGCCGTCATTGTTTAAGGCTGATTCTTCCGCCTTAACATCCATAATCTCGCCGATAAATTGCGTGTGCAATCCTATTTCGAAGGTGTGAAGCAGTTTACACTCCAGAATAACCGGAAATTCATTTATATACGGTGCGTCAACAAACTCTCCCTTGATGGGAGTAAGTCCGGCAGCAGAAAATTTATCCACATCCTTACCGGTAACAACGCCAAAATAGTCTGCCTGCTTTGCATATTTTTCAGACGGAATATTAATCGTATACGCCTGCCTTTCAACAATACAATTATACGAATATGTCGCTTTTCTCAGTGAGATGGCAACGCATGGCGGACTCGAACAGCATATGCCGCCCCATGCTACGTTCATTGCGTTTGGTTTGCCTTCTTTATCATAGGAACAAACAATAAATACGGGGGTTGGGTATGCAATAGCTTTTGCGCCTAAGGATTTTTTCATTATTACACCTTTCTATAATAACAAATAACAACCGAAGTATTTTTTCCAAAAAATCAAATTGTCACTATTTTTGTCGTAGTGTAGGGGCAAAGCACTTGCTGTGAATTGTCATAAATGCGTTCACACCCAAACGGGCAAATGCTTCTCCCCTACTTTTTTTTATTTGTAGGTTGTATACCGGACGATATCATCTTCACCTACATAACTCCCAATCTGCACTTCTATAACTTTTGCAATTTTGTCCGTGGGATTGTGTATCCTATGTTTGGCATTCTGAGGAACAAAGACGCTTTCATTTTTCTGTATTTGCTTTTTTGTATTGCCTATATATATATCAATTTTCCCCTCAACAACATTCCAATGTTCGCTCCTGTATTTATGTTTTTGCAATGAAAGAGTTTTTTGGGGATACACACCGATTTCTTTTACCTTGTAATTGTCTTGCTCATGCAACACCGTATAGTACCCCCACGGCCTGTACACTGTGCTGCCGGTCTTTGTGTGTTGTAGTCCTTTTTTATTTATCGCCGATACGAGTTCTTTTACATTATCCGAACAACCCCTTTTAACGATCAATAAAGAATCCGCAGCATCAATCGCCATTACATCATTCACACCTAAAAAACAAACAAGCCTGTTGTCCGAATACGCAAAGCAATTCTTTGAATCAAAAAATTCAGCATCTCCAATGGTAAAATTTCCCTTTCCATTGGTATAAAACTGTAAATAACTATCCCAGCTTCCCAAATCCGACCATTTAAGATTAAATTTGATCAATGCCGCATTTTTTGTTTTTTGCATAATCCCGTAATCAATAGAATCTGCCACTATGTTTTCAAAATTCCTGCAAAATTCATCATACGTATATTGATAATATTTGTAGCTTGACGGTGAACATGCTGCGAGTTCTCCCAGGAATGTTTTTTTATTAAAACAAAATATCCCGGAATTCCACAACCCCCCTTTTTTTATAAGTAATTTGGCTTTTTGAATCGAAGGCTTTTCTACAAATGTATCCACCAAATACCCTGCACCGAACTTTCTTTTCAGGAGAATATATCCGTATCCTTCCTTGGGGAATGTCGGTTTCACCCCAAATACAATAATTTTATCCTGTTCTGTGAGTGTTTCCGCCTGCCGTATGCATTTTTCAAAATCGTTCACCGGTTCAATTATATGATCGGACGGCAATACACATATGAGTTCGTTCTCATTTAAAATAGTTCTACTCTCAATATATTTTAACGAGAGCATTATGGCTGGGAGGGTGTTTTTGGGAACAGGTTCTAAAATAATATTTTCCTTTAACAAATTCTTGATTGCATTTTTTACTCCAGGCAATAATTGAATCTGATTCAAAACGGTAAACTTATAACTTTCATGAGAAACGATAAAAATGTCTTTTGGGGAAAAACATGGCAAAAGCCTTTCTATCGTTAACTGAAACAAAGACAATCCATCCTTAAATTCAACAAATTGTTTCGGGTGGTCTTCTCTGGATAAGGGCCATAGTCTGGTTCCTTTTCCCCCAGCCAGAATGATTGCCTTTCCGTTTATTTTATCTGTGACAATAACAGTCTTTGTTTTTTTGTTCATCTTATCGTTATTTCTAAAAAAATCCTGACTACTGTATTATTTATATTTTACCATAGGTAAGTTGGCATATACTCTTAATACGGCATCTGCGAGTTTGTCCGGATCATGGCGAAGCAGATCCTGTTTTTCCCAGAGGATACGTTTTTTATCAAAATCTTCTACCAAATCCGCTTTTTTTATATTTATGTTTAATCCGTGCACACCATTGTCAAATTCCGCCAATTCAGCCCCTTCTTTTTTGTACCGGTCAAGAATCTCTTTTTTGGGAATTTTGTCATTAACAATCACATAATCAACCATGCCATCAACAAGATATTTATTAATTGCCTGAATATGATCCGATACTTTATATTTATCCGTTTGCCCTGGTTGTGTAACGATATTACAGACATAAATTTTTACTGCATTGCTGTTACAAATAGCGGTGCGTATTCCGGTCACCAGCAAATTTGTTATAAGGCTTGTGTACAAACTGCCTGGGCCGATAACAATAATGTCCGCGTTGAGAATTTCTTCCACGGCTTCCGGCAATGGTTCGACATTTTCATTTTTTAAAAACACCCTTTTAATAGGAGACTTTCCCACGGCACGGACATTAAACTCTTCTTCTACATAAGCCCCATCTTCCAATTCTGCGCATATGTGTGTATCATTAAGCGTTGATGGTAGCACTTTTCCCCTAATATTTAAAATCTTGCTGGCCTTTTTTATCGCCAGGTCGAAGCTGCCGGTAAGGTCAGTTAAAGCGGCCATTAATAAATTTCCCAGACTCATGCCATTTAACGAACCCTTGTTGAATCTGTATTGAAAAAGCTGGTATAATTCCTGTTCCTGTTCTTCAGTTTCCGACAAAGCTATGAGGCAATTTCTTGCGTCGCCCGGGGGGAGAATTCCAAACTCTTCCCTTAAAATCCCGGAGCTTCTTCCTGAATCAGTAACGGTAACCATCGCCGAGAGGTGTTTGCTGTACGTCTTAGCGCCTTCAAGCATAATCGGCAGACCGGTTCCGCCGCCAATTGCGACAATCTTGAGATTATCAGGGGTCTTACCGCTATTGTAAAGTTGAAGAATCGTAGGAATCTGAAAGATGCGTTTTATTTTATAGTCCGGTTTATCGCATTCGTGTATTGGTTGTTCCAGTTTAAATCTTCCATGTAACATCTGTATCGTAATCAATCCGAGGGACTTTGCAGCCCTTAATTCATTCCGCGTCCTGTCGCCCACCATAACCGCTTCGTTTGGATTTAAATTATGTCTTTTGAGACAATCAAGTATGCAGTCTTCCATAAGCATACCAATTTCCTGGTCATTAATGATAATTTCACTAAAACACGATTTCAAACCAAGTATTTTGACCTTGTTTTCCTGCCTTTCATGCACCCCCACGGTAAGTAAAAACAGTTTGAATCCTCTTTTCTTTAAATCTCTGAGGGTGGGTATTACATCGGAAAAGGGGACGATCCCGGAAAGCTCGCTGCTATTGTATGCACGATACGCAATATTGATAAATTTTTTGTTTGCGCGAAATTTTTTTACAATTTCGTTAAACACGGGATGGTAAGGGCCATGCCTGGCGATAAGTTCCTTTTGTAATTGATATGCGTTCTCTTCCGTAGTGGGAAGTCCTGCCTCAACCATTGCTTTTGCTGCCCGTCTCCTGGAAGCGTCAATCAACAGATTTGTACAGTCGTACAAAGTATCGTCTAAATCAAAAAATATCGCCTTTATTTTCATACAATATCCTTCCTCATGAATATCTATTATAACGAAGTGTTCCTGTTATTTATAGTACTTAGTTTTTAATAAAAGAGTTACATCAGGTGCCTTTGGCAGCACTATATTCTGTTATTGATGTTAATGTAGAGACGCATCGCATGCGTCTCTACAAAAATATTGAATTTCCTATGTAATTGAAGAGATTCTTTGAGTTTTTTTTATGTTTTGAACGCGTAGTTTATTTACCAACAAATGTGCTTGCCGAACCGGTTCAGTAATGCGATACCCCCTGCATACCTTTAAAACAAACTGCGTTGCAAAAGAAAGGCTTGTCTTGTGCCCGACAGAAACAAAAATAGGATTTGTATTTAATTTTGTTCTCAATGCGACTCCTACCATTTTATCTTTATAAATGAGGTTGGAGTATGCGCCTACTGCATTTTCAACAGCAGAATACTCACCTACCAGACAGCTTTTTGCGCAACCAATGGCCGGTTTGTCTAAGATAAGGCCTAAATGCGATGCAAGACCTAAAAACCGGGGATGCGCTATTCCTTGTCCATCAAAAAGAATTATATCTGGTGCTGTTTTTAATTTCTTAAATGATTTAAGAAGTACGGGTGCTTCTCTAAATGACAAAAGGCCGGGTATATATGGAAACATGGCCTTTTCAATAGCAGTTGCTTCTTCAATCTTTTCAAGATTTTTATTACACCTAAAGACAATTACTGCAGCAAATACAAGATCGCTATATTTATCGTATGAAACATCGGCGCCCGCTACCGTGCATATTTTACCGTGATCTTTTTTTAAAATTAATGCATTGCTCAATTCTCTCTGGATTTGAACAGCTTTCGCATAATTTTTCGTCCACGGATGTATTTTTCTTATATGCATTAAAAAGCTGGATTTTGATCGCCACCGAAGTGCGGAGTTAAAGGATGTGAAATTTGTTCCCGACGCCAATCGGGAATTTGTGTCGTACTCATAAAAGTTGAAGCTTTTTTCAAAAAACTACCGTACTACAAAACATTGGTATCAATTACAATTCTCATAATGCGGTATTATATACAACAACATAAGTTTTGCAAGAATTTTAAGACATAACTGCTCGAATTCAGAGGTGGATGTGGGGCGTGATGAATGCTAATGAATATAAGAAGGGCGAACAAATCGTTCCGGCGGACAGTAAACAACCTCCGGGCGGGATGGCTTCGGACAATAGAGGCGTTTTCAGGTGAAAAGCCTAAGGTAAAACAACTGGCATTGTTTTCGGATTACCGTGACGAATTGTCCATAATAACCTGAGAGACCCTCCAGATACGGCTAGACAAAATGAATTGTGCCGTACAAGTGAATGGAGCGCGTACTGGTTGGGATTGTATTTGTGGGATTCCTGGAGCCGGACACATTTTGGAAACAGCGTTTGCCATCAAGTCGTAATGGGACAAGCAGACTGAATATTCTGCTTTGTCTAAGTAACGTCTGGCAGTGTATTGCGCAAAAAGAAATATCCCACAGTACCAGAAAACAACGACCCTGCTATTATACCAAGGAGTTCATCGAACATCCGGCTGCGGATTTTTTCCCGCAAAGATTTGTAGCCGGTTTAAACAAAATCATTCAAGGCTCCTTTAATTATCAATAAAAAATTATCTGCGCAGTTGTATAAAGGCGACCGTCTGTTTATTCAAAAGGAAGCACCCTTCCCCCCTTATAGCAAAAGTAGAGAGGGGGTGAGCTACTTAAAACATTTGCATACTCAAGAGACTCACGATGTTTGATTTATAGACAATGTCATACAGGTTCAACACGAACACGGCCCTTCGGGGTTAGAAATAAAGATAAAGTGAAACTTTCACTCTTGCTTTCTATTTATCCCCAAAAGGCCGTACCTCCCTGGTATCAATTTAAAATTCACATTTAATGGGCACCCTGTTTTGCAATATAATTGTTACCCCTGGTTGACAAGCTCACCCAGTCTAATATGCTTGCGCATTACAGCATCGATATCCTCCATGTATCTCCCGTCCGCAGGGTAACACTGAGTACCATGAATATGCATGTCCAGCCCGTCAAGCTCTTCTGCTTCAGATACCCTGATACCGATGGTATGTTTTAGTCCAAAGAATATGACGAAGCCCAGTCCACCTGCCCATACTATGGCGGTGGCGAAGGCGATGAGCTGGGCAAGAAACTGCTGGCCGGAACCAACGATCAGCCCACTTACTCCTCCATATGAACCGTCGGCAAAAATCCCTACGGCAAGAAGCCCCCACAACCCATTAGCGCCGTGCACAGATACCGCACCAAGGGGATCATCCACTCTAAACTTACGTTCAACAAGCCACACCGAGCCGCACATCAACAAACCGCCAACTAACCCTATAATAACGGCAGCCCATGGCGCAATGAACGCACATGGCGCCGATACAGCTACAAAACCTCCCAGTGCGCCATTACAAGCCTCCGCTATATCCGCTTTTCTAGATTTCCAGTAGGTATATAATACGACAATGACAGCGCCTGAAATACCGGCAAGGAGGGTATTGGCAGCAATAATTGAAGACCGTAATTCCGATATTGCGAGGGTGCTGCCAGCATCATAAGCAAGCCACCCAAAGGCTAAAACAACGGTGCCAATAAGTACATAGGCAATGTTGTGTCCATGGATATGGTTAGAAGAGCCGTCCTTATTAAATTTTCCGATTCTCGGACCTAGCGCCCATGCACCCATAAAGGCACAGATTCCACCAATTGCATGGACTACTCCAGATCCGGCAAAGTCCTTGACTCCCACCCCCAATTTTAACTTAGCAAGCCATCCTTCGCCCCATATCCAGTGGCCGTAGAATGAATAAGCAAATGTATACACGAGAAGCCCTGCGATTAAAAAGGCGGAAAACTTAATCCTTTCTGCAACAGCGCCGGCAATGATGCTGCCAATAAAAGTGGCAACAACCGCCATGAAGGTAAAGAGCAGAATGGTCTTTACATCATACGTATCTCCTAAAAGCATAAAGCCGCCATAACCTATAAAGGGATTACCTTTATCAAGGCCTGACGCCAAGTGAGAACCGCCGAACATAAATGCAAAACCAAATAGCCAGAAAATAAAGACTCCCGCCGTTGTAGCCATAAAGCAATGAGCCATGTAGCTAAGCATATTTTTGGAGCGAACAAGCCCGCCAAGCAGCATAAACCCGGCCTGCATAAAGAGAATAAGAAACGCCGCCACCAATATCCAAACAAAGTTTCCTGAAGTGCTCAAGCCTTCGAAGCTTTGCGTGAACGTGAATGCGCCACTGGGATCGCCTGCCTGCACACAGTTTGCCCATAGGAAAAACATAGTAACGCTGCAAAAAAGGACCAAGCCAAAGCGACTCATCTTGATCCTGCACATATTCTGCATTTTAAATCTCCTTTATATACATAATGCTATAAATAATTTAGCATATACTCAATCAGACTGAAATCACTGGTTTCTGACATGCGCATTCATTGCCTTCTATACTCAATCAGATTGAAGCCGCTGGCTTCCGTCTGATTGAGTATATATTGTGTAGCATATGCCCGTTTACAAACTTTTCTATCACTAAACGCGTATATTTTATACGTTACTTTTTATTTAATCGTAGAGCGTTGTTTAAAATCTGACGATGTTTTTTTACTTTGGAAAAACTTCGTTCAGGGAAGCACGCTCTTTTTTGAGACTCTCAACAGCCTTCATATCCCCCGATTCTTTTGGAGATAATTTTACAACCCTTCCGTTAGCGCTAATGGCATTATGACCAGTTTCGCCCGTGCGTATGCGACAGGCTGATTCCACATGAGTCACAAATACTTTTCCATCGCCAATAACCCCTGTTTTTGCCTCTTCCATAATTATTTTGATTGCCGTCTCCAATTCTGCTTCCGGGACTACAACCTCGAGTTTTATCTTTTTGTGTAAATCTACCATATATTCTCTTCCACGCCATACCCGTGTCTTACTGATTTCACTTCCTTGCCCTCTGATTTCAGTAACATGCATTCCCATTATTCCCGTTTCCTGCAACATAGAACTAACCGCCATAAAACGTTCAGGGCGAATAATTGCCTCTATTTTTTTCATTTTATTTCCTCCTAATAATATTCCTGTTGTAGCTAAAGATTAAGGGCAGACGTCCACAATCTTTAAAACCTCACTTTGTCTCGTAAGTGGCGTCCCTTCAGAAAAAACGTGTTCCTGCTTTGGCGTCAATGATACCCATCTGCCATCTTCCGTTATTATATCTTTTTTAATTATGCCTGACTTTAACCGCAACGCATATTCGTATTCACAGTTATTTCCATCTTCTTCATGTAAGAATCTGCTTATGTTCCGCAATGCATCGTCTACTGCGTTTTCTTCTAAGACAACTTCTATCTTTACATTCTTTATTATATCTACTACGTACTCGTCATCGCGCCAAAAGACAGACCTGGTTGCTATTTGGTCTTGATCTTTTATATACGTCTTTATTACCGGATGTCCAATTTCTCCGAAATAATTTTCTAATATCTGTACGGCACCTGGCTTTATAAATGCGGATATTTTTTTCATTATTCATTCCCACCTATTCTTTAAGAAAGTGTAAAAGACCTAATGGATTAAGTTGTAATAACCTAAGCGCAACTGCAGTACCAATAGTATAAAAAAATAAAAAAGTCGCTAAGAAGTTTTCTAAGTGGTTTCAAATATAAGATTTATTTGCAGAAGAGCTGTGCTTCAAAAGCAAATATCAAATATATACTTTTCGGGCAATAACATCTTAAAAAAGGGTAATATTTAATGTGAAAGAGATATAAACCTGTAACACGTAATTGTTTATAAAAAAATCGGGCATGAATGGCATATTCGGGCGTTTATGCACCAAAAGAATGAGTTTTTACCCTGCCACTAATTAATCCTTGAAGGTATCCTTGTTTATGTTATATTTCTTCATTTTCCGGTAAAGGGTTTTTGCGTCGATACCGGAAATCCTGGCAGAAGAGTCAATTCGTCCTTTGCATTGTTTTAAAAGTTTCATTATATACAGGACTTCGCACTCTGATAAGAAGGTTTCCATGTCGATATTGGTAACATGGTCATTAGGGGTATTAACGAATGCTTCTTTCTGTTGTTTTTGGTGGAGTATTGGCATATCAACCTCGTTAATTATATTGTCTTTTGCCATAATTACTGCCCTCTCTGTCAAGTTCTCGAGTTCCCTGACATTGCCAGGCCAATGGTATGACATCATGATATTAAGGGCATTTTGAGAGATAGATTTAATATTTTTTTTAAACGCTTTATTATATTTTTCGATAAAGTGCAATACAAGCAAAGGGATATCTTCTAATCTTTCTTTCAAGGGCGGCAATTGAATGGGAATAACATTTAAACGATAGTATAAATCTTTTCTGAAACCCCCTTCTTCCGATAAGTTATTGAGGTCTTTATTGGTGGCGGCAATAACCCTTACGTCAACCTTTATTGTCTTATTTCCGCCAATCCTTTCGAAAGATTTCTCCTGCAATAACCTGAGAAGTTTTGTTTGCATAGAAAGAGGCAAGTTCCCCATTTCATCAAAAAAAACCGTACCTTTGTTTGCATGTTCAAACTTGCCTGTCCTCTGTTTTACAGCGCCGGTGAAAGCGCCCTCTTCATGTCCAAAAAGTTCTGTTTCCAGCAGCGACTCAGGCAATGCACTGCAATTTATGACGACAAAAGGAGCATCTTTCCTGCTGCTGTTGTGATGAACAGCGTGCGCTATAAGCTCTTTACCTGTGCCCGTTTCCCCGGTTATCAGTATCGTAGCGTCAGTGTCTGCCACCTGCATGATCAGGTCATATATTTGCCGCATTCTGTGCGACCCCCCTATTATATTGCCAAAGCTAAACCTCTCTTCCAGTTCCTTTCGTAATGCCCTGTTTTCTATTATCAGATTTTGTTTTTCAAAGGCGCGTTTGATGACCAGTCTCAACTCCTCTGCAGAAACTGGTTTCGTGAGATAATCATAAGCGCCTATCTTTATCGCTTCCACAGCAGTTCTCACGCTGCCATATGCAGTCATCATAATCAAAAATACTTCCGGATATTCAAGCTTTAATTGTTTTAATAATTCAAACCCATCCATTTTAGGCATTTTAAGGTCTGCAATAACCAGATCATGCGGCGATTTTCTATAAATACTCATCGCCTCCAAACCATTAGACGCCGTACTGATCTCGTATCCTTCGCTGTCCAGAACACTTTTAATACTACCGAGGACGTATTCGTCATCCTCCACCACCAGTATCTTTTTTTCCCCAACCATTGGTTAATAATCTCGCTCAAAATTAACAAAGAGGCTGTTTTTAGCCGTTTTTCGCAAATAAAAGACCTATTTCCGCCGCTATTTAAAAACAATATTTAATACGTGATAAATACAACCTATTGCAGTGCAATATGTTATACCGTTGAGGTGTTTGTTGGCACACCTATTGCCCTATGTTGTAGTAGAACTATTAGAATTCATTTTAAATATTTACAAGGAGTTTACTATGAAAAACATTAAAAACGCCGGTTTTGAACAAAGCATTTATTCTGAACCAGAGGTAATAATAGATAAAGTTGTTGACAATAAGAGATACCGGTTTTGCAGGTTTCCCGCCAACGAGAATCTCTATAAGGAAATAAGCAGCATTGCCAGGCGCTGGAGAGACGGAGAAATATCTCAAACAGATGCCTCCGGGTTGCTGGAGATTGCTTCACTTCCCTACGAAAGATGGATTTTTGATATGATTGCCGACCTTGCCGAGGAGACGAAACACCTTGAATATATTGCGGATGACAATGACTATAAGGGTGTAAAGGCGATTGCCTTCTTACAACATGGCAATGAGAGATCATATAATATCCAATATAAATAAAGCCCTTGCATACTGAATCATAGCGGAAACTATGCATCAGTTTTTAAAATCGGCAGTAGTATCTGAAAAGTGGTTCCCTCATTAAGGGTGCTTTTGATGCCGATCTTTCCGGCGTGTTCCGTTATAATATTGTAACATATCCATAAACCCAACCCTGTGCCGGTCCCTTTTTTCGTGCTAAAAAAGGGCTCAAAAATATTTGGCAAATCTTTTTCCCTTATTCCGCATCCGTTATCGGCAAACTCAATCTGTAACTGATTGTTTTTTGCTTGTGCAGTTATATTAATAGTTCCGCCGTTTGGCATTGCGTCAAGAGAATTGAGTATAAGGTTTGTAAACACCTGTTCTAATTGGTTGGAATGGCATCTTATGCAGGGAATATTTTTGTCAATCGTTTGTTTTACCGTTATTTTTGACTGAGAAAGTTTCTTCTGTAATAAATTCACGACATTTTGTATGTGATAATTAATATTATGATCGCCTTTTTCTTCCATTATATGCAGGTTAGAGTCTAACAAACTCCTTACAATTCCCGCTATCCTGTAAATGCCGTCCATGACGAGTTCCACATATTTCCTTTTCTCATCCTTCTCCCCCATTCTCTCCAGCAACAATTGCAGGTAATTAATAATGCCTTCCAGCGGGTTATTGATCTCATGCGCAACGCTTGAGACGACCCTGCCTGTTGAAGCCAGCTTTTCCGCCTCTAACAGTTGCGATTCCAGACTTTTTTCCGCCGTAATATCCCTGTAAACGGACCTGATGGCGGTAATTCTGCCATTATCATCACAAATATGATTATCGTTCAGGCTGACGTCTATAATGCATCCGTCTTTTTTTATAAGTTGTAGTTCTGGTCCCTTTACAAGCTGTCCGCTCAAACGTTTGGGTAATAATTTTTTCATTACTTCCCTGTTTTTTTTCGTTTGAAAATCGAAGATATGCCTTCCTATAAGTTCCTCTTTTTTATATCCTAAAATCTCTGCGCCTGTTTTATTGCAATTGATTATAATCCCGTTTTCATCGTTTGTTATATAGATATCCGGAGCATTATCATAAAGGTCTTTGTATCTTTTCTCAGACTCCCTTGTTTTTTTAAATAATCTGGCATTTTCCATGGCGATGGCCAACTGTATGGCAATCTGTTTCAGTAGTGTAAAATGTTTTTCAGAAAAGCTGTTTTTTTTTGAACTTCCAAAGTTAATCGTTCCGATAATATTGCCTTTGTATTCAAGCGGGAAACTGAGCCGCGACATTATACCTTCTTTGAGCAACAGACGATCTGGCTCAAAAGCGCTTTTTGAAGTATCTCTCACAATAAACGGCCTGCCGGTAAAAGTTACCTGCTCTAACAAGCTCCCTTCTTTTCTGAGCCAGTCATTTTCGCTAATTGCCGTGTAATCATACGATTTGTCCATGGCGGCAACCTCAACATTTTGTTTTTTTTCATCAATCAAGGCAATGCTGACCCTGTCAAACTCCATGACGCGCTTCAGCTCATTACTTATTGACCTAAATAGCATATCCGACATAAGATCAGAAGAAACAATCTTATTAATATTGTATATAATTTCCTTCTGATGTTCCATTTCCCACATTTTGGTAATATCCTGAACCAGCTCAAGCACATGGGTAATATTTCCCTGAACGTCTTTGATTGGTGACCCAATAAAGTGGTAATATTTCTTCTCGTTGTCCCTGCCAATTACCAGCTTTTTTATTTCTTCTCTCTTACCGCTCATAAATACGCGTTTTGCAGTGCAGTCCTCCGTGGAAGCATTGCCGCAGCCAAAAATTTTATTACACGCATCATTTTTAAAACCATATACCATTCCAAACTGTTCCACGAAGGGTTTGTTGCCCCACGTAATCTTCATTTCTCTATCGATGAGGCATAAGTATGCGCCTATTCCGGTCACTATCATATCGAGTTTCTTTTCTTCTCTCTCCAGTTCCGCACGTGCTTTTTCAAGGTCGTTCAGCATGTACAATGTTGCTTCTCTAAAGTCTGACAATTCATTTATAAGTTTTTTTGTATGCCTCATATCCCTGGCAACGCCGACAACATTTATCACCTCTCCATCGCTGTTACGCATTATACGCCCGCAAAAATTCACAGGGATATCTTCTCCTTTATGCGTATGATACATAATATCGTAATCCTTTAATACATCTTCCTTCCAAAGATCACTCCAGCTCCGGTTCGCAATGGGGTTGTCTTTGTCTCTCAGGATCATATCTATATTATTGCCAATTAACTCCTTTTCTTCATACCCTAACAGATCGAGCATTGATTTATTTACGGTTTTTATCCTGCCATGTTGGTCTACCACAACCAACGTATCGATCATGCTTTCAATTAAATTTTCCACATAAGCCTTTGACACAGTAGTCTTCTGCATATCTTCTGTCATTTTGTTTATAGAGGTAGCCAGCATTCCAATTTCGCCCCCTGAGGAAAGATGTATCCTCTTGTCAAGATCACCGTCGGCAATGGCGGCCATTACACGTGATATTTTTGAAATGGGGCTTGTAATCAACCTTTTTGTCAATAAGTATGTAATAAAAACAATTGCGGCAACAGAGACCAGTGCAATACAGATAAGTATTATTATGTTTGATTTCACGCTTGCATGAATAAGTCTTAATGGCGCTATGACGCTTATCGCTCCCCACAAATTGCCCTCCTTATATGCCTCATTCTCATGACCGGGAATGGTTGTTTTTCCTGCATGCCCTCCGTGGCATCCGAGACAGGACTTCTTCATATAGAGTGGGGCAATATAACGAAATATTTTTTCATTATTTATGCCAAACGACTCACCACAATACGCATCATGTGGTTTCTGTTCTTCCATGTTTTTCAAGACGGCTTCTTCCAAATCATCCGGGTGGTTATCTGTATTTATGTGTTTCAGTGCTATCAGCCGAACCGTGTATGGTCTGTTTTCGTTGATGGTGTTGGAAAATTCCGCGCAGATTTCTGAAGGGTGCAAATGTATAAAAACCGTATTGCTGCCAGCGCGGCCAGTATTGAAACTATTCTGAGCCTCTGCTAAACGACTGTGGATCATTTCTATTTGCTTAACAAGAATGTTTGCATGTTTTTTTATTTCGTCTTCCAGCAAATAGTCTTGCCTTTTAATGATCAGTGTAAAGCTTACCCCCAGTACCAGTGGTACAAAAAGGCTGATTGATAAGATATATTTAGCGCCCAGTTTCATAGATTATATTTATTTTGGTTTTTTTAAAGCGTAAAGGTCTTCTTCCATTTTTTTCATCTTTAATTCCCTGCCGACAGCTACTTTTGCAAAGTTCTCCAATTGTTCGGCTTTTTTCTTGAAATCATCCCGCGATTTTTCCAATTCCGAGGTTCTTTTCTTCACATCTTCTTCAAGATTTCTCTTTATGTCCTCCAGTTCCCTTGTTCTGTCTTTTATTTTGTCCTGTAATGCCGCATTCAAGTCCTGAACTTTTGTGATTTTAACAAAGTCAAGCCATGATGTGACGTCTGCATATTCACTGATATTTAATCCCTTAACCTCTTCTTCGGTGCTGATTCTAATGCCTACCAGTTTCTTCATACACCAGAAAAATAAAAGTCCCAATGAAAAAGCCCAGGCAAATGCCACAATAATTCCCAGACATTGCACGCCAACCTGTAAAAGGCGGCTGAAGTTTGTCATTGAAAATGCAGACACGGGAGTAAACAAGCTAACGGCCAGGGTGCCCCAGACGCCGCAAAATCCGTGGACGGGAACCGCCCCCACCGGGTCGTCCACTCTTAATATCTTTTCGATAAAATCCTTAGCCAATATTGCGATGATGCCTGCGCATAATCCAACTATACATGCATATACGGGGCTCACCCTGCTGCAACCTGCGCCAATGGCAACGATTCCCCCCATGATTCCTAAAAGTATTTCTGCGGCGTCCAATGTTTTGTTTTTCAGTTTTCTGAAAACTGCAGCAGCAACACCCGCTACCGACCCAGACAAGGTTGTATTGATAATTACCAACCCGATGCTGGTATCAGCCTGCAAAAGAGCCCCTCCGTTAAAACCAAACCAGCCAAACCACAAAAAAAATGTACCTATTGTGGCAAGTGGTAGATTGTGTCCGTACATCCTGTTCACGGTGCCATCAGGATTAAACTTTCCGGTCCTCGGCCCCAGCACAATGGCGCCCGACAAAGCAATCCATCCGCTTACAGAATGGACTACCGTAGAACCAGCAAAATCTATAAATCCGAGCCTTTCAAGCCATCCATACTGCTGGGTATGCAATAAATGTCCCCATGCCCAATGGCCAAAGACGGGATAAATCAGGCAAACAACAACAATGGTCGTACAAATATGAGTTAACAGTTTTGCTCTTTCGGCATAAGCGCCAGATGTAATAGTGGCTGCGGTACCTGCAAATACCAGTTGGATAAAAACAAAGGCATATCCCAGGGAGGTTAGATGAGTATCAATACCATATAACAGAAAATTACTTATGCCGATATAGCCGTTATAGCTCACGCCAAACATAATCCCAAACCCTACGATAAAATATGTTATGGAACTTATAAGAAAATTCAATATATTTTTTATGGAAACGCTTATGGCATTTTTTGCCTGTACTGAGCCAGCTTCATATGCCGTAAAACCCACCTGCATGAAAAAAACCATGCTGGCAGCGACAATAATCCAGATAAAATCAAGTTTTTTCTGGATTAATTGCAGAGATGTTTCCTCATTTTCAGCATGAACATTATAATGCGGGTAAAAAACTAATGCGGTCGCTATAATGCAGGCAAAGATAATTATTATTTGCCTTTTGTGCCTGTTATCGCTTTGTATGTTACTCATTCTGCACTCCCTTGTTTTCTAAGGAATTATTTACAGTATCATCTTTATTATTCAGTATTATTCATTTGTTTTCTGCTCATCTTTTCATCATGTTGGAATCTTCGGCACGATGGCAACGATTCTTTGTATGATAATACTATTTTGGGGATTTCCAAGTTTTGCGTGGGGCAAGTTATCGGGTTTTTTAGATGAACGTGTAGACTTAAAATGTTTTGATGTGATTTTCGTATTCATCATTTGACAATAGACAATCCTGCCAAGTCGGACAATCATCAATCATCCCATCCGGAACAAATCATTGCGGCTAAAAACGCTTCTGATAAAAATGGCAATAGGGTTGTTTCCCGGTTTTATGATAATAGTCCTGATGATAATCCTCGGCAAACCAAAATTGCCCGGCCTTTTCCACGGTGGTGGCTATTTTGTAGCCTTTATCCTTAAGAATATTGATCAGTTTTTCGGCAGTTTTCTTTTGTTCCTCTGAATTATAGAAGACGGCGGAACGATACTGGTAGCCGATATCGGGTCCCTGACGATTGATCTGAGTGGGGTCGTGGATTTCAAAAAATAAACGCGTAAGTTCCTCATAGGAGACAATGGATGGATCAAAGACCACTTCTACAGCTTCGACATGGCCTGTGGCTCCCGAACAGACTTCCTCATAGGTAGGATTCTTCTTTGTGCCGCCGATGTATCCGGAGGTAGCTGAAATAACACCCTCTTTGTACCCCGAAGTAATGCTCCACACCCCAGAAACAGCCGCCGGCGAAGATGGCCTTCTCCGTATTCACGACCTTCGTCTTTTCAGCCGATATGAAATTCAGTGAGAGAGAATTCACGCAGTGGCGGGTGTTCTTTTTGGTGAGGCCTTCACCCAAAAAGACATGTCCGAGATGGGCGCGACAATTTTTGCAGACTATTTCAGTACGTATGCCATCGGAATCGAGGTGCCTTTCCACGGCGCCGGGAATTTCTTCGTCAAAGCTGGGCCAGCCGCATTGGGCGTCAAATTTATCATCGGAGCGATATAAAGGCGCGTCACAGCGCTTGCAGGTGTATGTGCCCTTTACATCGTGATAATAATATTTTCCGCTGTAAGGGCGTTCAGTGCCTTTGTGGACGATAACGCGTTCTTCTTCGGGAGTTAAGGGATTGACCTTCATTTTCTTATCCTGAGCATTAAGGTTTAGGGTTATGAACAAACTTAAACTAAAAAAGAGAATGATTTTCTTCTGCATACTATTTTCGCTCCTTATGAAATTTTCCATGCCCAAATGGTCAGCTTGCCCCGATGAAGCCGGATTTTAAGCCAACCAGAGGGAAACGATAAAGGGCTGCTGGTTTTGTTGTTTTAAGGGTGACGCATCCGGACTCCCTCCCCTGCCGGAAGAATTATACGGTTAAAAGGTAGAAAGAATATCAAATATTGAACAATGAATAAAGAATGCCGAAGGATAAGAGAACTTCGTAATTCGAAATTCCCTGAAGGTTGTTGAGAAGGGCAACCGCTAATGAACAACAATGAACGTGAATCTTCATTCAAAATTCAAATAATTTGTCTCGCTTCAATCTTTCCTAACATTTTATTATTCTTCTTGCTGAAGCATGAGAATAACGCATGGACGGATTTTTCAGAAGGCTAAAATGTTACAAAATTTTAAATATACCCAAAATATTTATTTTAACAAAGTAATGTAATAAACTTAAAGAACTGTTTATTCTGCAATAGACTTTATCTCCTGCAATCAGTTCTTGTGCTCAAACGATTTTGTTAAATGTTCAAAGCTCATATTCACCATTACCGCATTATGTGGAATTAAAACATATTTCCAGGGTTTCCCTCCATTGGAAATAGTAAAATCTGTAGCAACCTTACAATACTCTAAGGCTGCCTGGGCTTTTCCCTGAACATCTTCCGATTCAATATCTGCCTCTTTCTTCGTTTCTATAAGATAAATAGCATCTTTTGTTTCCACGACAAAATCAGGGTTGTATTGCCTTGAATTGTGCTTCCAGTATAGGTGGAATTGATTAGATGCAGGCCTTAGCCACTTAAGAACTACTTTGTCCTGCTCTAAAATGACTGCAAAATCTTTTTCTGTCTTGGAATCAAATTTATACAGATTGTGGCATGCTTTTTTGAAACCACTAAATACCTTATTAGGAATGGCATTGGTTGGAGTGATTGTCTCGGTAAAATGATGAATGCTGTCTTTCGTGTATTTTGAAAAATTATGTTCTTCAATCCTTGTAAAAGGCTTTACCATTGGCTTTTCATAGCTTGGCGCTTCACAGTAAAAATGTTGCTTCATCTGGGAATAAATATAACTTCCAATCTCTTTTTTGTGAAATTGCACAACATTCATCAGTTTATCGTCGTCAAGATATGCCCTGAATTTCTCAATTGCCTGACCAGTTAATCTAAAAAGCAATTCAGTCTGTTCGTCATAATCTATTTCAGGGTAATTCATGAGTTCATTAACAATGATATTTTCCGGACCGTCATGTATGCCCCTGCCCTTCCCGCTTATAATATCAACACTGTTTTCCTGTTCACGGAGCTTTTTTACTAAAATTTCTTCCGACACCGGTTGGTAATTGAGACTCCTGGTATCAAGGTCAAAATCCTTAAAGCCCGACCTTACTTCATTGCTTTGCTGAATGGTGATTCTTGGAATTTCTATTATATTCTGTAAAAAATCATGTACCACCGCTTCATAGGCATCCTCAACTTCTTTTATCATCTCTGCAGTAAATAAATTTTTCTGAGGAGTACTGTAAATCTTTTGTTTTATTCTTTCTACAGCTATTTGTTTGATTTCTGACCTTGTCAATTCATTGACATTGGTTACGGTATTGTTTAGTCCCGGAAGTGTTGAAAGAATCGTCTTTCTGACTTCCAAGTTAATCTGGGCTTTTTGTCTCTGTTCAGGCTCAACAATAAGCCCAATCTTCCTTTGCTCTTCATCAAATTTTTGTTCAACGTTTGAAGTGGAGGTAATTACCTCTTTTTGTTGACTGATTTCCTGTGGATCAATTTCAATAATATTTTGCCTTTTAATGATAGAATCGGGTTGATTGGCTGCGTCAATTATCTCCTGAAATTTATCATGGGCTACAATCGTAAGTTTATCCACTTTATCAACACCCGTTCTTTTTCCATACGGCAAGCGTAACCCCCTGCCAATAGTCTGTTCCCTCAAAGTCATAGACGTAGCCGTTCTTAAGGGAATAATCGTATAGAGATTAGTTACGTCCCACCCTTCTTTCAGCATATTGACATGGATAACAATTTCAATTTTATTTTCTGGCTTTTCCAAAGAAATCAGTTGTGCAATATTTTCTTCTTTTTCTTCCCCTGATTGGTTCGAGTGGATTTCCATTACCTTATCGGCATAATAACCTTCAAAAAATGCGTTTGAAATGATCAACTGCTTTAATTTGCCGGCATGGGTTGTATCCTGTGCAACAACCAGCACAAAAGGCTTTACCGCTTTTACTCTATTATCCCGCGCATAGATATCCAAAGCCACTTTCGTGTCTTCATGGATACGAATGCCGTCTTCCAGTTTTATCCTGTCCAGTTCATCAGCGGAGTATTGTGAAGGATTAAAATCTTTACGGGTAGCCACTGCCGGTTCCTTTACAAAACCGTCCTGAATAGCCTTCGCTAATGAATATTCAAACACGACATTTTTAAACTTAATAGGCCCTCCGCTTCGTTCTATTTGGGGTGTCGCTGTAAGTTCCAATCCTAAAATAGGGTTTAATTCATTAATAACCTGCATGCCTCTGGCTGCCCGGTAGTGATGTGATTCGTCCATCAGCAAAACCAGGCCATCGAGGTTTGAAAGGTAATTGAAATAAGAATCGCCTAAATATTCTGAAAGCCTTTTTACGCGTGGAAGCTTGCCGCCCTTCGTTTCGGCATTTATCTTGGAGATGTTAAAAATGTTGATATGAATATCAGTTATGAACATTTTTGTCTGGCGAATTTCATTATAATTATCGCCGGTAATAATACGGGGTTGGTTATGAACAAACTCCCCAATGCCCTGAAATACGTATTTTGGGCAATTCGGATTGGAAAAGTCCTCAATGAGCTTATTATAAATGGTAATATTCGGCGCTAGTACGAAATAGTGCTTTATGCCCTTTGAAAGATATAAATAAGCGACAAATGCCCCCATTAAGCGCGTCTTTCCAACACCAGTGGCTAAAGCGAAACAGAGAGAAGGGAAGTTTCTTTCAAAGTCAGCACAAGCAGGATAGGCGCTTTTGACTATCTCCAGTGCCGCGAATAAATCGCCATTTTTCTGAAGGGTCAATTTATCCGTCAGCTCTGCCAGTATATTCAGGCTGTCTGCCTGCGGCAAGCGAAGGCTTAAGCGATTCTTGATGGTATTTGCTATGCGATTCATTTTTTGTCCTTAGGCAATGCTATTATCAAAAATATCTTCTTTCAGTAAACGGCTTCCATGCAGTACCGTAACGATCATTACTTTATCTTTTGCTTCATCATACCGGTAAATTATCCGATAATTGCCCATAATCAATTCCCGATACGGCGTATTTGGAAATTCCGGTAAAAAACGTCCCGCATTGGGGAATAATTGCAATCTTTCTGTGGATTTAAAGATATTTTGGATAGTATATTGTGCGTATAAAAGGGAATCTCTTGCTATATAGTCATAAATACCTTCTGAATCTGATATGGCTCTTTCAGACCAGATTACTGTTGCCATTTCTTCGATAACCTTTCTATCGCTTCTTCATGGGAAAATGTTCGCCCTTCGGCTATATCTTTTTCACCCATCTCAATTTTTTGAAGCATGTATATACGATACATAACGTCTTCCACCTCTACCTTTTCGGGTAACTCTTTTATCAGTTCTTCCAATTTTGATTTAATAATCTGCATTCTGTAACTCCCCTATTTTTATTTAAAAAAGTAACTATTGACCACTTGCACATCACGTCGCTATAGGCTAATCTTGCGATAGTCTGCTCTTATCACCGTAGTGATAGGAACACCTTTGGCTCATAATGTAACCCCTTCAATATGAGATATGATAAAATTGTCCGGCAGGAATAATTTCAGAGCAACTACCAATGCCGGATTATTTCTCACGTGCTTTTTCCTCTGCAAAGAGAGACCGTTGAACTATTTTTTTCTTTGTGCGTCCCTTACTTCTTTTCTTTTGAGGCGAAATAGCGGTAGGATTTGTTTCCTGAGATTCAATTTTCTCCTCATCCGCTTCAACTGGTAAATTGACAATATTTAAACTATAATCCTCTTTCCCAAACTCGCACCTGCCAAGCAACATCTTGGGAATCTTTTTTATGGTGATATTAGCGTAACGATTTTCGCAAGCTTCCTGAAAAGATTTACAACAAATCAGAAGGCTTTCGTCCGGTTTCATTTCTTCGTGAATCTTATCCAGAGACTGTACCGTAACAAACTGTGTGGTGATAAAAATATAATCCTTTTCAGTGGAACGGCCTTGCTTCCAGTAAATATGCTCATCCGGGCAGTGTCTAAAACCTTCATGCTTTGCCATAGCTGCGGCGAGCATATCGGCATTGTAACGTTCGTCAATAATCCAGTTGCCATGTTTATCTTTTTTCAGCAAACTTGGGGCTAAGTAGTAATATTTGAAACCACCGCCGCCCTGCCAGTTCACAGCTTTTGATATGCCACCTTGATCCGTGCCGTCAACTACCTTTTTCAATCGCGGAAGGCAGTGGGTATGGCAATGCTCGCCAAGTTCAATGCCTATCCACCTGCGCCACATCTTATGGGCAACAGCAGCGGTTGTGCCTGAGCCGAGGAAGGAATCAAGAACCCAATCACTGGGGTTAGTGGCAATCTCAAAGATTCGTTGAATCAATTTTTCGGGTTTAGGAGTATCAAATGACTTTCTTCCTTCGAACAAACCTTTCATTTCAGCACTTGCATTACGGGTACTTCCGCCAAAGTCATACGCCCACCATGTTTGATTTACCACACCCTCTTTGGCTTCGGAAAGGAATTTCTTTTCCATCGGAAATTCAGCGTCTCCTTTTTTACCCCACCAAATACGACCATCGTCTTCAAGCCACTTCATTTTCTCCGGCGGTCTGCGCCAACTGCTCCCTTTGGGTGGAAACACCTCCCGTCCAACGGGGTTCCTGATAGCATAATAGTCTCGATCTCTATGCTCTACACGAGTAAGAGGTGCGGCAAGCCCAAGGCCCGCGAGGATCGTTGTCTGGGTTTACATAGTTAGCAAGTTGTTTTTCATTTCTCGCTAACAAATTGGGGCGGAATAACGCTCCTTTTTTGAACACAAGAATATGATTATGCGTCTGAGCAATTGCAATAGCATTGTTGCCTGGTGTATCTTTGGATTGCCACACTATGTTAGCAACAAAATTCCCCCGACCAAATACTTCATCGCATAGAATCTTCAGATAATGCGCTTCAGTATCGTCGATTGTGATCCACAATGTCCCGTCATCTCTCAGAAGTTTATGGATTATCTCAATCCTTGGCTTCATCAGACTCAACCATATAGAATGCTCCAGTCCGTCATCATAGTGTTCAAAGGCATTGCCAGTGTTATATGGCGGGTCTATGCAGGCGCACTTAATCTCTCCTGCAAAATCCTGCTCAAGGGCTTTCAGGGCAAGGAGGTTGTCGCCAAAGATAAGCATATTTTCATTATTCTTATTCCCGTAAGACTTTTCGGGGTCTTCAATCAATATGCGCGGCTCCAGCTTCGGCTGGTTATCCTTGCCTATCCATGTGAGTTCAAGTTTTTGGGTTTTGTTGTTCATCAGTCCTTTTGTGTCGTCAGATTTTCAAACAGGCAATAGTTCATTGAAATGAAACCAGCTCAATTGTTGCGACAGTATGGCAAGAATCTCTCTCTGTATTTAGCCCGTTCTCCTTTCAGGATTTATGCACTAATCCGCTTGCCGATCTGCAAATAAAGCATAGTTAGCCCAAGCCTATCCACCTGCGCCACATCTTATGGGCAACAGCAGCGGTTGTGCCTGAGCCGAGGAAGGAGTCCAGAACCCAGTCACCGGGGTTAGTGGCGATGTGAATGATTCTTTTTAGGAGTCTTTCAGGTTTTGGTGTTTCAAAAGTGTCCTCAATACCAAAAAGGGCATTACATTCCTTTTTCGCTTCTTGGTTATGACCAACTTCCGAATTCGGCCACCATGTCCAAGCAGCAATACCTTCACTTTCAGAAAGGTATGTCTTTTTTCTTGGAACAGAATCACCATCTTTTCCGAACCAAATTCTACCTTCAGACAATAGCGTTTGGTAAACAGACTCAATATTACGCCAACAAGACCCGGGTCTTGGTTTATATTTTTTCCCATAAGGAGTAACAATTTCATACATCTGATTAGGTCTAAACCCTTTTGCCATAAAATCGGCTGATATCCATGGCCCCTTGGGGTCGTTATCCGGATTTTTGTACCTGCTGAGTTGGTCTTCAGTTTGTTCAAGAATATTCAATTTTTGTTTAAATAAAGATATGTTTTTTGAAAAAACGAGTATATGGTCATGCCCTGCGCCAATTGTTGCCCTCATATCTGGTTGAATTCTCTTTTGCCACACAACATTAGCAACAAAATTGCTCCTGCCAAATATCTCATCACAGAGCACCTTCAAATAATGGCATTCATTATCGTCAATTGTTATCCATAGAGTCCCGTCAGGGCGTAACAGCCTATGCAATATCTCAATTCTCGGCTTCATCAGGCTCAGCCATATTGAATGCTCAAGACCGTCATCGTAATGCTCAAAAGCGCTACCAGTGTTATAGGGCGGGTCAATACAAGCGCACTTTATCTCTTCTGCAAAATCCTGTTCAAGGGCTTTCAGCGCAAGGAGATTATCGCCGTGGATGAGCATATTACCCACCCCTGAATCCCCTCCCATGAGGGGACTTTTATACTTCCCTCTCGAGATGAGGTTGGGGGTATTTTTATTCCCCTCTTGAGAGAAGCGAGGGGTGTGTCCATAAGACTTCTCAGGGTCTTCAATTAATATGCGCGGCTCCAGCTTTGGCTGGTTTTCCTTGCCTATCCAGGTGAGTTCGAGTTTTTGGTTTTTGGTCATACCGAATGCCTTTGCAGTTTCACGCTAAATACTTACTCATTGACAAGCGTGATCTCGGACCCTGTAATTGAGTCTCTGAATAAATGTACCTGTTCCGTTTATTTCTTTCATTAATCCCAGAGTGAAGACTCTTTAGTATAGTTAGTTAATGAAGAGATGGATTCTTGATGCCCTTTATTATATTGCGCATTGTATGTATCTATTAAAACTTTGAGACTTAGCATCTCATAGATAACTCTTGCTACATCTGCAAAAGGCACCTCGACATTAAAATTACCTTTCTTGATTTTTGCAAAAGGAGTTTCAGTACTTAACTGTTCCGCTTTCGCTCTTAAACAAGTATCCACAATCACCCATCCGTCTTTTTCAAATATTTTTAATATTTCAGTAAGATTTATTGTGTAAGTTAAATAAATTCTTCCAATCATTAATGCAGTGATATCTTCTATTGAAAGTGGAAACACTGAGAAAGGGGCCAAGTTTGCAGAAAAACCACGGCGGTCTAAAGAATTGAAAGAGAAAACAACGTCATTATTTTGTTCCCAACGGTTTTTAACACTTTCATGTCTTGAGTCAAAATATTCTATGACCTTGTCCATGTCATCTAATTTCTCGAAATCAACGCACTCTAAAATCATATAGTTGCCAATCAATTCGCTAGAACAACACGTTTTTCTCGCTTTTGCAATAATGTTCTTGGCTATTGCTAAATAATTTTTCAGAGGAACATCACAAGGCAGAATTGTTAGCTTTGTGCCCTCATATTTCGTTATTCCAGTGTTAAAAAACTCTACTACCTCTTGCAACCTTTCCTTTTGTCTTGTTATCCTTCGTCCCCTTTTCTTTGACGACTTTACTTCTATAAGTTCAATGTCACCATTATCGTCTATTGTAGTTATATCCCCAGTTCTTAAAAAGTTGCTAATATCATTTATTATCGCCCTCTTTTTTTCATGAAGAATTTCTTTTGAAAAAACAGATAACTCTGTAATTAATCCCTCGTCAAGGCGAACAGGACCGCTATCCTCTTTGTTTGATAAAGCAGATAAAATCACCCTATTATAGTTTAAACACCTCCATGCTATTCCATCAATTATAGTCTTTAATGACTGATTGACTAGAAGGACAGCGCCTATCTGGTTCTGATATGTCCTTATTTGCTTCTCCCTATCTTCTTTATGTAAACTTGAATCAGCCGCAAGTTTCTCTAACATAATCTTCATGGCATCAATAGCCTTGGTATGTTGCAATAAGTCGCCTAATATGGATAATTGAAGCTTATAAATAGAGAATTTACTTTTACTCCTTTTTCGGCTTATGAACAAGTAATCCTCAATTATTTCCTTGTAATCTTCTTGTAATGGCATCCATATGGCATTAATCAGACGGGAATAATCTCGTTTTTTACTACCAGCGGTAACTATTTTTTGTTTAAATTCCATAATACTTATCAGTTTGTTGATTTATTCTGTAAATAGGCTCTGTCTTGCAAATATACATTCATCGCCGCAGCAAGCGATTCTGTCAGTTTGATCTCAGTCTGGCATTTCGGACAAGTAATCATTGGCTCTGTTATATATATCTCATAGAGAGTGTCGACAAACCGGCTTCCCGACGAGCAACGCAATCCGTAGCTGGTTCTCCTTACCTATCCATGTGAGTTCTAATCATTTGTTGTTCTGTATTATTGGTATTTTAAATAAGTTTCCATCTAACGGTAAACAATTCTGCTTTTTAAATCTTTTTTTTTTAGGGGGCCCCCTCTCCCCCCTCCAACTTTCCCCCCCCCTTTTTCCCCCCTCCTCTGTGTTTTAAAAAAAAAAAAAAAAGGGGGGGGTTTTTTTTTCTTTTTTTTTTTTTTTCTGCCTGTGTGCCGTTACCTTCTCTTCAAGATTGAGGATTTTTTTGGCTTCTGTCTTTCGGCATTTTATCTCTTTATCCAATTCTTTCAATTCAATTTCCATGCTGCTTTTCACATCTTCTGCCCATCTGTCTAATTTTTCCATCTCTGTATCGAAGAAACCTGCATTACGTACAGCATTCATTTGCAGGATTTCGGCTTGCTGTTTTTGGGCTATTTGATTTATGAGATTTTTAACATGAGAACCCACCCCTGAATCCCCTCCCAAGAGGGGACTTTTTGATGCGGGAAGGGAAAATAGCCTTTTGCATTGCTCAATATCCAATTCTGTACCTTCATCTGTCACGCTACATAACAAAATTTGATCTTCAGTTTCAAACGAATTAATTGTTAAGTTAATTACAGATAACCAGCCCGACTTTGCTATAAGGGACTCTAAAATATTTATTTTCTTGATAGAGTCTGAGTAATTAAATGCTAACTCCTGAACTACTAATGATAAAGACTTTGTTTTTTCGATAATACGCTGAGCCAAAGGATGCCCAACTCTATAAATGTTTACGTCGTCAATATTCTTTCCCAGTTTGTAGGGGCCAGGATGTATCTTTTCGTCAACAAAAGGGTTTTCACGTAAAATAAAAGAATGCTCGTCTATAGCGAAATCAGCGTAAGGTTCAAGGTAGTGTTTAGTAATTTCCCATAACCAATATTCATACTTGGACAAATATTCTTTACTCTCCTGTAAATTAACGCGTAATTTTTCATGTACCTCCTCATCGAAATTTTCTAACAAA
This sequence comes from Candidatus Kuenenia sp., assembly GCF_027493735.1. Lineage (NCBI taxonomy): Bacteria > Pseudomonadati > Planctomycetota > Candidatus Brocadiia > Candidatus Brocadiales > Candidatus Brocadiaceae > Candidatus Kuenenia > Candidatus Kuenenia sp. Next base: position 42,986 of record NZ_JAOSKF010000023.1, read on the forward strand.
TTATTTCTGGCGTCTTTCATACGGTCTTCAATCTGTTCTTCCAGTTCCTTTGTAACTGGTCAAATAAGGACTGTATTCTCCCAAGTTCTGCAATGTGGTAAATCTGACCTTCATCCGTAATCCCACACAATAAGGCATGATCTTCAGTTTCAAACGAATTAATTGTTAAGTTAATTACAGATAGCCAGCCTGACTTTGCTATAAGGGACTCTAAGATATTTATCTTCCTGATAGAGTCTGAGTAATTGAATACTAACTCCCGAACTACTAAAGACAAAGACTTTGTTTTTTCGATAATACGCTGAGCCAAAGGATGCCCAACTCTATAAATGTTTACGTCGTCAATATTCTTTCCCAGTTTGTAAGGGCCAGGATGTATCTTTTCGTCAACAAAAGGGTTTTCACGTAAAATAAAAGAATGCTCGTCTATAGCGAAATCAGCGTAAGGTTCAAGGTAGTGTTTAGTAATTTCCCATAACCAATATTCATACTTGGACAAATATTCTTTACTCTCCTGTAAATTAACGCGTAATTTTTCATGTACCTCCTCATCGAAATTTTCTAACAAATTATTTCTGGCGTCTATCATGCGGTCTTCAATCTGTTCCTCCAGTTCCTTTTGTAACTGGTCAAATAAGGACTGTATTTCTCCCGAAGTTCTGCAATGCTGGTAAATCTGTGCAATCCGTTTTTCAAAATTAACACCTGATTCAATACTACCCAATACTTCATCGCTTGCCCCGAAAATGCCGTCAAAAAGCTTGAATTTTTCTTTCAATAACTGATAAACCCTCTGGTCTGCGGCATTACTCTTATTTAGGAAATTTACGACAACCACATCAAACTTTTGCCCATACCGGTGGCATCGCCCGATTCTTTGTTCGATACGTTGAGGATTCCAGGGTAAGTCATAATTTACTACCAGAGAGCAAAATTGCAGGTTAATACCTTCTGCGGCGGCTTCTGTGGCTATCAGGATGACTGCCTCATCTCTGAAATAATCTACTATTGCAGCCCGCTTATCGGCACTTTTTGAGCCTGTGATTCTGTCTGTGCCAAGATGCCTCTCGATCCATTTTTTATAGATTTCTTTGGATTTCTGATCGTTGTTCGAGCCGTTAAATAAAACTATCCTGTCCTTGTGCTCAGTATTTTCTAAGATGCTATTCAGATATTCTTGTGTTCTTGTAGATTCGGTAAATATGATGGCTTTTTTATTACCACCCAGACGTTCTATTTCAGCAAAACCTTTTTTCAGGGCGGTCAGGAGAACCTCTCCCTTTGAATTTCGGGTAATAGACCTGGCAAGATATTGAAATCCCTTCAGGTCGTTGATTTCCTTTTTGATGTTTTTGATTTCCTCTGGAGTGTAAAGTTCTTCCTTTGTTTCAGTAACGGGTTGATTTTCTTCTTCAGCATCCTCCCATTCATCCTTAATTTCATCATAAGATTCAAAATCCTGAGACACTATCTGCTCAATGTCTTCCTGTCGCCCCTTGGTAGTTACGATATTTTCAAGTTTTACTGCAAGGGCGTCTAATGTCCCTGAAATAGCAAAGGTTGACGATGCCAATAATTTCCTCAAAATTAACGTCATGAGTTGTCTTTGACTTGGCGGAAGTGCAAATAAATTTTCCCTTTGTAAATAGGCTGAAACCAGGTCATAAAGCCTTTGTTCATCAGGAGACGGGACAAACTCTTGCGTTATTGCCATTCTATTGGTGTATTTTACATATTCTAATACCTGCCTGCGGAGCGTCCTTATACAAATGGGTTTTAGTCTTTCTTTAAGATTATGGAAATCATTTTCATTCGCTAATCTGGCAAACTGATTTTTATAACTCTTTAAATCACCAAAGGTATAATCATCAATGATACTGACTAAACCATAGAGTTCTAACAAAGAATTTTGGAGCGGCGTTGCGGTAAGCAGCATTTTTGGAGCGTGGGCTACGGCATTTTTGACGGCAGTGGCAATTTTATTTGACGGCTTATAAACGTTTCTTAATCTATGTGCTTCATCGATGACCACTAAGTCCCAAGGGATATTTTTGATATAAACATCTTTAGCCCTTGCAAAATGGTATGAGCAAATGATTATTTCGTTCTGGTTGAAGGGGTTTAAGTTTCCTTTTTTAATTTCCTGATTAAAAGAAGGCGTTTCCAGTATAAGTGATGAAAGGTAGAATTTATCCAGTAATTCCTGATTCCATTGCTTACGAAGGTTTGATGGCACTATAACCAGAATTTTCTGTTTTCTTTCAGCCCACTTTTGTGAGATAACCAGACCGGCCTCGATGGTTTTCCCCAGACCTACCTCGTCCGCCAGTATAGCACCCTTTGAAAGCGGGGAATGGAAGGCAAATAAAGCAGCCTCGACCTGATGCGGATTTAAGTCTACCTGGGCGTCTAAAAGAGAAGAAGCCAGCTTTTGCAAACTATCTGAAGAACTGCGTTTTGTAAGCTCAAAAGCAAAATATTTTGCGTGGTAAGGCGTTATTTGCATTAATTATAGCATTCAGGGAATTATTTACTCTTTAAACAAAAGACCCAAATTACCTATTTTCTTTAGGTTTGTGTGTGGAGTATAAATCATTCAAAAACTTATTTCAATACCCGTTCATAATTCATACTTTCTGAGTGGCTTTGCGTGGGAAAAGAAAAAACTTTCTATTACAACTCGTTTGGGTTAGTGGATTTTAGGAGTACGGGGGATTGTTTAATTTATACTCAAGATGCTCATAAAATGTGAATTTTAAATTGATGATATGGTGGCACGGACAAACCTTGTTTGTCCGTGTTGAACTGGTACGACATTGTCTATAAATCACCAATGGTGAACCTCTTGAGTATCACTATTTCTACAAAAGTACAAAGGAATATACTCTTAAGTGCCTATGGTAACCCTTTTTGTTATGGCGCTGCTAATTCCTCTGCCTTTGGCAGATCCTTAATGTTTTTTAAGCCGAAATGTTCAAGAAATTTCTTTGTAGTGCCGTATAATAAAGGGTGTCCAAGAGATTCGTCCCTCCCAACTACCTTAACAAGGTCTTTTTCCATTAGTAGTCTTATGATTTGACCTGATTGAACGCCGCGGATAGACTCAACATCAGCCCGCAATACAGGCTGTTTGTATGCAATGATTGCAAGTGTTTCCAGTGAGGCCGAAGAAAGTTTTGTTTCAGCCGATTTTTTACGCAGTTTCGATATCCATTCGTGATACTCAGGCAGTGTGTAGAGTTGGAAGCCGCCTGCAATCTCTTCAATCTGGAATGCCCTCCCCTGCTGATTATATTCTTGTTGCAGTAAAGTAATGGCTTCCTTTATGAGGGCGGCGTCAACATCATCGATAATGTTACATATTTTTTTGCTGGAAAGAGGTTCTTCCGCAGAAAACAGCAACGCTTCAACAATGGGTTTTATTTCTTCAATGTTTTTCATGGTGGGAAAAATATCGTATCAATTCCTGCTTAATGACTCACTTGATTTGCCAGGTATATTCCTGCAATTCGATTTTGATTTTTTCGATTGCATTCTGTACCGCTTTTACTGCGGCATTTGTAGAGATGGTCGCTCCCGTGATTGCTGTAATTTTTTCTTTATCCGCAACTTTGGAAACTACCAGTTGATTATATGTCTTATCTTTAAATTGTTCCTGAAACCATGGACGCAGTTCCGTTGCCGCTCCATTCCCGGAATTATTGCCTTCTTTTCCCTGATGCATGTTAAATTCAGGCAATTGTTGGATTTTCCCATGGTCAACCCCTGAAGTTTTCCCGAAAAAACTCATTAAAACGCTCAATAAAGTATCAGAGCTTTCCTTTTCTACCATTTTCGTGCCGAGGCCAGGTGTTTCCCGCTGTGAGATGATATCGATTCCGAGAATTTTTTCCAGATTTGAATCGAGCCCCACCATTACATTTATTCTGCTTGAATATCCCTGCGCTTCACCGCTTGCCGCATATCCTATCAATTCCCCTTCACCATTTACGCCCTTGTATATTTTGTCCTGATTCTTTGTATTGGGCGGAGAAATTTCTTCCGGTGTTTCATCAATGCCGGGAAGCACCGTAAAGAGCGCCCTGGTGCGAACCTCCGACTCTTTTTCCCTTATTTTTTCTTTCGTAGTCAGGTACGTTGAGGAAACACCAATTGATGCCAGAAGGGTAACAATCGTTAGAACTACCGGGTATTGGACTTTTTTTTTCATGTTCTATTTTTTTACTTTTGAACCATAAAGGCGTGGTTTTGTGAATCGGTCAATAAGAGGAGTCGCAGTATTCATGATCAGAATTGAATAACAAACGCCCTCGGGATAACCTGAATAAAACCGGATTAAAATAGTTAATAACCCCGCCCCAACAGAAAAAATTAACATCCCTTTTTTTGTAAGAGGAGTGGTTACCATGTCTGTCGCCATAAAAAATGCGCCCAAAAAGAGGCCTCCGGCAAATAAATGGTAAAAAGGGTTATTTGCCCATGGGGTAATTGTACGAGGAGGCAGAAAAATCGATACGACAAAAACGGTCAAAAGATACGCAACAGGCACGTACCATTTTATACATTTTTTATACAGAAGGTATAATCCCCCTGCAAGCAGCGCAATCGCGGAGGTCTCTCCAATACAACCCGGCACACTGCCAATCAACAACTGGTAAAAATTATATAATTCTGCCCCGGATTCCTTTGCAAGAGGGGTTGCCCTGGTTACCGCATCCAGAAGCAGGCCGCTTTCCCCCGTACTGGTAATGTTTTTCAATACATTCATTGCGCCCGGATCTGAAAAGAATCGCCAATCTGAATTTACCGAAACAGGATATGCCACCTGCAAAAAAGCGCGTGCAGCAAGTGCAGGATTCCATATATTATTCCCTAAACCACCAAAAGAGTGTTTAACAACAGCGATCGCAAAAAACGATCCTACCACAGGGACATACCACGGAGCGCCTGGAGGCAATGTATAAGCAAGCAAGATGGCGGTAACAATGGCGCTGCCATCCTTAATCATTGCAAAAGCAGGCTGCTTTTTCATAAGTGAAATGACAATTTCCGTGACGAGAGCAGTAAGGCAACATAAACCAATAACAAAGAGGACATAATAACCAAAAACAAAAATGGCAGCGAATCCTGCAGGAAGTAAAGAGAGAACGACAGTCCACATGATATGAGAAATGCTGTCATTGTCTCTCATATGAGGCGATGAACTGACGATTAAAGGAGTTACGCTCTGAGTAGTATTTGTCATAGTTTTTACTTTATGCCGATTATTTTTACGTTACACGATAGAAACGAATGCTATTTCTTTGTTTTTTGTTTTGCAATAAGGGCCTTTGTAAATTTGATGTGATGCACAATAGGCCGTTTTGCAGGGCAAATATAAGTGCAACAGCCGCATTCTTTGCATTCAAGAACATTATTCTCCAACGCAAGGGAAATATTCATGGATTCCCCCATAATACTTAACTCGCTTGGGTTGAGTCCGTATGGGCAACTGACGATGCACCGCCCGCACCGTATACATGCATGAGATTCATAGTGCGGCTGGTTTTTCAGAACAAGAATTCCACCCGTTCCCTTAATCGTCACGGCGTTATCGATGCTCCCCTGCGCAATGCCCATCATTGGACCCCCAAAGATAATCTTATTGAGGCCAACAGAGGTTCCGGTGATTTCTAATAAATCCCGGACTGGCGTTCCAATGCGGACGCGCAAATTTTGAGGTTTATTGACTCCATTCCCCGTTACCGTAATTATTCTTTCGATCAAAGGACGCTTATATTTCACCGCATTATTGATTGCAAACGCCGTTGCAACATTTATAACGACAGCGCCTGCCTCCATGGGGAGTTGAGTGGGTTTGAATTCACGACGTAATAATGCTTTAATAAGCTGATGTTCTGCACCCTGAGGGTATTTTACTTCCAATAAATCTATTTTAATGGAAGGATCTCCAGCCAGGGTATTTTTCAATAATTCGTAGACGTCTTTTTTATTCGCTTCAATGCCGATATGCGCTTTTTTACAACCAATGCATTTCATAACAAGCCGCAATCCCTCAAGGACTTCATTTGCATTGTTACGCATAACGTAATGATCGCAGGTAAGATATGGCTCGCATTCCGCCCCGTTCATCACGATAGTATCTATCGTTTTATCTTTTGGGGGAGTAAGTTTTACGTGTGTGGGGAATGTTGCGCCGCCAAGTCCTACAATACCGGCGGAGAAAACCCTTTGTCTGATCTCTTCCGGGGTGATATTTTCAGTGTCCTGTTCAACGTTTAACGTCTCAGCCCATTCTTCCTCGCCGGAATTCTCGATAACTACCGCCAGAGACTTTGCACCGGCGACAGGATGCGGATATGGCGACACATCAACGACCTTGCCGCAAACGGAAGCATGTATGTTGGAGGAAACAAAACCATGCGCCTCGCCAATTAACTGTCCGATTTTTACCTGATCCCCTTTGTTGACAATGGGTTTTGCCGGCGCGCCAATGTGTTGATTCATAAACAGATATACTTTTTTTGGAATCGGGGAGCAAATCTCACTTATTTCAGAAGTAAGCACTTTTCCATCCTCTTTGGGATGTATCCCCCCTGCAAAAGTATTCAATTTTGATTTCATTAATGCGTACATTTAGTACCTTATCAGTAATTTCTTTGCACTTTTTGGCAAAATATTAATTTTTTAATCTGTGCAATCGTTCGACTGAGCTTGCGACGAAGTCTGTGTAATCTGTTGTTCCGCCTTTCGTATTATGATATGAAAAAAAGGCTCTTATAATTTAGCTTTCAATTCTGTAAAATCAAACGAGAAAATGGAAAAATCGATACTACAGATATTCTGAAGTAATTATTCGTAACACTTTAGTTTTTTGAAAAATTCCAATAATCGCAATGTGGGGGCGAAGCATTTGCTTTAAATTGTCATAAATGCGTTCATACCCAAACGGGAAAATGCTTCGCCCCTACTTTTTCAAAAAACTAAAGTGTTACAATTATTCCGAAAGGTTGCGCCGGCGTATTATCGATAAATGTTAATAATAAAAGCTTGCACTTTTATGTAGGAATACGCTTTGAGAGGAATGATATACTGCCCGGATAGGTAACTATAGAGTATGTTTATTTATTCTTATATAAACAAATCTTCCTGGCGGGTTCAAGTTTGCAACTCAATGTCATTAAGTTAAGAATTATTGCAACACTTTGGTTTTAAAAAAAACGTATTACCGATAAGCTCCGTAGGAGCAACCTGTTTGTAGTAGATAGGGATACCATAACAGATATTAGCTCCGTCAGGAGCGGCCTGTCTTCCTGTCAATCATATACAGGCCGCTCCTACGGAGCTATTTACCTGTTGAATTTTATTGTGCTACAAACAGACCGCCCCTAAAGGGGCTACATTGTTTTTTATATCCCCTTGAATTTTTCAAATAACTAAGGTGTTAAGAATTATTTTATTAAAAACAACCCCCTTTTTCCCCCTTTATTAAGGGGACTTTTCTGGCAGGTTGCTTAACTTAATGACATTGGTTTGCAACTTGAACCCCACGTTTTATATTGTTACTACCTGCTGGTATGGGGGATTTAGCCATTAAATACCTGGCGCGGCCTTTGGCCGCAACCAAATTCGAAATACGAAATAAATTCAAATGACAAAAAACCCAATGCTACAAACTTTACGTAAACCTCATCTAATCAATGTCTTACGATTATGCATTTTGAAAAACTAGCATAAAAAACAAGAAGTTGATCATTTAATCCGTAGCTATTTTTTTTGTGATGGAAGCGCTTTCAACGAGATTGACAAGCCACGGCCTTAATCTTTCTCTGTATTTTTTTTCCCGTACTAATTCTTCCAACTCTTTTTTTACCGTATCAAACTTTTTGTCGCTTCCGGTTTTTCTACCGGTAATTTTTACAATGTGATAGCCGTAATTTGTATTTATAATACCGCTTAACTCACCCGGCTTGAGATGCGCAACTGATTTTCCAATATCGTCTTCCGGACTAAATGGCAACATCTTCCCATCTCTTGAAGCAGAAGCGCGGTCAATCGACTGGGCCTTTGCCATTTTCGTAATATCCGCGCCTAAACGCAGTTTCTCAAGAGCTTCTTCCGCCTCTCTTTTCGTTTTCAAAACTATCTGCTGCGCCTCGATTTTTTCTCCATAAATACTTTTATATGCCTCTTGCAAATCCTCTTCAGATACTGAAATCGTCTTCATTACAACCTTTTCAGCACGTAATTCAATCTCTGCCTCTTTTACTAATCTCTTCGTTAATTTATCTTTAAACTCTTTAAGACTTGCACCGATCTTTTCCAGTTCCTTATCAAGATCCGCTTCGTTTTCTATTTTGTACGTTTGCAGTAAAGCGTTCACTTCGCGCTGCACAAGGGTGTTTATCTTGTTTTCTACTTCCTTAGTGGTAAGTGATATTCCATGTTTTCTTGCCTCCTGGTTTATAAGCGTTCTTCTGATAAGAACATCAAGGGCTTCATTTCCATAAGTACTCAATAAAAGTTCATATAGCTCATTGCTGGTAATCTTTTGTCCATTGACAATAGCAACAACATCCTTGTCTTCTTTTGATTCTTTACTTACAAGTACTATACTGGTTTCAGAGTTAGCTGACACACTCTGATTGTGGATACTAAAACTTCCAAAAGAAAACATTGCCGCCATAGGTAAGAAGAGGTATTTTCTATTCATAAATATTGCCTTGTACGAGATAAAAATTATTTTTTTAGTAAAAAGTTAGAATTGAGTTAAAATTATAACACAGAGAAAATTAACGTGTCAATGCTTTTAAAATGAACAAATGGGAGATGTGCAAAGTGACAGGAATTATATTGGCCGGCGGGAAAAGCACCAGGATGGGAACTAACAAGGCATTTCTTGCCTATGGAAATAAATCCTTCATCGAAATTCAAATCGATATATTAAGGCATATATTCCGGGAAATAATTATTTCCGCAAATGACTTCTCCCTGTATGAACATTTACAATTGCCAATCGTTCCTGACGTCATGCCAGGAAAAGGTCCTCTTGGTGGTATTTGTGCGGGACTTATTCATTCAAAGTACTCATACGCATTTGTAATCGCCTGCGATATGCCGTTTATTAATAAGGAAGTAATCGTATATATGAAGGAACTTGTCAAAGGCGACAATTATGATGTAATTGTTCCGCATACAGTCCGCGGACCCGAACCTCTTCATGCATTTTATTCAAAAAATTGCATTCAAACCATGCAGCGATGCCTTGAAGAAGAAGACCTGCGGATGTCTGATTTCTTGCAGAAGGTAAATGTGCGGCATGTTAACGAAGAAGAACTTATTAAGTCGGGCAAAGATATAAAATCTTTTATCAATCTCAACACCTATAGAGAATATGAAGACTATCGTTCAGAATGCAACTAAAACATTTGTCACGGAATAAATGGAAAACCAACCAGACCCGATCATATATAATATCGGCCAATTGCTTACCATTCGTGGGGTAACGCAAAAACCAAAGACTTCCTGGCAAATGGACGATTCAGGAATCATAGAGGACGGCGCTGTTGCAATAAAGGAGGGACAGTTTTTTTACGTGTCTAACACCGAAGAAATAATGGACCGCTACGACTCCGGCACGATCAAAACCATTAATGCCTGATGAAATGTGAATTATGAAAACAAATATTGGACCATTAAAAGATAACGACACAATAGCAATTATTGGCGGCGGGCCTGCGGGGAGTTTTTTTGCACACTTTGCATTAAAACTGGCAAAGGAACTGAATAAAAAGATTACCATTTACATTCTCTGCGGAAAGGATTTTATCCAGAAAGGTCCTGTTGGCTGTAAAATGTGCGCGGGGGTATTGTCGGAGACCCTTATTGCGAAAATGGAACAGGAAGGAATTGTACTTCCGACGTCACGCATTCAAAATGAAATAGACGGATATTTCTTTCAGTCGCAGGAACGCGGCATCTCTCTCCATCACCCGCTTCCGGGCCATAAACCAAGAATTATTACCATTTTCCGCGGAGGGGGGCCAAGGTATTCCCTCTCTGACGTAAACATTAGTTTTGATGATTTTTTATTAAACCACAGCGCTTCTATGGGAGCGAAGGTGCTTTCCGCGATTGTAGAAGAAATTGAGTTGCCGGAAAATCCTCAGCATTTAGTAAATATTGTATACAGGGAGGAAGGCATACGAAAAAAAATATCGGTAAGCCTCGCCGTTGGCGCATTCGGGGTAAATACGTCGCTTACCAAAAGAATCGTGGGGAAGAAACATGGGTATCGCGAACCGCGGTCGATACGCACATGCAATGCGGAACTCCCGCTGGGGAGGTCTTATATCAGGGAGCGTTTCCAAAGAACTATCTACATATTTTCACTGGGAATCAAGCCAATTAAATTTGCAGCGCTTATACCCAAAGACGACTACGTTACCGTATCCCTCGTCGGCAATGAAGACATCACAAAGGCGCATTTAATGCAGTTTATAAAGCACCCCCGAATACGTGAACTTTTGCCGGAAGGGTGGTCGCTGCCGGAAAACGTGTGCATCTGTTTTCCCAAAATCCCGGTCGCGCATGCCGCACACCCCTATTCTGACAGATTTGTGATAACGGGAGATGCAAGTATTTCCCGTACCTATAAAAACGGCATTGAATCGTCTTTTGAAACTTCCCGGTTAGCCGCTTACGCCGCTTTTTATCACGGCATTTCAGAAAAGGATTTTAAGGAAGCGTATTATACGCCGGCGCTGAAATTACTTGCGCACGACAATTTTTACGGCAAACTTATATTAAACCTTCACGATTATATCACCTCAAAAAAACACATCGCAAACACGCACATCGACTACCTCTGCAAACACAAGGATACCTGGGGGGCGCAGCGCATCAATGCCATTTTGTGGAACATGGTTACCGGCAACATCGGGTATAAGGAAATATTTTACGATGCAATGAGTTTTCGGTTACAGGCAGTTATGTTTCCTCATAATTTCAGATCCTCGGTCAAAATGGTGTATGGGTATTTCCGCAAACTGACCAATACAAATCTTGCGGGAACAGCCAGATCGAAAGAAACACTGGCATTGGGTCCCCTGAAAAATCAAAGCACCGTAGTTATAATCGGAGGCGGGCCTGCAGGTACCAGTTGCGGGATTGCCCTGAAGCATCTTGCCAAAGAGAAAAATATTGACATAAACGTTATTTTATACGAAATGAAGGATTTTGAAGGTGGAATTGAACACAATGAATGTGCCGGAGTACTCTCCCATCCTATTGAACATATCATGGAGGATACCTTAAAAATCCCCTTCCCATGGTATCTGGTGAAAAGGGATATACCAGGTTATTATCTTCACGCAAATGGGCAAACGATAACGCTTGAAGGCAACGGAGAAATATCTTACGCCCTTCGCAGAATTCAATTTGATGCATATCTTCTGCAAAAAGCAAAAGAAGCCGGCGTTACCGTAATCAAAAGCAAGGTTACTGATATAGAAATCGGACGGGAAAAGATTGTTATCTATAGCGAAACCCGGCATACCAGCGCCGATGTTGTAGTGGGCGCCTTCGGTATAGAAGAAGGTACACATAAATTATTTGAAAGCGGCACACCGTATAAATCCCCGAAATATTTACTCTCCATATTAACGAAATTTCATCCCAAAGGGAAATACCATGATTTAGAAAATACCGATGGATATATCCATGCCTTTTTATCGTCGATAAAAGAAATAGAGTTTGGCGCAATCACCCCAAAGGCAGACCACTATACCATCAACATTGCAGGGGCTAAAATTTCTTCAAAATCTATGGATAATTTTTTGCAGCAATCCGAGGTAATGAACCAGCTTCCGGAGTGTTTTAAGGATGCTTTAGGACACTTCGACTATCATAGGGGGTGTTTTCCGGTGAAACCTGCAAAAAATCCCTTTGGCGACAGATATGTAATTATCGGGGATGCGGCAGGCCTTATCCGTCCGTTTAAGGGCAAGGGAGTGAATGCGGCATGTTTAATGGGCATTAAAGCGGCGGAAACTATGATGAACGTTGGCATATCAAAAAGGGCTTTTCATACCTCATATTTTAACAGTTTTTACGACGTCATTAAGGACTTGCCCTATGCAAGAGCAGTCAGGCGCTTTATTATATGGGGTGCGTATTATGGTTTTTTGGGGAGTGTTATTCAGATTGCCAAAAGCAACCCTGAATTAAAAGGGGCATTGTTTGACAGCGTTTCAGGGAGAAGGACGTACCGAAGGATACTTATTGATGCATTCAGCGTGCGATTATCTTTCAAGATATTCGCTGCTATTATTCAATGTTTCATTTCAAAGATAACAAAAAAACAGCGCTAATCATATCATTCCAGGTTTGAATGCCTCCTGTTCATTTCCTGTTCCGAACTTCTCAATTCCGTCACGAGCAAATGAATTACACCGTCTAAATAAACAAGGCAGGCTTGTTCGAAAAGCGTACTGCGGAATTGGATAGAACCATTGATTTTGTTGTGCGTACGGATTTCCTGCACAGGTAGATCTACGATAATATCGGCATATTCAGTAAGAGGTGAATTTTTCTGCGAGGTAATTGCAGCAACAGTGGCAAAGGATTTTTTTGCCAATTCCGCTATGTAGCAGGTAATGTGCGTATTCCCTGAACTACTGCAGGCAATCAATAAATCCCCTTTATCGATATTCGGCGTCGTGGCGTCTCCCACACAGTAAGCGTTTAAACCAATATGTGTCAGTCTCATTGCAAAAGTACGGGACACCAGACCGGAACGGCCCTGCCCAGTCACAAATATATTCTTTGCATCAAGAATCGACGAAAACAATTGTGCAAAGGACTGTTCATTTATCTTATCAAGAACAGAATGAATTTCATTCAATATTATTTTTGTAGTTGGTTTTATGACCAGGGTAGTAGTGTTTTTATGTAATTTCATGATTTTCGGCACGAACATTTTAAGCCCCCCTCCACAGATTTTTGGTGATTTTAACAAAAATTTACCGCTCATAATAATAAAATATTTGTAACTTACTGAGCCGGCATAGTCAGAACCAAATAAGATAAGATATTAAAAACACGAAATTCGAATGGCGGGGGATTAAGGGGGTGGAATTGTCTGCGGAGGAAATCTGGGAGGTTTATAACATGAATAGCCATAAGTTTTTCTTCTCATTCCTACGTTCTGCGGGAATGCATGTCACGAAACAGGATAAAATTGTCCATTTGACCAGCCTGCGGAGCGTGGGAAAGAGGGTCAAATTTGTTTTCATAATAAAGGGGGTAGTTGAATCGATGGAGAAATCCAGTCCACCCCCTGCACCCCCACGGCAACGTCAAAGTCACCCTATGAAAGACGCGGATCAAGAATTTGTGCCAAAAGCTCCCGTCAGTAAGTGGAGAAGAAAGTAAAAAACGATAGAATTCCCATATAAATCGGCAAAAATGAGCAAAACAAGCAAAATGTAACGGGAGTATCCCTGTGGTAACGAAAGAGATAGTAAAAAAATAAAGGCTTTTTTTTGTTCTCTACATTACAAGCGAAGCATTTGAAGTGCAAGAAAAGGTCTTGCCGCAAAATTTCTGAGCGTCTTTGCAATATTTGGTACATTGAGAAAATGAAACAGCCCAACCACAAGGTTCTTCAAAGAAGCCATTGCCCTTGGGGCATTTTGTGTGCGTATTTGAGAATGGTCTTCACGGAAGGAGGTATCACGCACATAATGAAGTCCATTTTCTATTGACCAGTGTCCGCGGGAAAACTTAAGAATGGTTTTGGGACTTGCTTTTTGTTGTGTCAGGCTGGTAATACCGTAAACAATTTCCTCGGTCTTTTTGCCGGTCTTGACTTTTGTAAATATTCTATGAATGCAAAATACCTGCTTAACGTAGGGGAAATCAAGTTATTCGTTTAATTCGGTGCTGGTCCAAATCCTGCGGATTTCAATGCGGCCATGGCCTTTTTCAATTGTTTCGTGCTGAGGGGGGAAAAGAACTGAGATTCAGTTCCTTGATGGCTTGTTTTATGGTTTTTTGATTATCTTTCACCGTGAATATATATTCTGCCTTTTTGTCTTCTACCAGATAACGGGCGGTTTCCTTTTGCGCATGTAAGGCATCGAAAGTAACGACACGGTCTTTTATGTCTAAATCATCAAACAATACCGGAACCATCGGTATTTCGTTTGTTTTGCGGTCTACCTGAGTTTGTGCGAGAACTATACCCTGTTTATGAAGAAAAGCGGCAAGCAAATGTACCTGTTTGCCGTCAGGCTGTCTTGCACCGCAAAGGGTTTTCCCGTCAACCGCAATGGGCAGGCTTTTATCACCTACAGATTGAAACCAACGCGAGAGGACTTTATCAACTGCTTCTGCATCCACCTGCTGTAAGAAACGCCTGATGGTAGGTTCACTCGGTGGTTCGTATCGTTTCGTTTTTGTATTATAACGGCAGGAGAGACGTTTGAGCATATTTTGCGGACAACGCTTTGCCCACTCTGCAATGGCGGCAAAGCTCCAGGCATTGCAGATGATAGCACAGATAGAAATTGCCAGGATAGAACGTTTCCTGTGGCGAACGCCTCTGGGCATGCGATGTTCAGGGATTTGCTGCAATAATTCGTCAAGAAATTCCGCATCTTTTAAAGATAATTTCATAGGCTTTGTCTCCTTTCTTAATTGTATGGTAAGATTAAGGTTGTTAAGTTGTTTTTGGACTTGTGCTTTCAATGAGCGAACAAAGACCATCTTTGGCTTATTGTGCAGAAGATAGCCTTGTGATGATCTGGCAAAACCGGTTGAATGTCCTAAAAAATCCATCCTGCGGCCTTATAGCAGACGCCTTTAAAAAAACGAGGATCGACAAAGGTCTCCACAAGCCAGATTGGATGCCCATAGACCTTAGTCCAGTCTTGTGATAAGCGCTTAAGGTTAAGAGAAAGAATACGGGAGGCAAGGTTTGGTACGTGTATCTGAGGAAGGATCAGGAAACGTGAGTTGTTTGCTATGAGTTTCAGTCGTTGCGATTTTAAAAATGGCGGCCATCCAATCCACTTATCGCGAACGGTACATTTTAATGCTGCGGCAGCCCAGCCGATCAAGGCAAGCCATTGTCCCTGTGATTCCGCTACGTAGCGAATTGATTCTCCTACGAGAGAATGAA
This sequence comes from Candidatus Kuenenia sp., assembly GCF_027493735.1. Lineage (NCBI taxonomy): Bacteria > Pseudomonadati > Planctomycetota > Candidatus Brocadiia > Candidatus Brocadiales > Candidatus Brocadiaceae > Candidatus Kuenenia > Candidatus Kuenenia sp. Next base: position 58,170 of record NZ_JAOSKF010000023.1, read on the forward strand.
ATCCAAGGTAATGATGCTGGCGCATCAGTGTGTCCCAATTTGCCTGGTCGTTTTGTGAAACAGGACGAACGGTAATTGAATGAAGTAGTTCGTTGTGTGTGTTATCGATTGGTGTTGTATGCTGGTTCATGCCCTATAATATAAAATATTTTAGGGGGAATGTCCACGTTTTTTTACATATCTTTGTATATTATGTGCTTATGGAAAACTTTGACAGCGCCGTGGGTGTGTCATAGGACGTACCAACAATAACTGTCCCTAGATTAGTCAGCAATTCATAGATACCAAACGGACATCCAACACCAATTGCCTGAGAACGAAAATCATGCAGGCCAAAACTCTCGTTTACTATTTTTGTCCACGCCTTGCCCTCATTTCTGAAATTACCTATCAATTCCTTTTTCTTACTGTCAACACTGATTATTGGCTGACCAGAATCTTCAAAATACTTTTTTGTCTCATTAATAATTTCAAACTGTCTATTACGGTCCGGATGACGTGTCTCTGCTATCGTTTTGCGATTTACCCTCAGAGAATAATCCATGTCCTTAAGAAGCTTGCTAACTGTTGTTGCACATACGCTTAGCTGGTAGGCTGGAGGCCATTAGCCTCCAACCCCCACTCGTCGCCAGATACTTTGGACAACGTGACAAAGCATCCTTTTTAAACCATACGTCTTTCTCGTAGTCAGCGACCCCGAAGTGTTGCTCTATAACAGAGAAAAGTCAAACATCATGCTTTAGCACACGCCTTAAGAAATTCTCTTTCGAATGAGAGTAACCCCATTTTAAAGAATCGGTGAACAGGGAAACGCTTGTTGTCTGTTCTCCATTTTCTTGAGAACTTGAAACATCTCAGTCTCATGCGTACCCAACAGTCTAATGAGCGATATACCTTTTGTACATTGCCCAGCCGAAAATAGTTGACATGCCCACGAATTACAGGGTTTAATGTATCAACAATGGCTTGCAGATTGACGCCCTGTGTACGTCTGGTGATGTCTCTGATGTTGTTCCTTCGGCAGGCTCAGGACAGGCTCTTGAGTTTGTTCAGTGATTTCGTGCTTATACCCTTATACTTGCCCTTGAAATCGTATCCGAGAAACCTGAAACCTCTTTCGAAGTTGGTGAGCTTGGTTTTATCCTCGCTCAGCTTCATTCCAAGTTTCCCTGCAATGATTTCTTTGACATAGCTGAGGGCGGCTGGGAGTTCATCTTTTGTTTTAGTCATGACAACGAAATCATCGGCGTATCGGACAAACTTATATCCAGCCTTTTCAAGTTCCTTGTCGATGATGTCACCGATAAGGTTTGCAAGCAAAGGGGAAATGACGCCTCCTTGCGGAGTGCCTTTGTTTGTCTCGTGCACGATGCCGTCCTCCATGACCCCTGCTTTGAGCATGTTCTCAATACTGTTCAAAACCCATCCATCAGCGATTTTCTCACGTAAGGAGTCCATAATAAGCTTATGGGGTATGGTGTCATAGAATGCCATTATATCGGCATCAAGGACGCTGGTATACCCTTCCTGCTTATACTGTTCAAGCCGTTTGATAGCATCGTGACAGCATCTGTCAGGGCGAAATCCAAAGCTGTTATCTGAGAATCCTTTCTCAAATATTGGCTCTATGATTTGCCTGAACGCCTGCTGTACAATCCTGTCCTTAACAATGGGAATGCCAAGAGGTCTCTTGTCATGCCTGCCTTTGGGGATGTATACCCGCAGGACAGGCGCAGGGTTGTATATGGCAGTCTTGAGTTCCTGATGGATACTCATGATATTCACATCAAGATTGGACTCAAATTGCTTAATACTTACCCTGTCAAGACCAGCTTTGCCTTTATTCTTCTTTACGTGTTTGAAAGCAGCATAAAGGTTTTTCAGACTAAACACCTTGTCTCTTAATGAATGATACTTAAGCATCTCTCGATATATTCCTTTCGATTGATTACGGATAATAGATTTGTCAATCGTGTTTCCTGGGTACGGATTCTCCCAAACATAGGCAAAAACAAGAGAGGCTCTTGTTACTGCTTACCTACGCAAAAGAGTTTCTTTTCTCATTGAACGTATTCAATCTGCCACTTTCATCAATTCCACTACGGTTATGCCCCTTTCATTTCCGATTCACACCGGAAACTATTATGAGCAATGCTGACGACTTCAAAGATAGACTTGTGAGAGAAGCTTGTCTATCACCATCTCATACAGCTCGGACTTCGGAATTTCCTTATACCTTGCTGTTAGGGAATTTTGCCCAAGGCGTAAGTCCTCCCCCGGTCATATGGATTACCCCTTTTCCCTTCGTGATGTATGTTCAAACGCATTAACCAGAGATGGTTTTACTTAATCTGTTTATCCATCTCCAACAAAGGACATTGTCAGTGCTTCGCTGAGAAATGGCAGTTGGCACGGAATAACACGCCACACTCATACACCCCAAAAGGTCGTCTGTACCTCGTAACTCCGTCATACCCCTCACGGGTATATGCTATCTTTCTACGCATACGGATTGCTCCATTGTGTGCGCATAGGCACAAACTTCTCTACGAGGATTAGGCTCGCAGAGGTGGTATTTTCAACCACTCAGGTATTCCATACTTCAAGGCACACACACCTCTATCACCGCATTCTTTTTTTGTAACCGTTCACGGGCAATAATGGCAATAATTTAGAGTTGCCCGCTGCGCCGTAATTTTTTTAGAAAAAAAGTTGCGTTCCGGTTCCTGATGATTTATAGTTTCGGGAATGGAAACAACCATAACATATCGGAGGCGGTCAGTCTCCCCGGAAGATATCGAGACCATCAGGCGGATCATTGAGGCGCATCCTGGCAAAAGCAGACGCTTCATTTCTTAGGAAGTTTGCAGGGAATGGGACTGGCGGCAGTCGAATGGTGTTCTTAAAGATATGGTCTGCCGAAGCCTGCTTCTTGTATTGGAGTCAAAAGGCCTCATTAAGCTGCCACACAGGAAATTCACTCCTGCCAACCCGCTTGCAGAACGAAAGAAACCATCCGGAGTAACAGTCGACAACACGTCCATTTATGGTTCTCTTGCCGATCTGTTTCCCATCAACCTTGAGCAGGTTCGCAGAACTCCCTTTGAGAAGATATTCAATGGTCTTGTAAGCGAATACCATTATCTTGGCTATACCCAACCCATTGGAGAGCACCTCAAATATATGGCCTTTTCCGGTGGCCGCCCCGTTGCATGTCTGGCATGGGGCTCTGCGCCATGGTATATCGGTGCGAGAGATCGTTTTATTGGCTGGAGTAAAAAGGCCAGAGAAAGGAATCTTCACCTGATCGCCAATAATCTCCGTTTTTTGATCCTGCCATGGGTACAGGTATCATGCTTAGCCTCATATCTGCTGGCATCTAACCGTCGGCGTCTGTCACAAGATTGGCAAGATCTATACAACCATCCGGTTTATCTACTTGAAACCTTTGTGGACACAGAACGATATCATGGTACCTGCTACAAGGCAGATAACTGGATATGTGTGGGCCAGACAACTGGTCTGGGCAAACTTAGTAAATCGCGCGAACCGCTACTTTCCAAAAAGGCCGTTTATGTCTATCCCCTGACTAAACATTTTCGCCGGGAGTTATGCTATGACGCCTGATGACGCATTGGCATTGTATAATGCAGGGCCTAAAGTTGTAATCAAAATACTGTGTGATTTAAGCAACACTGTTGAATCTCAAAAAGAGCAGATAACTCTCCTGGAAGCCAAGGTCGCCAGGCTTTCAAAGAACTCCTCCAATTCCGGCAAACGGCCTTCTTCCGATGATATTACAAAGCCCAATAAGAAGAAAAAGAAGAGTACCAGAAAAATAGGAGGACAACCCGGACACAAGAAACATGAGCGTCCATTATTTTCTGACAAAGAGATTGATAAGGTTCATTCCTACATATTACCTGCCTGTCCGGACTGCAAAGGGGAAGTCGCCATAATGGACGGCAAACCGCGTGTCATTCAACAGGTTGAATTGATTGAAGTCCCTTTGAGTAGAGAAGAACACCGCTCATATCCGGTATGGTGTCAGACATGTCTCAAGACTCATTATATGCCATTCCCTCCTGACGTTTATAAAGAGGGGTTGTTCAAAGAACGCTTAACATCGCTGATAGCCTACATGAAAAATGTCCTCCACGCATCATTTTCTACCATCAGGAAGTATATCAGAGATGTCCTTGGAGAAAAGATATCCCGGGGATATTTGCGTAAAGTCATATGTAAGGTATCCCGGTCTCTTGAAGCTCCGTACAACGAATTGCTCAATCGTCTTCCTTTAGAGACAGTCGTAAATTTAGACGAAACCGGCCATAAGGAAAATGGCGATAAATTCTGGACATGGGTTTTCAAAGCCGATCTTTACGTGCTCTTCAAGATTGACAAGTCCCGTGGTTCAAAGGTCTTGATCGACGTTTTGGGTAAAGAGTTTAACGGGGTGCTGGGTTGTGACTATTTTTCTGCATATCGGAAGTACATGAATGATTTTAACGTCTCAATACAGTTTTGTATTGCCCATTTGATTCGGGATATCCGGTTCTTAACCACTTTAAAGGACCGGGAAACAAAGGTTTATGGCCAAAAACTCCTCGATGAAGTCAAAAACATGTTTAAAGTCATTCATAACCGTAAAAGCATGACGTCAGAAACCTTTACGTCTGCACTCGAGTATGCCAAAGAACAAATCATCGCGGCGGCGTTAAGCAATGTTCCAAGCAAGTTGAACAAAAATGGTAAAGAGGAGAAAAGGGAAGCCCAAAATATGGCAAATCGCTTTCGTCGTCATGGAAAAGCATATTTTGAATTTATCACAACACCTGGCATAGATCCTACCAACAATGTGGCAGAACAAGCTATACGGTTTGTGGTGATAGATCGTCATGTAACGCAGGGTACGCGCAGCGAAAAGGGAAGACAGAGCAACGAACGTTTATGGACTGTTATAGCGACATGTTCTTTGCAAGGCCGGTCAGCTTTCAATTTCATCCTGGAGGCGGTCAAAGCATTTTTTTGTGATCAGCCTCCCCCTTCACTACTACCCGATTCCTCCTGACAATCATACCCCTCCTTGTCCAGCAGCTATCCGCTCAACTTTTCTATAGCACATGGATCTCGTATTGTGTTATAAAATTACCGTTCAGTCTCAACTACAAATGCATGGATGGAATCCGTATGCCCCCTGTGAACGGTTACAATTATTTTTAGAACTTGCATTTCTATTTGTTTGTGGATTATTATGAAAACGTAAAGATTGACAACCTTCATCATACGCTTAATGGAGTATTTTTGTCGTTATTGTACGAAAAGAAAAAATGAAATTTTTTACCCGGAAGTCTTTATTAAGAAAAGTATTCTATAGCATTCTGGCAGTGTGGTTTCTCTTATGCATATTGCCGGGTGATTGTTTATTATTGGGATGCACGGAAGAAGGTACTTCACATTGCAATGAAGAACCTTCTGTTGTCTCTTCCTATGATAATGATCATACTGCTGCCCCCGGAAATGCTTCACACTGTTCCACCTGTTGTGTGCTTTGCGCACATAATCTTATCTTATACACATCCCATTATCATTCAAATACGCACATGGACCTCATTGGCAATTGTGCGTTCATCCCTACAAACCGCTTTAACGCTATTTTTCAAACCATTATATTTCGCCCACCGCGAACAATCGCAGAACCTTTCTGATTTTCTACTCATTATTTAATTTTAACGCTTCACAGGGACACTATTTCCCCAAAATGGCAATAGCATAATCTTTTTCTACCGGTATGTTATCAGTTTATTTGACATGCAGGTACTGGAATGCTGTACAGTCGGCAATCAACAATTAGCAGTCGGCAGTCGGCAACCGGCAATCTACAGACGGCAAATTGTGGACTGTAGACTGTAGACTGTGGAAATTATTATAAAAACCTTAATTTATTGAGAAGTTACGTTAAATTCATGTAGTGCGACGAGGCTCGCCGCACTACAAATGGCACTTTCCCGTGTTGTCTCAATAAATAGGGGTAATGCATTTACATTCTTCGTATAAACCTTATAGCTGCTTACCTTTGTGCGGGTTTACCTATTTATTGAACTGATACTATTTAATTGTATTTTTTTACAAAAGGGCATGGTATGTTCACACATTTTTTTAACAGGCATAATTTTCAACGGTGTATTTCCAAGTATCATCTTCTTCTTGTTTGCTCATTTATTTACTTTAGCGCTTGCCATGAAATCGTCTGTGGGAACGATATACAAACACCGGCTAAAGCAATTTCTCTTAAAGAGGCAATAGACATTGCTCTTGAAAGAAACCCAGAACTGCAATCAATGAAAGATCAGGTAGAAGCACAAATTGGCTCATTGAAACAGGCTGGACTCTACCCAAATCCGGTAATTAACTTTCTGGCGGAAGAAATGCCTACAGATGAGATAGGGTTGAATGAGAGCCAAAACCAGGTATCAATAACCCAGCCCATCATTACCGGAGGGAAAAGAGGCCTTGCAATAAAAGTAAGCGAAAAAGCAAAGGAGAAAAACGAATTTGAACGGGATTCCTTTCTCCTCAGTGTTATTGCTGATACAAAAAAGGCATTTTACAAGGTGTTAGCAGGTCAGGAAAGTCACTCGGTAGCAAAGGAAACGGAAAAGATATCGAAAGATATTTATGAAAGTGAAAAGACACGGTTTGAAGCGGGAGAGGTTGCACTTACCAATGTATTCAGGGCAGAGGTGGAATTTTCAAAGGCAAAAAATCTGGTTTCCCGGACTGAAGGAGAGTTGCAAAACTCTTTCAGGGAATTGCAAACGATCATGGGTATCCCGGAGGCAACCGATTTTGATATCACCGGAAAACTGATAACGACACCCATGGAATTGTCGTTTCATGAACTTGAACAGAGTATGAAAAATAATCAGCCGCTTCTCAGGGTGTCTGAAAAGAATATAGAAATAGCGGAAGCCGGGTTACTGCTGGAACAAAGACAGGCCATACCGAATATCACCGTATCTGCAGGATATAAAAGACTTTCGCAGGAAGACGCTGATACCATTCAATTCAGCCTGGGGATACCCGCCCCTTTTTTCAACCGTAACCAGGGAAACATACAAAAAGGCAAAGCCCTTTCGAGAAAGGCAAAAAACGAAAGCATGTCGGTTTATCAGCAAATGCTGTTCGAGTTAAAAAAGAATTTCAACCTGTACAATATTGAAAGGAGACGCCTCATTGAATTTAAAAACAAGATTCTGCCAGGCACAGAAAAGGCCCTCTCCTTAATTACAAATGGCTATAAAGAGGGTGAGTTCGATTATATAGACCTGCTGGATACTCAGAGAATCTGGGCAGATACGAGGGTATCATATATCGATGTAATAAAACAACTAAACCTGATAATAGCCGATATCGAAAGACTGGCAGTTATCAAAATAGGGAAATAATAATGAGCATATGACACTTTCTTATAAGGAGAACATGGTGAATTATTGTATTTATTTACGGATGCACAACCCTCGTAAAACCATTATTTTATGGGGTATTATTCTTTTCTTTATCAGTTTTTTACCGGTAACAGATACTTTTGCCCAGAGAGAAGATGAACATGCATGCGAAAAGTCGTGTGGGGAAAAAGACGAACATATCCGGGAACAGACAAACAAAGATGAAAATAATCATGATCATAGTACTTCAGCCGGGGAAAATTTTTTGAATAGTACTGATTCTGGGCATGAACTCTACGAAAAACTTTTGAAAAAAGAATGCGAACATGATGTATCAATTATCAAATGTGATGAATGCCGTTATGAAGTTGGCGTCGTCAAGGTTGACCCGTCTCTTTTGGATGAAATCGTTATCATTGGCAAAGGAATGCCCATGGATATTGGTATTACGCATGAGGCAACCGGAGAAGTGGGACCCAACCAGGATCGTTTTGTTATAGTTTCGCCAAGAATATCAGGGGTAGTGAAAGAAGTATTTGTTGATTGGGGAGATCAGGTAAAGGAAGGGCAGAAATTAGCGCTATTGGATAGTATAGAACTCGGCGAAGCAAGGGCGGATTACCTGAAGGCTGCGGCCATGCTGAAACTGGCGGAAAAGAATTATTCGAGAGAAAAGGAACTTTACGGAAAAAATATTACTTCGGGAAAACATTTCTTTGATGCGGAGAATGCCCACGAACAGTCACACATAGAATTAAATGCCCTGATGGAAAAATTGCTTCTCATGGGTCAGGAAGAAGGGAGCATTAGACAGATGCAGGAAAAACTGCTCCTGATGGATCAGGAAGAAGTGGATATAAAGCACACGGCAGAAGCGGAGAAACATGTATCTTCGTTATTTACGCTCACCGCCCCTTTTGATGGAACCGTTATTGACAAGAAGGTCGCGGTTGGCGAACTCAAAAATGCCTTTGATCCGATGCTTACCATCGCAGACCTCACACAACTGTGGGTATGGTTTGACGTCTATGAGAAGGATATTCCAAAGGTAAGAATGGGAAATAAGGCGATGGTATCGGTAGCTTCTTATCCGGAAGAACAGTTCGAAGGGAACGTGACTTATATCGGGAATACCATAGACGAAAAGACACGCACCGTAAAGGTCCGTATCGAGGTTGCTAATCATCACGAAAAATTGAAACCCGGTATGTTTGCAAGGGTGCTGCTTCAGGTAGATGATGCCAAAAGCGCTGTTGGATTACCGGAAGAAGCGGTACAGGTTGATGGGCAGGAGCGATTCGTCTTTGTGCCACTCAAAGACGGCTATTTCATTCGGCGCAACGTGATACTGGGAACGCGGTTGAACGGGTATGTAAAAGTCGTCAGTGGTTTAGAGGAAAACGACCCGGTGGTTGTCAAAGGAGGTTTCCTGCTTAAATCCGAAACGATGAAAGAAAAATTTGGCGAAGGATGTGGAGGACATTAAACGTATGTTGAACAAACTGATTGAAGGTACATTACAGCAGAAATTTCTGATTATTCTTACCGTATGCGCCATTATCGGACTCGGTATATTTTATCTGAAAAAGCTGCCCATTGACGCAGTCCCCGATATATCACCCAACCAGGTACAAATCAATACCGAAGTGCCGGGGCTCGGACCGGTTGAAATGGAAAAACTCATATCGTTTCCCATCGAGTTCTCCATGAGCAGTTTGCCGGGGGTGAAAGAAATACGGTCACTTTCAAAAACCGGGCTTTCCCAGGTGCTTGTCTTTTTTGAAGACAACATCGATATTTATTTTGCCCGCCAACTGGTGCTGGAACGGTTGCAAACTGCAAAGGAACAACTCCCTCAACTCTTAAACGCCCAACCGGAAATGGGACCGGTCAGCACCGGCCTTGGCGAAATCTATCAATATGTAGTTACCGCTGAGAATAAGGACGCCATGGAACTGAGGACCATTCAGGACTGGATGATTACCCCACGACTGCTGCTTATCCCGGGCGTCAACGAGGTGAACAGCTTTGGCGGTTTTGTAAAACAATACCAGGTATTAATCGACCCGAATAAACTTATCACTTACAACGTTACCCTTCGCCAGGTATTTGATGCCCTGACCGCCAACAATGTCAATGCCGGCGGGCAATACATAGAACATGCCTCGGAGCAATATCTGGTACGGGGAATTGGCCTGATCAATACCATACAGGACATTGAGAATATTGTAGTTCATGCCACAAGGGAAGGTACCCCCGTTTATGTTAAAAATCTGGCGGAGGTAAAGCTGGGCTCAGAGGTCCGCTATGGCGCCGTTACCAAGGATGGCAAAGGGGAAGTAGTAACAGGCATTGCCATGATGCTAAAAGGGGAAAATAGCCGCACTGTTGTGGAGGCGATAAAACAGAAGGTAAAAGAGATCAGACAAAGCCTGCCGAAAGGTGTTGATATGATCCCGTTCTATGACCGGGCAGGCCTGGTCAACAATGTTATTCACACGGTATTTACCAACATTGGCACAGGTGTTCTCCTGGTAATTGGCGTGCTTATTCTTTTCCTGGGAAATTTGAGAGGGGCACTTTTGCTTGCGTTCTCTATTCCGCTCACGGCATTTTTAACCTTTACCGGTATGTATCATCTGGGCATTGCGGCTACCGTAATGAGTTTGGGCGCTCTTGATTTTGGCATGATCATTGACGGCCCTGTCGTTATGGTGGAAAACATTATCAGAAGACTTTCTCTCAGAAAGAAAACCGGCGATTCCGACCTGGTAATACGCTCTTCTGCACAAGAAGTAGCCCGTCCCATTCTCTTTGCTATCGCCATTATTATTATCGTATATTTACCCATTATGACCCTGCAGGGTATTGAAGGCATGATGTTCAGACCTATGGCCTTCACCATGGCCATTGCCCTCCTTAGTTCTCTCTTTGTTGCCCTATTTATTATGCCGCCCTTATGTTCCGTGGTTTTTAAAAAAGGCATAAAAGCCCATAAGATGAAGGTATCCTCCCTTCAATCGAAAGGAAACGATACGCATAGTCTGGTAACAGAAGTATCATCGGAAGAAACGGATAATCGTGTTATTCGATTTCTAAAAAGGTATTATGGCCCCTTATTACAAAAGACGATAGCCCATCCAGTGATAACAACCATTGCCGCTGCTTCATGCTTCTTTTTAAGCCTTATTCTTGTACAATTTTTAGGTTCCGAGTTTATACCGAAACTGGACGAAGGCGCTATTGCTATAAATGTCAATCGGCTCCCCAGTATCTCACTGATGGAATCGGTGGAGAGCTGTAAGTTGATAGAAAAGACCCTTTTGAAATACCCTGAGGTGAAAACCGTAGTATCCAAGACTGGAAGGCCGGAAATAGCAACCGACCCTATGGGTCAGCAAATCAGCGATGTATTTGTCATACTCAAACCAAAGAGTACATGGCGTAAAGGATGGACAAAGGAAGCGCTCATTGCAAAAATGAAAGAAGACCTGGAAAAGATTCCCGGCATGAGGTATAGCTTTTCTCAACCCATAGAACTCCGGGTCAGCGAAATGATTGCCGGCGTTCGCTCGGATATCGCTATCTGGTTGTATGGTGAAGACTACGAAATATTACTCCCAAAGGCAGGGGAGATCAATGCGGTTATTACGTCTGTCCCTGGCGCCAGCGAGGTAAGGACGGAACAGGTAACCGGTTTGCCTGCGATAGAGATAGAAATTGACCGCAAGGCAATTGCCCGTTATGGCATCAACGTCTCAGACGTACAGGATATTATAGAAATAGCCATTGGTGGTAAAGCAGCCACTCAGGTACTTGAAGGCGTAATGAGATTTGATCTTTTAGTACGGTATACTGAGGAAACGAGGAATGATGTTGAGAAGATAAAAAATATCCTGGTGAGCGCTCCCAGCGGCGTGCGGGTGCCGCTAAGCCAGTTGGCCGATATCTCTGTAGTAGAAGGACCTGCGCAGATAAGCCGTCAAAACGGAAAACGCCGCATTGTGGTGGAATGCAACGTCCGCGGCAGGGATATCGGGAGTTTTGTCGCTGAGGCGCAAAAGAATATACAGGAAAACGTTGAACTTCCTGCCGGATATTATCTGAACTGGGGAGGCCAGTTTGAAAATATGCAACAGGCAAGGAAACGCCTGGCAGTTGTCGTTCCCATCGCCATGGGTCTCATTTTTATACTCCTCTATACAAGCTTCAATTCCTTTAGAAACGCCATCCTTATCTATATTAACGTCCCCTTTGCGGCGACGGGTGGGATTATTGCATTGTTCTTACGTGATATGCACCTCAGTATAACTGCGGGGGTAGCATTTATTGCCCTTTTCGGCTTGTGCGTATTGAACGGTACGGTTATGGTTTCTTATATAAATGAATTACGGGAAAGTGGTATGAGGATGAAAGAATCTGTTATAGAGGGTGCATTAACACGGCTCAGACCCGTCCTGATGACCGTTACAACCGATATTATCGGGTTTATGCCTATGGCCATATCCACCGATGTTGGTGCGGAAGTGCAAAAACCCTTTGCCACCGTTATCATTGGGGGGTTATGTTTTTCAACATTCCTTACCCTTTTTGTTATTCCCGCTCTCTACGAATGGTTTCCAAAAAAGATAGAGACAACATAAAATAATTTTCCGTAGAGATTACAGAGGTTGCGGAAAAGAATAGGAACTTAGGAGTAAGGTACGTCACCTTGAAGAATCGCTATAGTACCTTGTGAAAGAAAAGATTTCTAACGCAAAAGAGGAAAACCATGGAAAAGATCGAGATTACAAAGTCCATTTTCTTCTTTATCCTTGCCGGATTCTGCGAAATAGGCGGCGGATACCTCGTATGGCTCTGGCTAAGAGAGGAGAAGAGTATTTGGCTTGGTTTATTCGGAGCGATAGTACTGGTTATCTACGGAGTCATACCAACCTTCCAGCCTGCAAACTTTGGCCGTGTATACGCCGCCTATGGTGGTGTATTCATAGTTCTCTCCATTCTATGGGGATGGCAGGTTGATAAGATAGCTCCGGATAAATTTGATCTGATCGGTGGTCTTATTGCCCTTATTGGTGTGGTTATCATCATGTACTGGCCACGGGGATAACATGTTTTATTGAACGGTTACTAAATACTATAGTAAACGCTAAAAGAAAGTTGTCATTGCGAGGAGGAACAGTTGCGAGGCAAAGCCGAAGCAAACTATTGGTAAGATTCCTCACTTCGTTCGGAACAGGCTCCTCAATCTCATGGCATGGATTGCTTCGCTGTCGCTCGCAATGACGGATTCATGTCAACTTATTTAGGATGTTTACTATTGAAATTATTCCTTACAAAGGAAGTCTGTAATTTTTTGGTAAAGCATCCTCTCGCTGGAGCGGATGTCTTTGATTTCTTCGTAAAGTTCGTCAAAATATCTGGCGCTGAATCGGGAGCCATATTTGAATCTGTCGCTATCCAGCACATAACCTTTGTGGATATAGCTTTTGAGGATTTCTGTTGCCCACTGCCTAAACTGGATGCCTCTTTCAGAATTGACACGGTAACCAACCGCAATAATTGCTTCCAATGAATAAAAGGAGGCGCTTCTTTTTACCTCTCTGTTTCCTTCTTGTTGAACTTGTAAGAAATCCTTACAAGTTGCCGGATGATCAATTTCGCCGCTTTCATAGATATTTTTCAGAAGGTATGAAGCTACAATTTGTATCTTTATTAATCCTTACTATTGGTTGTATCTCTACAAAATTTCCGAATTTTATATTTGAATATTGTTTCTTCATACCCCAAACTTCCTAAAACTCTCATTCATCCATGGAGACGCAAAATCTTGCGTCTCTACCTGGGTGTTTAAAATCTCTATTGCGCTCTTTCTCACGACTTATCCCCCTTCCGCATCAGTTCCGCCTCGCGCTCTTCTTCTCTACTGCAGATGATTGTTTAATCCTGATGTCTATGAATTCTATATCCAGATTCGGAAAGTACGATCATAAATGATTTTTCAGTATTCAATAGCACTTTTTCGTTGTTCATAACTTCAGTAATATTTTTTGCAATTCAACCGTATATTTTCATCTGCGAGTATTTTCATGGTTACTCTTTATTTGCAAAAACATTAACCTCTTATCCCTGGAATTGTCTAGTGGCAAAATCCAGAGCTGCATCCAATCCTTCTTCTGTCAGTTTTGGATAACCCATGAGGATTTCCTCCCTGGTCATACCTGAAGTAATATTCTGCAGTATCAGAGCCACAGAGATTCTTGTGCCCTTGATAATAGGCTTTCCATTAAGAATTTTTGGGTCACATACAATATGACCTTTCTCCTGTTTCTTCATAAGGTTCTCCTTTAACACCGATTTTCACAGGCATGAAAACCATCATAAAAACACCCTAATCATGCCGTCCAGACAATTTCAATAGATTTTCCTCCAAGCCATGGAACAGCGAATGGAGTTTGTAATTTTTTTACTTCCATCAAAACCGGAGTATGTGCTCTTTTTCTTATTTTCACAAAAAACTTACCACCGTCATAAACGACCCTCCCCGGCATATCAATAAACTTCCTGAATATTGCAGGGGCAAGATTATTTTCAAAACGTCTCAGGTCGCATGCGAATCGATGATACAGGGTATCAGCAATCATTGTCCATAGAATGTCAAAATGAATACGGATCATAATAGGTGAAGACAGAGAGTTCAGATTGAAAAACATTACCAGTTCGGCTATTTTGTTTTCTATCCGCCATCGTTTAGCGTAAACTTCCAATACCCTTTGTAAGGACAGCTCTTTGCTATTGGTTAAAATAAATGTAGGGTTCTCCCGTCCGTGATCTTTCACCACTATTTGCCTGAAAATGTTTTTACAATCTTTAAGCCTGACTTCGCTTTCATAAACTGAGACGTTTTTATACTTTCGCTTTGGAACCGGAATATAAACTTTTTTCCATACCTCCTTTGGAAGTACCAATGTTTCCTTCACAAGGCCGGCATAACGTTTACGAAGCGTTATGAACTTTACCTTGTCATTTTCAAGATCGTCAAGGATATTGTAAGCCGTAAACTTGCAATCAAAAACAAGTGTTTCGCTAACATTGCCTTTTATATTTTTCCAGTAACTTACAAACTTTTTAACCTCTTGCGACTCTTCGCGCCGTAGTATATCAGCTCTTGTATATAAAACTGCATTGCTTTTACTATCAGACGCAATGATGGTATTAGCGCCTTTCATGGTCTTACCCTTAGACCCACACCAGATCTTTTCCATTTCGGATTCATCCCCATAATGCGGGATCGAGTGAAAATCAAGATTTATATAGTCGCTACTATAAAAGTCCGGATACTTTTTCCTGAAAAGCGAAACAACTTTGCTTTGCAAATTCATCAACTGAGTTTCAGAGCAACGGCATGAATAGGTGTTCATGTATGTAGGCTTCGGAAGAACGTTTAATCCGGCAAAAACTCCAAAGCCAGGTTCCTGGTCATAAGCACAAATATGGGTCAGCCTCCTCTCGCCTATTAATTTCAGCAGTAACATGGAAAGACAGGCTTGCGTCGATCCAATATCGCTTGATTCAGGCAACTTACATTCCTGCAACAAATCAAGGATACCGGATTCTATGATATAAGGGATAAAAAAGAAAACCCCGGCCGTGGGGCAATCCACATTAAGATATTCGAGTATCTCAAAATCCAGGTGTTCCGAACGTTCCGGTATGATTTTGTTTTTAAGAGTTTTTCCAAGTTCATTATTCGTTCTGCGTTTTAGTTTGCCGAACCCTGCGGTTTTCAGAATACGTTCTACTGTGATTGCAGATATATTGATCTCCTCTTCCGCAAGGCGGCTATGGATGTCGGTTGTCGATAGTCCCTGTTTCCTGTATTTGATAATTTTATCCTGAACATCACAAGTAGTCCTTTTCTTTTTAGGGCCCTTTCGCACGATAGGGAAAAGTTCTATTTTCCCTGCATTAACGTCTCTCATTAAAGAATAAACCGTGCCTGGCTTGTAACCAAATTTTGTTGCTACAGTCTCAACTGCCTGTTTGTCAATTACAATGGCCCTTACTGCTTCATATTGTTTTTGTCTTTGTGAAACAGGATTATTGAAATATGAAACTAGATTAAGTTTGCCATGTATTAGGGTGTTATTATGATGATTATGCATTTGTAATATTCTTGCTGAATACTGATAATACCGTCAAATACCTTCTATTTGAGAGGTATTTGCGCTTGCTAATTGGTTAATATTCAGAATTGTAGCACACTTATAATCATCAATCAAGCATTTTGTTCATCATATTATCACCCTAAAATCCCAAAATTTGCTGAAATTCCCGAATAATGCAAAAATGCCCTGATTTAAAAATGTAATTTGTTACTACTAACAGGCAAGTAATGAAATACAAGGCATAGACTATTTTGTAATATAAGTTTACAAGGTAAGGGCAAAATAAATTCATCGCTCTGCAGCCTTCAAACACAGACGACTTTAAGGGGTGTATTATGATGGTTTATGTGTGTGTGAAAATCGGTGTTAAATCAGTTCAGTTTCAAGATGCTTTAAAATTTCAATCTCCCCTTCAAGTTCAATAAACTGCATGTCGTTGGTCTCTGTATGTTCAACATCTCACTTCATTAACTTACCAGTATCAACTCCGAGCGTTTTTGTGAGAGAGTTAATCTTCTCCTTACTCTTCCTGATGGTATCCATAATGATTTTCTCTTCCCTCTCCACTGCGTTTTTTAAAAGAGGAGCCACAGTCTCCGGAGAGTCGCTTTTTAAGGTTATTGTCTTCATGTTGGCACATAAGTTACTGGGAACAAATTTATGCCCTTGAAAGCTCGTATTTTACGTGTAAAAGCCTGTCCAGCATTACATGGTGTGACGCATCGAGGATTTCAATACCTACAATGCATCTATCATTGGCACAAATCTCTTGGAACGTAACCTACCAAAAAGGCTGAAAGCTAAAATGCTCGTCATTGCCTATCTATATAAGTTCTAATCGTTGTGTATTACCCATCAACAATCTCCCAATGCCCGCCTTTATCGGGACCGATGCGTTTGAGAATCCCCTTTTTTCTAAGTCTGGTTATATGATATTTTATTCCATCATCAGTTATTCCAATAAGTTCAGCCAGTTCTTTTTGAGTGATATCTGATTTCTTAGCGATAGCTTCTATAATTTTCTGGGTAGTTTTCTGGGTAATATCTTTCCCCGCTTTAAGAGAATACCTTGAATCACGGTAAAAAATGACCCGAAAGAACGCATCCATTTCAAACACAGGTTCTTTCAGTCCGGCCTCGCGCATAAGCTCTCTCATACGCTCGATACCAGAACCCATACGCTCAACTTTACCCATGCGATGGAACAGATCGGCAATAATCGGATTTCTTCTTACAGATGGCTTGCCGAAATCCCGCTTTGTAATTCCATCAGGCAATCCGCCGGGGTTTTCTATTTCCACGCGATCATCAAATATTCTTACATAAATACTTGTTCCGTTAATCGTATAATTCCTGTGGACTATAGCATTAACAACTGCCTCCCTTAAGGCGTCTAAAGGAATCTCATAAATGTCAAAGCGGTCAAAACCCCGAATTTCACTGCGAACGTTTAAATGTTTCTTTAAAAATGCAACGGCTCCATTAAACTGGGTTAAGAGGTCGTCTTTCACATCATTTCTGTCATAAATATTCGTTTTATCCGTTCCCTTAAAAGATGCAAAGATGCTTTCTGCGAGGGATGAACTTTTCAACTTTGGAAGAAAACATTAAAGCCCCTGTATTGTTGATTTTGTCTTTCCTGTAAATGCTCAGACTTGTGAGAAAGGAGGCAAGATTTGCCTTGCTGACCTTGTAAGACATATTTGCTTCACGCAAAAATGATTTAACTTTCATAAGCGAAATATCCTTAAGGCTTAAATCTCTGCAAGGGATATCCTCAAAGGAGATATTATCGGTTTCACGAAAAAGAGACCGCACCTCCCGATGAGTCATCTTCTGTGTCACTGCGTCAAGCCGTCTGTAATAACCGGAAGATGAACCATAAGGCTTTTCATCTCCCTCGGCAACCTCAACAACAACGATATTTCCCTCTTGATGGATTTTCTTAATGTGAATTGACGGATCACAGTTCCTGGCAATAGCATTTATTTCTGCTTTCATTTTATTGGTCAGTTTCTCACCAACAACCTTTCCTCTATCATCAATACCGAGAAGCAATAAACCGCCTTTTGAATTGGCAAAGGCGACAATATCACGGTCAATCTTTGGCGTGTATCTCTCCTTAAACTCAACCGTTAAGCCTTCGCCTTCTTTAATCAGAATGTTTATCTTGTCAGCATCTGTCATTGGATATCTCCCCATCTTCAGCAGTTCAACCAATAAAAACAGTCTTTAACCCTTTATCGTTGGTAAATTCTGCCTGTCTTTTATCAGAGGTAATAAATGTCAGCGCTATTCCTGTTGATTCCTGAAATAGCAGCGCCGAGGCTATGTGGATAGCATCAAGGGTTCGCGCACTTGAATGCAATAGAATTTCCTCAGTCCTCCTTAATACATCGTCTGTAAGTCTGACTATTTCAAGATACGGCAAGTCTTTTTTCACGCGGTTCACTAACCTGTCAAAGGTCTTATCATCTATCTCTTTCCCTTGCCTTCGCCTTGAGAAGGCTGAAAAACACTCGCTCGTAAGAATGGCGGATGCAAGGAGTCTGTTTTCTTTGACCAGTTTCCTTACCTTGTCCGACCCCTCTTCCTTCAGGAATATCTTCAGATATGCGCTTGTATCAATATATATCCAGGGCGGGTTCATTTAAAACCTCTCTTCCCTTCCCTCTATGATGGTTTCGGATAAAGGCTTTCCTGTAATCGCAATAGTCCTGCCAAGCGGCAACTTCCCTTTAACAGCCCTTCGCAATATTCCCCGATCTTCCAAACTTTTGATCTTATCGTCCGGCGTCCCCTCTTTCATGATCGGCTTGATAACGGCAACAGGGTTTCCCCTCTCCGTTATAACAACCTCCTGCCCTTCTCTGACTAACTTCAGATATTTTGAAAAGTGCATATTTGCTTCCCTTAATCCAACTTGCAGCATATCAGTCCTCCTTTTGTAGTTATGTTACTACAATTTATCTGTTTATACCTTCTGTGTCAATTTGTTTTTAAAGACCTTCAGGGCATTTCATTTATAGCGGTGTGCGCCACAACTATCATAATCTATTTACGATTATATAACTTTCCATCTGATAGTAAACAGTTCTGTTTGTTCAATCTTCTGCTTCAACCCCGCCTCAATTTCTTTAATTAATTGGTTTTTTTTATTATCCACGTCATCCTGTGTCTGATACAAATTTAAACGCATGGTGTTTCGTTTCTTTTCCATTTCCTTTATCTGCCTATGTGCCATTACGCTACATAACAAAATTTGGTCTTCAGTTTCAAACGAATGAATTGTTAAGTTAATTACAGATAACCAGCCGGGAGCATTCCCGTTTTTTTGTAACCGTTAATGATGGGGTCAGGACGAAACAACCCAGACAGGGTTTGTAACCTAGTCAGTGTTGTTTTTTCCTGACCTCATGAACGGTTACCAGGTTTGTAACCCGGCAGGAATCACGGCTGGATAACGAAAAATTATTGACACTGTGGGATGTTATGAATTATATTTTGCATTAGTAAAAATATTTTTAATATTTCATTCTGCAAAATCTCTGATGACAAAAATACAAACAGCCAAACTTCTTTTAATTTTAGTATCCATTGCATTCTGTTTATCGAATGCCACTATGGGCAAGATTATCACACACGAACATGAACTTCATTTTGAACACGGTACTGTTCATGTTCATCATACCACCGGAGATCATGGCCCAGGAGAAACTGACCATAAAGACGCAAAGGATATTTTGTCTTTCGATTATTTACCTGCAAACCATTCCAATTCCGCCAAGACGATTCACGCCATTAAACCATGTTTGTTTTCTCGTTTTTCACTTCAACCAGATGACCTATTTATCTGCATTTCTTCAAAGAATTTCCATTTCTTATCTTTCCGCCAATCTTCTTCCTCCAATAAAATATACCAACTCAATTCTGCTTATCTTATCTAAACAATTCGTATTACCACATTTCCCTTTGTTCGCAAATTTGTTTTCTTTCGGAAAATAGCGTCATTTTCATCGACTTTATTTTTCTATAAGGAAGCATCATCGACAAACAGGTCGCTCCTATGGAGCTTTGATTGATTTAATCAATTTCCGTTATTACAAACAGTTCGTCCCTACGGGACTTTTACAAACAAATTATCCTTTTAGCTCCATCAGGAGCATACTGTTTGTAGTAGATAGAGATTATATTCCATACAGTTGGTTAGCTCCGTAGGAGCGGCCTGTTTATTCTCTTATTGTTCATGCTTTGTCTTTTACCCGGTCAACATAAAAAGGTCTCATGCCATAAATAGGAGTAATAAAATGAATTTTCTTAAAATTTTAAGTATTGCAATTCATCTGTTTATCGTTACGCATTTTGCAATATCTTTCAATACCACTTTAGTGATTGCTTCTGATTTGGAATTCAAACAGAAAGAAAAACATCTAACCATTGAAGACGCTGTAAATATTGCAATCAATAATAACCCCATCATTATGTCAAAGAAACATACCGTAGGTGCTGCCCAAGGAAAGATAAAACAGGCTCAATTAATGCCAAATCCGGAGATTACGCTGTTAACAGAAGAGATACCCACAGAAGAAATAGGGTTAAATCAAAGCCAAAATATGGTTTCATTATCGCAAAAATTAGAGATTGGCGGCAAAAGAGGACTAAGAACAGATGTGGCAAAAAAGGAAAAAAATATCCTAAGCTTTGATGTACAAACTACCATCTGGAATATTACAGCACAGACGAAAAAGGCATTCTTTGATCTTCTCACAGCGCAAGACGAATTAAACCTTGCAAAAAAGACCGTTGAAATAGCAATGAGCTTGAAAAACCTGTCAGACAAAAAGTTTAAAGTTGGTGATATATCAAAGTTGGGAGTTCTTAAGGCGGAAGTTGAATTATCCAACGCAAAAACAACTGTAGTCGAAGCTGAAAGGAATATGTTTAATGCAACTAAGAGATTGCAAACTGTTATGGGGACAACAGGGGCTCCTTTACAAAAGCTTGTTCCTATTCCTGTTACCGATGCGCCGCTTCTCAAATTGGAAAAACTAGAGGAGTTATCATTAAAAAATTATCCTGAGTTACAAGCGCAAAAAAGTATTGTCAACCTTTCGTTATTAAAGGTTAAAGAGGCAAAAAGAAAAATGATCCCGGATATTGATGTATCTATAGGATATAAGCGTCTTTCAGCAACAGATGACGATACAATCCAGGCTGGAATAAGCCTTCCTTTACCTTTTTTCAATAGAAACCAGGGCAATATTATCGAGGCAAAAGAATTGTCACACAAGTCAAAAGATGATGAGGCCGCCGCTAGAAACAAATTATTACTTCAATTGGACAATGCTTATTCTATGTACGCTTCAACTCGTGAACTGGTTCGTTCTTTTATTGACACGATAGTCCCACAGGCTGAAGAATCTTTGAAGATGTCAAAACAGGGATATGAACATGGTGAGTTTGATTTCCTTGAAGTATTAGATGCCCAACGAACATTGGTGACCGCAAATGTTTCATATTTAAAGGCTTTAAACGATCTTTTTACTTCAATAACAGAAATTGAAAGACTTGTCGGAGTTAAGATTTCTGATATTAAATAATTTCATATTTACCACTTAAATTACTGAAAAATTAAAAACCTTTTTTACACAAGGATACTTACATGCTAAGAACGTTCTTTATGAATAAAATAATCATTTCATTCGTCATCGTTGCAGGCTTATTAGCGGGCTGTAATGATGACAATCATAAACACGTTGATGCCGAACACGGTCATTTGCACGGAGACGAAGTACATACAGACGTAGAGCCTGAACCGCTTGCTTACACCCTCTACACAGACAAAATGGAACTGTTTGTAGAGTTTAAACCTTTGATCGTAGGGAAAACCTCAAAGTTTGCTGCACACTTTACCCGATTAGGAGAAAATTTCAAAGCAGTAACAGAAGGTTCCGTAACAGTCCGCCTGATCGGAAACGAGAGGCCATTAACGGATAAAGCCGAAAAACCATCATCTCCGGGCATATTCCGATTGGCTTTGAATCCTGAAAAACCCGGCACATATCAGTTGGTCTTTGACATCCGTACTAAGGAATTTTCCGACAAAATCATGATAGAAAACATCACTGTTTACCCTGACGCAAAAACCGCACTGTTACATCAACAGGAACAAACAATCAACGAAGAAATTGTTTACCTGAAAGAGCAGGCATGGAAGATAGATTTTGCCAATAGGGAAGTAAAAAGACAGCCCTTTACAGAAATAATCAAAACCACAGGACAAATCTTGCCTGCACGGGGAGACGAGATAACTATAACAGCAAAAAGCAGCGGTATCATAACATTCGGAAACAATAAAAAACTGATCGGTTCTGCTGTAAATGTAGGCGAAACATTATTTGTAATTTCAGGAGCCGGTTTAACAGAAGGTAATTTAGACACGAAATACAAAGAAGCAAAAAATAACTATGAAAAAAGTAAAATAGATTTTGAAAGAGCCACAGAGTTGGCGAAAGACAATATCATTTCACAAAAACACTTTCAGGAAACACAACTCCAATACAAAAATGCCCAAACCACTTTTAATACTATTGAAACCAACTACACTGCTGGTGGACACAAAATCAAGTCGCCAATACAAGGGTATATAAAAAATGTGGTGATAAGCGAAGGAGAGCATGTTGGAATCGGGCAACTCATCGCCATCGTTTTCCAAAACCGCAAACTCATTTTAAAAGCCGAAGTGCCTCAAAAGCATTTCTCAAAACTCAACAGTATTTCATCAGCGAATTTCATAACTGCCTATGACAGTAAAATATACCGCACTGACAGCTTAAACGGCAAGCTCGTTTCATATGGAAAAAGTGCCGACAACAACGCTTATTATATTCCGGTAAACTTTGAGATTGACAATAATGGTGAAATCATTCCTGGTTCATTCGTAGAGGTGCTTCTAAAAACCAATGTAATTAGAGATGCTTTAGTAATTCCTTATTCAGCGCTCATAGAGGAACAGGGAAATTACTTTGCATATGTGCAAACATCGGGTGAGGGATTTCAAAAGCGTGAATTAAAAACCGGAGTCAATGATGGTATGAATGTACAGGTATTAGCAGGTATAAAGGAAGGCGAAAGAGTTGTCACTAAAGGAGCCTACCAAATAAAATTAGCAACAATGTCAGGTAAAATGCCTGCTCATGGACACGAACACTGATAAAATTTTGAATTTTAAATTAAGGACAATTTCAATGAAAAAGGACAATATAATACTTGAGAAAACCTTTGATTTTGCTTTAAGCATTATCGAGCTGTATAAAAAAATGACTGAACAAAAGGAATATGTTTTGTCGAAACAAATTCTCCGGAGTGGAACAAGTATTGGTGCAAATATAGAAGAGGCGATTGCAGCACATTCAAGAAAAGATTTTGCAGCTAAAATGATACTTGCATCAAAGGAAGCAAGAGAGACCCGATACTGGTTAAGGTTACTTCAAAAGAGCCAGTTGGTTAAATTAGAATTTACAACTCAATTAAATGACATTGAAACTATAATCAACATTATTACTGCTATTGTAAAAACTACCCAGAGGAAATCTTGAATTATGAATGTTAAATTTTAAACAAAAAATAAACAGTCAGTAAATTAAAATTTAAAATCTAAAATCCAAAATCCAAAATCTAAAATTTCTACCATGTTAAATAAAATTATACAATACGCCCTAAATAATCGCTTAATGATTATGGCAGCCTCAGCACTGCTTTTAATAGCTGGCATTTATACGGCATCCATAATGGAAGTTGATGTATTTCCTGACCTTACTGCGCCAACGGTAGTAGTGTTAACCGAAGCGCACGGAATGGCTCCGGAAGAAGTCGAAAAATTAGTAACCTTTCAAATTGAAACGTCAGTCAATGGCGCCACCAATGTACGCAGGGTAAGGTCATCATCTGCCGCAGGAATATCAATTGTTTGGATAGAGTTTGAGTGGGGAACAGATATTTTTAAGGCACGACAAATCGTTAGTGAAAAACTGACAATCATTGCAGAAAAGCTACCACTGGGAGTCGGAAACCCTACAATGGCCCCTCAATCATCCATCATGGGTGAAATTATGCTTATCGGTTTATCATCGGAAAATACAACACCAATGGATTTAAGAACCATTGCCGACTGGAATATCCGGCCCAGGTTATTGGCGACAGGAGGCGTGTCGCAGGTTATTGTAATTGGCGGAGAATACAAGCAATACCAAATACTTGCCTCTCCTCAAAAAATGAAACATTACAACATTTCTTTAAACGAATTGCTGAGGGCAAGTAAAGAAAGCAATCTTAATGCCTCAGGCGGTTTTATGAACGAATATGGCAACGAATACATCATAAGAGGTGTTGGAAGAACAAACAGCGTGGAAGAAATAGGCAATGCAGTAATCAAGGTTGTTGCTAATGTGCCGGTAAAAATAGAGGATGTTGCAGAGGTTAAAATAGGCGGAGCAATCCCTAAAATCGGGGACGGTTCACTCAAAGCAAGTCCGGCAATTATTATGACCGTAGCAAAACAGCCGGGAACCAACACCCTGGAACTCACAAAAAAAATTGATAATGCTATTACAGAGATTGCCAAAACCCTGCCTTCCGACATCAAAATCAACACCAATATATTTCGTCAGGCGGATTTTATTCAGGCTTCCATAAGTAATATTCAAAAAGCGCTAATTGAAGGTTCTGTCTTTGTAGTTATCATTATGTTCTTGTTCTTAATGAACTTCCGAACCACCATTATATCCCTGATTGCTATTCCCCTTTCACTTATCGTTTCCATTATCACCCTTAAATTTTTGGGATTAACCATCAATACCATGTCTCTTGGCGGAATGGCAATAGCCATCGGCTCATTGGTAGACGATGCTGTTATTGATGTGGAAAACGTCTTTAAACGTCTAAAGGAAAATGCACAAAAAAATAATGAAGCACGAGAAAGTACACTTGTTGTAGTTTATGATGCCTCAAAAGAGATTCGCTCATCAATCCTTAATGCGACCCTTATCATTATTGTTGCTTTTATCCCCTTGTTTTTTCTTGGCGGGATGGAGGGAAGAATGTTGCGGCCTCTGGGGATCTCCTTTATCGTTTCTCTGTTTGCATCCCTGATTGTTGCGGTAACACTCACCCCTGTGCTTTGCAGTTTTATGCTTACCAACGACAAAATGCTTTTAAAGCAGGCAAAAGGCAGTTGGCTGGAAAGAGGGCTTCACCGATATTATAATTCCGCATTAGGAAAGGTAATGAAAATTAAAAAGACATTACTTGGGATATCCATCGTGTTGTTCATTATGGCGATTTTTCTAATGTTTGGTTTGGGACGGAGTTTCTTGCCTGAATTTAACGAAGGCACTTTAACGGTAAATGCTGTCAGTATGCCGGGCATATCACTCGAAGAATCAAATAAAATTGGAAACAAGATTGAAAATATCCTACTGTCGGTGCCAGAAATTTCAATTACTTCACGCAGAACGGGAAGAGCCGAATTAGATGAACATGCACAAGGTGTAAATGCCGCTGAAATTGATGCTCCCTTTGTTTTGGCGGAAAGAAGCAAGGATGAATTTATGAAGGAAGTTCGAAAGAAATTAAGTGCTGTCTCTGAAGCGAACATCACCATCGGGCAACCCATAGGACACCGTATTGACCATATGCTTTCAGGCACAAGAGCCAACATTGCCATTAAGCTTTTCGGAACAGACTTATCCAAAATGTTTTCTGTTGCTAATCAGATAGAGCGCACCATTGAAGGCATAGACGGACTTGTGGATATTAGCGTGGAACAGCAGATTGAAATTCCGCAAGTACAAATAAAAGCGAAACGGAATATGCTGGCTAAATATGGTATTTCAATAGGTCAATTTGCCGAATTCATTGATGTTGCCCTTGCAGGCGAAAAGGTATCTCAGGTTTTTGAGAGAAACAAAAGTTTTGATTTGGTATTACGATTTAATGATGAAAACAGGGGCAAAATAGAAAATATCCGCAACGTCTTAATTGATACCAATATCAATCCAAACCAACAATCCAAAATTCAAAATTCAACATCCAAAATCCCTTTACATTATATAGCTGATATTGTTTCAACAACAGGCCCCAACACCATTAACCGGGAAAATGTACAACGGAAAATTGTGGTTTCAGCCAATGTGGCCGGACGTGATTTAAAAAGCGTAGTAAACCAAATCAAAGAAAAAATAGATGATACTGTTCAGTTGCCGGAAAATTACCGCATTCAATATGGCGGACAATTTGAAAGCGAAGCAAAGGCATCAAAAATATTATTCTTCACCTTTTTAATGGCTTTATTCATCATATTCCTTTTGCTTTATCAGGAATTTAAAAATATCAGGCTTGCAGGCATTGTTTTTCTCAATTTGCCTTTGGCGCTGATAGGCGGCGTCTTAAGCATTTGGTTTACAGGAAAAATCATAAGTATTCCCTCTATCATCGGGTTTATTACACTGTTTGGAATAGCGACACGTAACGGGATATTATTGGTTTCACGCTATCAGACATTGCAGAGTCAAGGCGTTGCTTTGTATGAAACCGTCATTAAAGGCTCTTTAGACAGGCTAAACCCGATTCTCATGACTGCCTTAACTACCGCTTTGGCATTAATTCCATTGGCAATAACCGGCGACCTGCCAGGAAATGAAATACAAAGCCCAATGGCAATAGTGATATTAGGAGGTCTGCTCAGTTCCACCCTCTTAAACATCTTCATTATTCCTGCCGTTTACTACATTTCAAATGTGAGAAAAAAATGATGATGATACTTGATATTTAATGGTAAAATCCGAAGTCTTCAGTCTTCAGTCTGCGATTTTGTACGATTGATGATTGCCGGGTGAGAGGGTGGGTGGGAAAGGATACATCCGGATGAATGGAAGGATGAGTCTCGATGGGAGCATTCCCGATTTTTTGTAAGTGTTCATGGAGTTGGGGCAAAACAACCCTGACAGGGTTTGAAACCCTGTCAGGGTTAACATACTGTACGTTTTATTAAAACATGGCGGAAGTCACAAAAAATCGGGAATGCTCCCAGTCTCGATACAAATATTGCTGAAAAGACCTGTCACAAAATTACAAGGACGTTTCCCACCGTATTGACCTTGTAATAACAGAAGTTCTCTTCACTACGAGAAACATATCCCGTAATGCGGAACAATCGCCAATGCTTTTTTCTCATTTATAAAACACGCTTACTTACCGGTAAAGCAATAGTGGGCAATCAGTATGTCTCATTACCCTTGTAGTCGTGCTGCCCAAAATCATTTCTTGTAGTTTGGAATGTCCATACGCGCCCATCACTAACAAATCGCAGTTGTCTTTACATGCATCCTGTATACCCTTTGCATGATCTTTTCCTTCTATTGGAACAATGTTTGGTGTGAGGTTAAGACCATCGAGAAAAGTTTTTGCTTTGGATAAGATTTGCAAGGCTTTTTCCCTGGTATCATCAACACATAGTAACGTCATATTTAATTCCATGAGTTGTGCCATCTCCGCCCCTATCGCTAATGCCTTATCTGCAAACAGGCTCCCGTCGTATGCAATTAGCATGTTACGAAAGGGTTTAAATCCAGCAGGCGTTATAAGTACGGGCTTATGTGTTTTCCGCACAACGAATTCTACGTTTGAACCAAGAAAGACATCCAGCCATTCAGCGTGAACCCCCTTTTTCCCCATAACAATCAAATCATAATTTGCCGATGATTTTACAATTTCATGATTTACAATGCCTTCTTGTATTTCACGGGTAAATGGTACTCCCGCTTGTATGCACTTCCCTTCTACCTGATTCAAAGCTGCGTCTGCCTTAGAATCAAGCATTTCCCTGACCGTTTGATTAAACGTCCCATAGGGAACCATACCGCCAATGCTTGTGCCAATGTCATGAATCAAAGGACCCGCCAGAATTTTAATATCTTTCACAAATAGTCCATGCACACTCCCATCATTTGTTTTCGCGATACTCACGGCATAATCTGCTGCGGCAAGGCTATTATCGGAACCATCAGTAGGAACTATAATTTGTTTTAACATAGATAACCTTGATAAAAAAATTTATATTATTTGCCACTAATTACGTCATTAGGGCATTTTACAAAGCACAGAAGCAATGTGATTATTACGTTGTGATAAATTTTTGTCAAGTTAAAATATGACTTAAAAATTGATAACACTTTATTTTTTAAAAAATTCCAATAATCGCAGTGTAAGGGCGAAGCATTTGCTGTAAATTGTCATAAGTGCGTTTATACCCAAAACGGGCAAATGCTTCGCCCCTACTTTTTCAAAAAAATAAAGTGTTATAAAGATGGTGAAATATATTTTCCACCACCATCTTTAGCATCTGAATGAATGTCAAAGAAATTCAGACACTCTTCAAGCCCTCATTAAATGCTAATATCGCTCCAGGAAGGCATATTCATTTGTTGTGTTTTATTTCTTATTTTTGTGGTTAATTTAGGCTTGACATTATGTGCTGCAGGTATATAATTTTTATCGATTTTTATTTATTTCTGATTGTCGGATTTAACCTATTTTATAAGCGGGAGAAAGTAATAAAATGATTTTAGAGGCTAATCATTCCACAGATAACCAGTCAAAGAAAACTGAGCGTTTATCATTTATCAAAGAGAGATATAAGAAGTTAGTACTTGAGCCAAGAAAAGAAATTGAATTCGAAATTGAAAGATCTCTTGATGATGAAGATGGCGCAGTAGAACCTGCGTAAACAGGCGATGTTATCCCACATACCATTTACATATACTTATTCCGAAAGAAGACTTCGCAGATTTTTTAATTTAAAAGTCCTTCCACTACAATATCGTCTGAAAATCTATAGTGCCTTACTTCTCTTATTTTCAGCGCATCGCAAACGTTTTCAACGCCCTTACCCAGCACCGGAGAGGTATCCCCACATCCTCCAATTATGATGGGAGCGATAAATACAATAATTTTATCCGCAAGACGTTCTTTCAGTAATGAGGTGATTATTTTGCTACCACCTTCCACCATAATATTGGTCAACCGCATTGACCCCAGTTTTAAAAAGAGTTCTTTTAAATCAACATGATCGTAATCGCCATTTGTTTCTATAACCCGGCATCCCGATTGCCGTAATATCTCAACTTTTTTTTGGGGGGCGTTTTTACTCACCGCGATAATTATTTCACTTTGTTGGACAGTCCTGATAAGCGCTGATGTTAAGGGAAGCGAGGCCCTGCTATCAATAATGATTCTTTTTGGATTTCTCCCCCCATTAAAGCGGCACGTCAATAGCGGATCATCTTTCAAAACGGTGTTAATTCCCACCATAACACCGTCAACCTGACTTCGTAATGTATGAACATACCGGCGGGATTCTTCCGACGTAATCCATTTTGAATCGCCGGTGACGGTGGCAATCTTCCCATCAATCGACATTGCCCACTTTACAATTATATAAGGCATCCCCTTTTGAATTAATTTAAAAAAAGGGGCATTAAGTTTTTTGGCTTGATCTTCCATGACGCCCATGCGCACAGTTATTCCCGCAGCCTGTAATTGCTTCACCCCTTTGCCGGATGTAACCGGATTAGGGTCCACGCATGTAGTTACAACCTTTGCAATTCCCGCCAAAATTATAGCGGCAGCACAAGGCGCGGTTTTGCCATAATGAGCGCATGGTTCCATGGTTACATATAGCGTTGCGCCTTTGCAATTTACTCCGCCTTCATTTATCGCGTGTATTTCCGCATGAGCGCCGCCATAGTTCTTATGATACCCCTTCCCCACGATTTCATTGTTTTTTACAATGACAGCGCCTACCATTGGATTCGGTTCAACCATCCCCCTGCCTTTTTCTGCAAGTTCCAATGCAAGCGTCATATATTCTTCGTCATGTTCTTTCATAAGCGGCATAACTATCCCCGCAATTTTTCTATCAGTTGGAAATAATTAGGAAATGTTTTAGAGACACATTTCGGATTTTTAATAAATATCCCGTCTGATTTTAATCCTATCAAAGCAAAACTCATTGCCATGCGATGGTCATCATAGGTTTCTATTTCCGCAGGTTTCGGCATAGAAGGTTCAATCTCAAAACCATCTTCATATTCCGTGACAGATATCCCCATTTTCCGCAATTCTTTTGCTACAGCGGCGATTCTATCCGTTTCCTTAATTCTCATGTTTTTAACATTTCGCACCCTTGTTTTGCCTTTCACATAAACCGCAACCGCCGCTAATGTTTGAGCCACATCAGGCATATCCCCCATATCAACATCTACGCCATGTAATGCCCTGCCGCTGACTTCTATCCAGTCCCTTCCCCTATCCACATGACATCCCATTTTTTTTAAAACATCGGCAAATTGGACGTCGCCCTGCAAAGAATCTTTTCCTACACCTTCAACCCGCACTCTTCCGCCGGTAATCGCCGCAACAGCAAAAAAATAAGACGCTGCGGAAGCATCTCCTTCCACTTCATAAGAAATTGTTTTGTACCGCTGTCCACTTTTCACCAACAGTCTTTTGTAACCGATATTTTCAACAGTTACGCCGTGCTTGCCCATTAAATCAATGGTCATATCAACATAACGCTTTGACACCAGATCGCCCTTCACTTCTATTGTCACATCATTCTCTGCATAGGGAGAAACCATTAATAAAGCGCTAAAATATTGACTGCTTAAATCGCCATTCACTATAGCCTTCCCTCCCTTTAACCCCTTGCCCTTGATGATGACCGGAGGGCAGCCATTGTCAAGTTTTGATTTTACTTCAGCGCCAAGTTGGTTTAAACCCTCCAGCAAATCCTGTATAGGTCTTTGTCCCATTCGTTCCACGCCGCCAATTTCATACACCCCGTACCCTAACGTAAGCAGAGCGGTAAGAAATCTCATGGCAGTCCCGGCATTACCAACAAACAGATTTGCCTTCTCTGCGGGAATACACCCCCCCTTGCCATTAACAATAAATGTATTCGTGTCTTTTCGCTCCTCCACAGGAATCCCAAGAGAATTTAAACATGACGCCATATAATGTGTATCATCGCTAAAAAGGGCATTATTTATTGAAGAGATTCCGTCGGCAAGTGCCGTTGTAATTAATGCCCTGTTTGTATAACTTTTTGAACCTGGAACCCGAATTATCGTGTTTATTCTTCCTGTAACAGGTTTAATCTCAATCACATTCATTCTGACATCCCGTCCGTTTAAAACTTGTTGTTCATGATATAATAGATATTTTAATTTTACATCTGATTGACTGCAAACAAACTCAATATAGCAAACATATAGCGAATTAAAAGAAAATAATGCATACGTCAAATATTTGAAAAAATATATTTAATAATCGTCATGTTCTGTTTTTCCACTATTTAAAAAGAACCATGACTGTCTGAATAACACATGTTCCAAAATTGACTTTGTTTCTGTGATTTGATAGAATCCCGCTGATTTTTAAAATACTAATAGGTACGACAGCTTTCTTTATATTGTTTTATTGCTTGGGAAAAATAAAGGTGGACAAATGAAACATTTTTTAAAAAAAGAAAAGGAATTAAGAAAAAAAGCCTTTGCTGATAAGCAAATTGAGGAGACCGTTGATTTTTTGCGACAACAGGGTATTGAAACTGTTTGGGATATACAGGCGGCTTACGATACAAGCCTGTTTGGATTAAAAGACAGGTGTGGATTTGGAAGTCATGGACTCTGTTGCCGAAACTGCAACCTTGGTCCCTGCCGGCTGGATAGTGAAGAATTACCTCTTCATACAAGGCTTGCAGCCCCAAAGGTAAAGAGGAGTTCCTGCGGCAAAACGGCTGATAATATGGTTGCCGGTATGTTTCTTCAAACGGTGCTGCGCGGCACAAGCTCGCACCTGGGGCATGCAATACATGTGGCGAAAGCGTTTGTCGCGGCAGCTAAAGGGTCTGAAAATTTCCCAATAAAAGATGAGGCAAAACTTTATGCCGTGGCAAAAGAATTGGGCATAAATACTGACGGCATGCAAATGCTTGATATTGCTAAGGAAGTCGGTCAAAAAGCGATGGAAGACCTTGTTGGGCAGGGAGAGGGACCTATGAATTTTGCTCTTGCCCTTGCACCAAAAAATATTGATAAACTGGCAAAGGCAGGCATTGTTCCTCAAAAAGGCGCTGCAGAGGCAATAGTTCAGGGAATCCATAGTACCGCCCAGGGGATGATGAGCAGCACAGACCACCTTATCATGTCGTGTTTAAAATACGGGGTAATTGATGTATTGGCCCTCTACATTTCAACACAATTACAGGACATTTTGCTGGGAGTACCCACACCCAAAGAAAGCTCGATAGGTATGGACGCACTCGATAAAGACAAGGTAAATATCCTTGTACATGGCCATGTGCCGGTACTTTCTGAAATGGTAGTTCATTTTGCAAACAAACTTGAGGACATGGCAAAAGAGGCGGGGGCGAAAGGCATTAATGTGGTAGGAACCTGCTGCACCGGTACGGAAGTATTAATGAGGCTCGGCATACCCATGGCTGGTAGCACAATTATGCAGGAACTTGTGGTTGGCACAGGACTGGTAGACGCCGTATGTGTGGATGTACAGTGTGTGTATCCATCACTTTCGTCAATTACAAAGGGGCTCCATACCCGATTAATTACTACCATGCCTGAATTGCGGATGGACAATGATACCTATATTGAATTTACTCCGGAAAACGCCCATGAATCCGCAAGGCAAATTGTAGAGGAGGCAATCAAAGCGTATAAAGATCG
Organism: Candidatus Kuenenia sp.; assembly: GCF_027493735.1. Taxonomy (NCBI): domain Bacteria; kingdom Pseudomonadati; phylum Planctomycetota; class Candidatus Brocadiia; order Candidatus Brocadiales; family Candidatus Brocadiaceae; genus Candidatus Kuenenia; species Candidatus Kuenenia sp. The sequence continues at coordinate 90,588 of NZ_JAOSKF010000023.1, forward strand.
TTTGTCTGACCGCGTATTTCTGCCAAAAGCCAAGGGGCATAAATTAATGGGTGGCTTTTCTACCGAGGTAATGATTGACGTCCTGAAAAAATTAAATGCCCAACAGCCGCTAAAACCGCTTGTCGATCTTATAGTGGATGGTTCTATTCAGGGCGTTGCCGTGCTTGCCGGTTGTTTGTCCTCAAAGATTCAAACAGACATGAGTTTTGTTATCATGGCAAAGGAGCTTTTAAAGAATAACGTTTTGGTCCTTGCTACAGGCTGCGCGGCAACGGCATGCGCGCGTCACGGATTACTGACAGGAGAGGCGAAAAAATATGCAGGTGATTCTTTGCGGGGTGTTCTGGAAACAATAGGAAAAACCTCTGGATTAAATGGAAGCATCCCCCCTATCCTTCACTTTGGTTCATGCGTGGATAATTCACGCTGCGCTGTATTGGCTTCAGCCATTGCAGATTATCTGAACACATCCATCGATAAGCTCCCTCTTGTTGCAAGCGCCGCCGAACATGTTGTGGAAAAAGCGGCCGCTATTTATATGGGGGTTATGGCGCTTGGAATTACCACACACATTGGTGTAACGCCAAAGCTTGGAGGTTCTCCGTATGTAATTGATATGCTCACCAACAAACTGGAAAGTATCACCGGCAGCACATTAATCATTGAAATCGACCCTGTTGAATCGGCAAAAAAGATGATACATCATATTCAAAAGAAAAGAAGGGCATTGGGGATATGATAATTTTCAACACATCAGTACCTTAGTCAGCAATCTACAGTCGGCAAATTGCAGATTGAGGACTGAGGATTGAGGACTGCAGACTGTTTTCGTGTTTGTTTGGCTATGGCAGCTTAATGGGTAAGAAAGAGGTGTATGATTCAGGCACAGGGCAATCGCATCATAACGGAAATCTTTTTGGTACTTTACAAAAATAATCGTCACCCCATCCGGCCATTCATTTTTTAGTACCAATATAGTTTTAGAAAAAACCAATAGTAGCGATGTTTGCCGCATATTGTAGGGGAGAAGCATTTGCTATAAATTGTTATAAATGCGTTCATGCCCAAACCGGCAAATGTTTAGCCCCTGCTTTTCCAAAAAACTAAAGTGTTACTCCGCATGTCATTTTATTATGTGTAACGTCCCAGTTGAGCGGTACCGGCTACAAACAGAACCGAGAAGCGCCGCGGCCGAGTCACGGCATCCGCCTCGAACGTAATGTTATACATCTATCTTTGTGGAAATCCTCAAAGACTTCACTACTCTATTCCAACCAGAAAGCTTTCTAAAGTGGACGGGTCGGTTCCGGTTTCCGTTCATAATAATCATAATTATAAGTAGGTGACTATGGTCACATCTTAAATAATAAATATTAAGAAAAGAAATTGGAAAATCTTTACAGGCTATCACGAAATACAATACAAATTCACAAATTTCCTTTTAAACATTCATTGTTTTTTCCCACCCGCTATTCTTTTATGCGAAAATTAACCTGCCTTTAGGTTCGGGAACATGACGTCCTAATTCCTTAGCAGTCTCTAGCCAATCTTTGATAACAATTTCAGCATTACTGAGCGCCTCCTGATATGTAGCTCCATCGGCTGCACAGCCTGGCAATTCCGGAACTTCTGCAATGAAGGCATGATCCTCTACGCTCCAGTAGATAATTATTTCATATCTGCTCATTTTCTTTGTCTCCCAACTTGTATTTTAATATTATATTGCGTACCTGTTTAACTCCTAAGCTAAGCCCCCAGCTATGCTGGGGAGAATGGCAAAAGCTATGCTGAAGTATTTGAAAAAGGAATGAGCTTTTGAGATTATTATTGCTCCTAAATCCTGCAAACGATTTTCGCAATGCGAAAATCAGTATTTTCCACTACCAAGATTGGCAAAAAGCGATAACAGATATCCGTTTTTTAGCAATTGTGGTAGCGCTATTGTACTACTTTAAACAAAAAGACATGGGAAATTGTCGGAAACGTGCTCTCTGATGCAATGAAAATCAAGATAGGGATGTACTGTCTCCATCTGCGGTATACTTACCACTCTCAAAAGACTAAAAAAACGAAATACAACGTCGGTTTTCTACTGAAAAACTACATCCAGTGACATGCGTTCCCACTTTTCCCATTCCTCCTGATGGAGAAATTTCTCCGGCAATTTTAATGTCATCTGCCGGCTTCTCTCCACCAGTTTCCCTGCCACACGGATTAACCACAGTCTCATCGTCTTTACTTCCCACTTTTGTATCACTCCACCACTGAGCAATCCCATCCACTTCAAAAGATTATACGCTAACACCGCACACTGAAATAGCGCAGCATTGGCCAAAAATTCACCCGTACGTATGTGCCCCGCATTCATCTGTCCTTTACTCTCTTCTATCAAAGTCTCGCAGGTAGCCCTCTTTCCATAACAACGATGCGCTTCCATCGGACTTAACCGCTCCGTTGTAACGTAACAAAAATACTCATACACGGACACTTCTACTAATTTCTTTTCTCTTTTGACCAATTGCCGCACTGCCACAAAACGTCTCGCACGATCCCACCCTGCACATCGATACCAAAATTCAGCCTGTTCCCATCCTGGCTCCCCTTTCACCTCATTCCATTTCTGCCCTTCAAGCAATCCTTCCAGATTCTTCAGCTTTACCTTAATCAGATATCCCGCCAATATTGACTCAAGGTATTCAAGTAATTCTCCGGTAAAAAAACCGCTGTCTCCCCGAAATACCACCCTTACCCCCTTATTCATGTACGCCATACATTCCTTCATGAACTCTACTACTCCGTTACTCGTGTAGGCGCTTCCACAGCGGAACCAACTATGTAATACCTCCTTTGTTTCTGCAATAAATGCCATTAAGGGATGATACGCCTTCTGCCCCTTCTTGTGCGGATTATATCCTACCTCTGCACCCTCCTGTTTCCCATATACACCATCTACGGTAGAATCAACATCTATCCATACTTCGCAAAGAGCACTCCTGAGTTTATGGCCTGATCTCACCGCACGCTTCCATATCTTTCCCCTAAACCGGTGGATCACCCCCGTCAGTTCCACTATATCTCCCTGACTCGCCAGCTTCATAATACGTCCTATCGTAGTATCTACAGGTACCTCTTTCCACCCGGACATCTTCTTCAATACCTCATCTGTACACACCTTCATCACCTCTACCATCGATGTCGCCCCTGCTATCAACCCTATCACTACCATTTGTACCGCATCGACAAACTGATACCGGGCATTTGCTCCACGATCCTTATGGACCGCTTCATGGACTCTCTCCCGGAACATCAGCTTACCCATAAAATTCAATACCGGTAAAAGCCCTGCATGTACCGTTAAGCCTTTCCCGCTCATCTCTGCCTTGATTTTCGGTTGTCTTTTGCTGTATTTTTTTGCTATATTCTTCATCGAAATGGTGAATCTCCTTTCAGGTGTTTTTTGTTATCAATATACCGCCGAATACCTTGGAAATCCTACCATTTCAATCCTATTCCTGCAACAAGGCTTTGCCTTGTTTGCAGGATTTAGGTTGCTTATTATTTCCACCTGTCAATTACAAAAAATTAAACATTTCAAAGAAAAGGCGGGGTCAAATCTTAATGATTGACAAATAGCTTGTATCTGATATGATACCCGCATGGCAAGACCACTACGCATACAATATAAAAATGCATTATATCTTGTGACCTGCCAGGGTAACAAGCGTAAGGCAATATTCAGGGATGACCAGGATAAGAAACTGTTTCTTGAGTTGTTGAATGACGGGCTGAAAACTTATACTAACCTTCTGTATGGTTACGTTCTCATGGAGAATCATTTCCATCTGCTTTTAGAAACACCCCTCGCCAATCTCAGTGAATTTATGAAATGGATTAACATTACCTACACCGCATATTACAATAAAAGACACAAAAGGACAGGCCATTTGTATCAGGGGAGATACAAGAGCATTCTCCTTGAAAAGAAAGCGTATCTGGATATTGTGTCCCGATATATTCATTTAAACCCTCTCAATACGAGGCTGGGGAAAAAACTGCCGCTATCGGAAAAGAGAAATTATTTGAAGAACTATGCGTGGAGCAGCCTTTTAGGTACTATCGATCATACCAAAAGAAATGACATTATAGCGTATGCCGGGGTACTTGAGCCATATGGAGGCGACAACAAAAAAGGACGGCAATTGTATTGGGAGGCTGTTTGCAGTGATTTGCCGGCAGGTATTAAAATAAAAAATATGGTTGTTGGTGGAAACATACTGGGGAGCACCGGGTTTATCAACAGGGTGAGAGATAAATATTTACCGCTGAGATCACGTGAGATTTTACCTGCACGGCGGTTAAAAAACTATATCAGAAAAGAGACCATCATTAAAGCACTCTGCAAGGAGACAAAGAAAAGTTTTGATGAAATAAAGAATGAACGGGGTGTAATACGGCAAATAGCCATGGACTTATTGTACCGTTTTGGCGGGCTAAGCGGAACGGAGATCGGAGAAATGATGGGGATTGGCTATAGCACTGTAAGCATGGAGAGAAAACGATTACGGGCAAAACTTAAAGGCAACAGGCATCTTTCCGGGATTATCAAAAGGATTGAAGCTATCCTCCAATGAGAAGGCATTGACCCCTCTCCCCTTAAGCTAGCATAGCCAGAATCAAACAAACACGAAACAGTCCTCAGTCTTCAATCTTCAGTCTTCAGTCGGCAATCCTCAATCGGCAATTTGCCGACTGCCGACTGTAGATTGCCGACTGCAAAAAGATACTAATAAAGCAGCTCCCCGATTACTTCTCCCGCACGACATTTCCAGACCGCATTATGACTATTGAAAAATCGCGATTCCACCAATTTATTATAAAACAAAATAATTTTGACCGGCTAGGGTTTGAAAATTGGGTTTTTTACCCCGGCATGTTGTTTAATGATCATCATAAATGGTGGTCAGATGCAGGTATTCGCCGCCAACCTCACGAAGGAGTTGATTTCTGTTTTTACCGGGATACAACGGGAGGTATACGTACTATTGGCTATAAAACAAAGATCCCGGCGCTCTATGATGGAAGGGTAGCGCATATCCACGATGATTTTCTGGGCAAATCTATCTATGTGCAGCACAATACCTACGACGAGCGCAGACATGCGCTTTTCACTATATATGGACATACCATTCCAGTGAATGGCCTTAATACGGGAGATATGGTGAGCGAGGGCAACATACTTGCAACCACCGCAAATGTGCGGGAACATGCAAGGATTCTTCCCCATGTGCATATCACAGTGGCATGGATACCTGTATCTTTTCCCCATGAAAGACTTACATGGAAAATGATAAATGCCCCACAGATAACCACCCTCTGTAATCCTCTTGAGTTTATCGATTGCAAATTTACCGTTGAAAGGGAATGGGTCGATCCGGAGGATTATTTTCCGGCAAAAGACTGATTTTTGGCTTACCGAATTATTCTCCCATGTTACAAAAAGAAATGAATCAAAATTGTTTCCCTTCTGATTGCAACGCCTCAAAGCCCGCTACTATATCAAGAAGTTCTTCAGTGATAGAGGTCTGATACTGATGACGATAGGACATATTCAACCCTTCAACCGTTTCTTTTATATTTTTTTCTGCAGTTTGCATGGAAGAAAGCCGGCTTGCGTTTTCACTTGCCATAGACTCTGCAAGTGCCCGATAGAGTAAAACAAAAATATACTGGCGAACAAGCGTTGAAAAAAGTTTCCTCCTCTCCATTGTAAATGTTGGAATTATATGAGATGGCCATTTTTTCCCCGCTAACGCATCCAACCATTCCTGATCCAGCGGCAAGAGATGCGCTGTTTGAGGTTTGCAGGAAGTGCTGGATAACAATTTATGGTGAAACAAAATAACCTTTGTAATTTTCCCCTTCTCTTCCAAACTGTTAAGCGCCGTTACAATTTTGTATCCGGTTTCTACAAGCTCTGAGTGGGACGCCGGTACAGGGAATATTTCTTCAACAGGATGCCCTCGTTCTTCGATAAGATCTGCTGCCCGCACTCCGACGCAGAGCAAAACATATCGTTCATGGGCAATGCTTTTGCTGTACATGCTTTCCAGCGCATATGATGTTATTTGACTATTGAATCCGCCACAAAGGCCATGGTCGGAACCGAATACCACGGCGCATCCTGCAGTTTTTTCCTTTCCTGATATTTTTGAAACAACTTCTCCCTCTCCTTTTTGGAGAACCACCTGAAGGCCCATTTCAATGGTTCGGTAGTAACCGGAAACCGCTTCAACAGCTTCCTCATAATGGCGAACATTTATCGCTGCAAGCGTTTTCATAGTTTTTACTATGGCATGCAAATCTTCAGCGCTCTGAATTTTCCTCCTCAACCGTTCAAGTGTTAGCATCTAAATGCCCTCTTCTTTTTCAGCAATAACATTTCTTGCCAGAGAGACAATTTTATACCGGTCTTCGTCAATGAGTTGTTCTCCTTTTTCAATCTTCTGGCATACGTCAGGCAATTTTTCAGTCACTTCTTTACTGATGGCGGATTCCGCTGCAGAAATAAGCTCTATGGGCGATTTATCCAATAAGCCTTCCACTACTGCCATTAAAACAACAATTTGCACAGAAACCGGCACAGGTTGAAACTGTGGCTGTTTGAGAATCTCACGGACACGTTTCCCACGCTCAATAATTTTTCGGGTTGATTCATCTAACCGCGTGCTGAAACGCGCAAACCTCTCCAACTCCTCAAATTGAGCGTAAGAAAGCCGTAAATCACTTGCCACCATCCTGTAAGACGGAAATTGTGCCTTGCCCCCGACTCTGGATACCGACCTCCCTACATTTACAGCCGGCATAATCCCTTTCTGCGCAAGTTCCGGAGATAGATAAATCTGTCCGTCAGTGATAGAAATCAAATTTGTAGGAATATACGCCGAAATATTCTGCGCTTCCGTCTCAATAATAGGCAAAGAGGTCAAAGACCCTCCTCCAAGCTCTTTTTTCAGGTGTGTGGATCTTTCCAGCAGGCGGGAATGAATATAAAAAATATCGCCGGGAAAAGCTTCCCTGCCAGGCGGCCTTCTCAGCAGGAGGGATAGTTCCCGGTATGCCCGTGCATGATTCGTTAAATCATCGTACACGATGAGCACATCCTCTCCCTTATACATGAAATATTCCGCCATGGCAGTGGCGGCATAAGGAGCGATATATTTCATTCCGGGAGTCGATTCACCAGCGGCAACCACGATAATTGTATTATCCAATACATCATTTTTCCGAAGATCCGCTATCAATTTTGCCACGGAAGAACTTCTTTGCCCTATTGCGCAGTAAACGCAAATAACCCCCTTATCTTTTTGATTAATAATCGTGTCCAGGGCAATCGTTGTCTTTCCTGTCTGGCGGTCGCCAAGAATGAGTTCTCTTTGCCCCCTTCCTATGGGGATTAAGGCGTCTATCACCTTTATTCCTGTTTGCAGCGGTATATTTACCGGAGAACGGTCAATAATAGCCGGCGCTTCTCTCTCTATAATTTGACGGTGAGTTGTTCGTACCGGGCCATAATTATCCAAAGGCCTTCCCACAGCATCTATCACGCGCCCAAGCAGCATTTTACCGACAGGCACATCTATGACCTTGCCTGTCCGCTGCACTTCGCCTCCCGCTTTTATATCATCATCTTCGTCGAGCAAAATGATCCCAGCTTCCCCATGATCCAGGTTGAATACCAGGCCGGGAAGACTGCCGGAAAAAAGCACCATTTCTTCAGATTTCACATTCCATAAGCCATTTACCCGCGCAATTCCTTTTCCCACGTAAGTAACCGTGCCTGTTTCCCGTATTTCCAGTGGATATTCTTTTTTCTCCAATATCTGTCCGAAGGCATCAAATGCCTTGTTAATTTGTGTTTCCATGAGATTTCCAGTAGTCGCCATAATCATGATTACCTCGCTAATTCTTCATCCAATGTTTTATCCACTTCTTTCTCAAGGAATTTAATGTAATCATCGAGGTTCCATCCGATCCTGTAGTTTTTTACCCTGAAGTCTATTCCACAAATATGGTCATGGGGAGATATATATTGAATTTCCAGTTTTTCACCCATGACATTGCTGATTTCAGTGGTAATGATTTGCTGCTGTTCTGCAGGAATCTCAAACATACTGGTTATCACTGCCTGATAGTGTGATTGTTCTAAAATGTCTTTAATCTTGTTTTTCTCTGTGTTGCCAAGATTTCTGATTTTTTTAAGAAAGGTATCTGTCATATTTTTTTCAAGATCAGCACTTGAAAGATCCGACAATATTTTTCTCAGAATAGCATATATCTGCGTAGTCGTTTTTTTCCGGAGATTTGCAAGAAACGTTTCTCTCTCTTCCTTCAATGATTCATGCCATCGTTCTTTCAATTCTTCAACTTCCCTGCGTGCATTTTCAATAAGTTCCTTTTTCTGTGCTTCTGCTTCCAAACTTGCGCTGGTAAAGAGACTTTCGCATCTTGCATCATTTTCCTTATTTTTTTGAAGATAAAGTTCTCTTTCGTTGTCTGCGTCAATCATCTTCTGTTCCGCCGACTGCAATTTGGAAGCGATCATTTCTTCTCTTGCATTCATAACCGAAATAATCCTTCCATAAAGAAAATGCTTCAGGAGAAAAACAAGAAGCAGGAAGTTAAATATTTGGGCAAATACGGTGAACCAATTAATAAGCATCACTGTCCCCCGGCTTTAGTTATCACATAATTCCAAAAAGGATTTGCAAAAATAACAATCATAGCTACAACAAAACAATAGATCGCAGTGGATTCTATCATAGCCATGCTGACAAACAACGTCCTCGTAATTGTATTTGCCTCGTCAGGCTGCTGTGCAATTGAACTGAGAGCCTGAGCCGCCGCACGAGCCTCTCCCAGCGCGGGGCCAATCGAACCAACCGCTATTGTAAAACCGGCGACAATAATAGATACCATTCCAATCAGGCCAACATTATCCATGCTGTTTTACTCCTTTCCTTTTCCATATTTTTCTAATGTTTGTTCTTTTTCTTCATAAACCCGCGTTGCAGAAGCGATATACACGATAGAAAGAATAGCAAAAATGTACGCCTGTATTAACCCTGTCAGCAAGCCCAACGCCTGCATGAGAATGGGGAAAAAAATTGGCGCAATCGAAAGCAGGATTGCGATGATAACAGACCCGCTCATAACGTTTCCAAAAAGCCTGACTGCAAGCGCTATCGTACGGGAGGCTTCTCCCAAAATATTGAACGGCAACATGAATGGCGTGGGTTTCAAATAATGTTTCAAATAACCTATAAAACCGCGTTTTGATATTCCGTAAAACTGCACTGCCACAAATACACAAATGGCAAGCGCTGCAGTGGTTGATAAGGAACCGGTGGGCGATTGATACCCCGGAATAATACTCATAATGACAGACACTGAAATGAATAAAAATAACGTTCCCACGATAGGCAAAAACCTGTCCGGTTCCTGGTTGCTGATTGCCCGAATCTGTTTATTCATGCCTAATACAAGCGTTTCAAGAAGATTTTGCCAGCGGGATATCTTGCATTCTGTCGTCAATTTCTTCGTGCCAAACCATGACAGCGCAACAATCACTGCCATGGTAATCCAGGTATAGACAATGGTCGCATTTAATGCGATCGGCCCAATGTGAAGAACTATTGTATTGTCAGGACTTATATTCACGCATTACCCCCCACTATTTTGAATGGTATGTCATCTTCATCTTGGACCCTTCGGGAAGAAAACGTTTTACCAATACTCGTCGTACAATAAAGAACCCCACTAAACACACAAGTAATCGTTCCCAGCGGCCATCCATGATGAAATAAAATGTAGCCAGAACAATCGCCATGCGTATAATATAACTTAGCATAATCAGTGCGGAGGGGTATTTTATTATTGGAAGATAATGTATGGTACTCCACATGCCGGCAAAATTCAGCAAACCTACCGCCATTCCAACTGCAAGTGCAGTGGCAAGCGTAAATATATCATTTACCATAATCATTATTCCCCTTTGTTCCAGATATATTTAACAGTAAAGCAAGATTCACATTAATCATTTTTATCGGACATTTTTATCCAGCGCCACGCATTCAGGCAACCAATTGCTATGCCAACACTAAGAAGCGTAAGCGTCCATGACACAGGCGACGGCCATTTTTTATCAATCCAGATACCAAGTGCTATGCCAAGTAATGTGGGAATAGTTATCGACCAGCCTATGATCCCCGACATGCCCATGCCAAACCAAAACGATTTGGACTTCGATTCTTTCCTGCCTTTTATTTTACGCGATTCTTTTTTCCCTACTTCCACAACGAATTTTTTTAATACATCATCCTCTTTCTTTTGTGCAGGGTCAACCATGTCTGCTTTCACCAAGTTCAATAAATTGCCGTACAAAATTAATCTCAAGTTTTGCTACAGCGGAGCGAGCGGTTTTCTTTCGTTCATCATCTGAACGAAATTTATTTTCCACCGTTTCTTTCAATTTCCCAAGGTCAGGGCCACGAACGGCATTTCTTGTGGAAACAAGTACCTCGGCGCCACATTTTGCGAGAATCCCTTCATCAATAGCAAGGAATACTTCGCGTCCTTCCTGCTCGTATATTAAAAGCCCCGGAACAAGAGCAGATACAAAATCTACATGGCGGGGCAGTAAGCAGAAATATCCATTATCCGCTTCCGCAACGACCTTTTCAACTTCTTCGTTTATAAATATTTCAGTAGGAAGCAGTACTTTTAGTTTCATGGTTTCTTTGCTTCATCAATTCCGCCAATCATGTAAAGTGAGCTTTCCGGAAATGAATCGAACTCTCCATTCAAAATCCGCTCACATCCTTCCAATGCATCCTCAATGCCGACTGTTTTTCCTTTATGCCCGGTAAATTGCTCAGTCGTAAAAAAGGGTTGTGTAAAAAATCGCTCAAGCCTTCTGGCAAGATATACCGTCCTTCTGTCTTCCGGAGAAAGTTCTTCCAGACCCAGCATAGCGATAATATCTTTGAGTTCTTCATAGTTTGCCAATATTTTTAAAATTTCGCGCGCAATCTGATAATGCTTCTTTCCAACAATATGCGGCATAAGCATCTTTGACCCCGATTGCAACGGGTCAATCGCTGGATAAAGACCCTCGCTGGCTCTTTTTCGCGACAACACGATTGTGGCAGATAAATGACTAAACGTATGAACCGCAGAAGGGTCTGTAAAATCATCCGCAGGCACATACACTGCCTGAACAGAAGTAATTGACCCAGAAGAGGTGCTGCAAATTCGTTCCTGTAGTTCAGAGAGTTCCGTTCCCAATGTAGGTTGATACCCTACGCGGGAAGGCAACTGCCCCAAAAGCCCCGACACCTCGGAACCTGCCTGTATAAAACGAAAAATATTATCTATCAGGAGCAACACATCCTGTTTTTCTTCATCCCGAAAATATTCAGCCATTCGAAGCGCCGCATGCCCTATACGAAATCTCGCGCCTGGCGGTTCATTCATTTGCCCAAAGAGCATTACCGTATTATCCAAAACCCCGGCAGCTTTAATTTCCCGAAAAAGGTCCTCAGCCTCGCGGCACCGTTCACCTATACCGCAAAAGAAGCTTACTCCGCCGTAAATCCCCATGACTTTATGAATTATTTCAGTAATAAGCACTGTCTTTCCAACCCCGGCGCCTCCAAAAAGCCCTGCTTTTCCTCCCCTCTCAAGAGGTGCAAGCACATCGATTGCTTTAATTCCCGTACTGAAAATCTCTGTAGAAACGGAACGGCTGGACAGTGAAATCGTTGGCTGGTATATGGACTTCCACACAACATCACGAAGAGGTTCTCCATTATCAATAGTTTCACCAAAAACATTAAACATTCTCCCAAGTAATTCTTTTCCCAAGGGAACCCTTAACGTTTGTTCCATGTCGGTCAATATAAACCCCCGGTATAATCCCCCTGTGGGAGTTAGCGCTATTCCACGAACGGTTTCATGATCAAGATGAATCACTACTTCGATTACGTATTTTACATTTCCCAATTCTCCCCTGAGTTCATTATGAATAGGAGGGACTCTTCCTGGAAAGCGAACGTCCACAATACTTCCTCTTATCGATACAATCTCACCTTTATTGATTTCTTTTTGTAGTAACATGGGATGCATACTCATTTATTATCGTATTACTTGTTGAAATACTGGTAATACTTTATGTAGCAGCAATTCATCCGTCGCCGCTACACCGCTGATAATGGCGTTATTGTAGTATTTTAAAAAAACGGACCTGTTGCGAAAAATCAGTATAGGTCAAAAGAAAATTCAATGCAAGCACAATACGCTTGCACATTACTTACAAAACGAATGGTTAAAATATTTTGTAACACTTTGGTTTTTTGAAAAACGTAAGAGCGAGAGACGAGAAACGAAGGATATCCGTCGTCTCTCGTCCGTCATCCTTCGTCCTCGGTAGTTTATATTACGCTATAATAGTAGCCAGGAGGTTAAAATTATTATTGCATTTAACATTGAAAAAGATTAGAGATGCGGTAAGCGTATTTTGGGTTGAATAATTTAAAAACAGATGAAAGGAGAAAAACATGAACGGATCATTACAGGGGGCATGGAAGATAGGTACGGTAATGGGTATTCCAATAAGAGTGCATTTTACGTGGTTTATCGTCTTCGGTTTGATTACATGGTCTCTGTCAACTTTATACTTTCCAAAGGCAGCTCCTGACCTACCTGTGACATCTTACTGGCTAAAAGGCGCCCTTGCAGCCCTTCTACTTTTCGCCTCCGTAGCCTTTCACGAACTGGCCCATTGCATTGTGGCAAAGAGGTACAAAATTTCCATAGAGAGCATAACACTCTTTATCTTTGGTGGAGTTTCCAGGATGAAAAGTGAACCACCCCACCCAAGGGCTGAATTTAATATTGCTATTGCAGGGCCTCTTTCCAGTTTTTTTTTGTACGCTTTGTTTTACTTTATTTCTATGGGTGTATCAGGAAGCATGAAGACGCTTTTTATATACCTGGCACAAATCAATCTGATTATTGGGATATTTAATCTCATTCCGGGTTTCCCTTTGGATGGGGGGAGGGTTTTGAGAGCTATTTTGTGGAGTAAGAATAAGAACTTTTTTTCTGCGACGCAAAAGGCAGCTGGCGTCGGGAGGAAGATTGCCCTGTTTTTTGTCTTTTTCGGGTTGTTTTCTCTTTTTACAGGAGTGCCGGGAGGTCTGTGGCTGATGCTTATTGGTTGGTTTCTCTTTACGGCAGCCCAGGCAAGTTATCAGCAGTCAGCGCTTCAGGAATATCTTTTTGGCGTTAAAGTCAAAGACTTAATGGTGAGGGACCTGATTAACGTAAGTCCTTCCCTTAGCCTTGAGGAGGTTGTGAATAATTACTTTCTGAAATATGGCTACGGCGGTTTCCCTGTAGTAGAGGATGGAAAGTATCTTGGTATAATAACCCTGAAAGAAATAAAAGGCATACCTAAAAACGCTTTTGAAGATACAAGAGTCAGGGAAGTTTATCTGAAACATAAAAAGCAATGGGAAATATCCGCCGAAGCGGAGGCAATAAAAGCCCTTGAATCGATGCTGAGGGAAGATACAGGGAGGTTGGTTGTTAAGAAAGGGGCATCTATACAGGGACTCATAACCAGAAACGGCATTGCCCGTTATGTCCAAATCATCGGGAAATGACACGGTCAATTGATATTCTGCCTTACGAACCTGCAATCATACCGGCAGCAAAATATAACCGGAACATCTGCATCAGAAGGAAAGTAATAAGTCCCGGAAACTTAAAGCAAACCGGAGGTGCTTCGATGGTTCACAAAAAATCGGCATACACAATATCAAGGGAAGACTTTGATGCGGTAATCTTTGATCTTGACGGAGTGGTCACCGATACGGCAAGCGTGCATGCAGATGCATGGAAAAAGATGTTTGATGAATTTCTCTCCCAATATGCTGCCTGTAATAATAAGCCATTTCAACCTTTTGATATTGACGCAGATTACCGCCTTTATGTTGATGGCAAACCACGTTTTGATGGCGTGAGGAGTTTCCTCCGTTCAAGGGGTGTTAATCTGCCCGAAGGACAACCAGATGATTTGCCCGGCACAGAATCTATCCACGGCCTGGGCAAATTAAAGAATGAATATTTCCTGAAACACATCGGAGACCATGGCGCTGAAGTATATGATTCGACAATAGATTTTATACATAGTTTGAAAAAACAAGGCTGCAAAACAGCCATAATATCCTCGAGTAGAAACTGCGCCATGATCCTTGATTCAACAAATCTTTCATCCCTGTTTGACGTCAGGGTGGATGGACTGGATTCTGAAGTTCTTGGCATTAAAGGTAAGCCTGCTCCGGACATTTTCCTTGAGGCAGCAAGACAGTTAAAGGCGAAACCTGAACGTGCGGTTGTGATTGAAGATGCTATTTCAGGTGTTCAAGCAGGAAAAGCCGGCAAATTCAGGCTTGTGGTTGGTGTGGCACGGACAGGCGATAAAGAATCGCTGCTTGAAAACGGAGCTGATGTAGTAGTTGAAGACCTCTCTGAAATCGGCGTCAGGAACGATATTGAAGTAATTCATGGCCTGCCTTCCGCACTGGACAGCATTGATGATATTGCCAATCAGGCAAGGGGCAAACGCATTGCCGTTTTTCTTGACTACGACGGAACTCTAACCCCTATAGTTGAAACACCCGACAAAGCTATTATGGCAGAAGACATGCGGGAGGCTGTGATAAAACTTTCCAATAATTGTACGGTAGGAATAATAAGCGGTCGCGATCTAAAAGATGTGCAGGAGAAGGTGGAAATAGACTCATTTGTCTATGCCGGAAGCCATGGCTTTGATATTGCGGGGCCAGAGGGATTAAACATAAAGAGTCAGGCAGGGGCAGAATTTCTGCCTGTTCTCGATAAAGCAGAGAAGGAACTTTCCGAAAAGCTCCGCTCAATAGAAGGTGTGTTTGTGGAACGGAAAAAATTCGCTATTGCCATTCATTATCGCCTTGTAACTCCGGAGAAAGCCGAACTTGTAGATGAGATTGTGGATAAAGTGGCTTCCGTCTATCCTGAACTTAGAAAGGCATACGGAAAAAAGATATTCGAACTACAGCCGGATATTGACTGGCACAAGGGAAAGGCCCTGCTTACCTTATTAAAAGCATTGAAGCTTGACGGAGACGACGTACTGCCTTTTTATATAGGAGATGATGTGACCGATGAAGACGCATTCTGGACACTCAAAGGCAGTGGTATCGGAATTGTTGTCTGGGACGAACCCTATGAGACGGCGGCTTCTTATAGTCTTAAGAATCCGGAAGAGGTACGCAAATTCCTTTTGAAACTTATTCCATTAGGAGGTGGCCATGAATAACTGGACACTTTTATATGAAGACTTTAAACCTTCCATGGAAAGCCTCAGAGAAGCCCTTTGTACACTGGGAAACGGATATTTCGCAACACGTGGTACCTCGCCGGAATCTGAGGCTGACGAGATTCATTATCCCGGTACTTATCTCGCTGGAGGCTATAACCGGTTGAAAACTGATATTGCAGGCCGTGTAGTAGAAAATGAAGACTTGGTGAATATGCCAAACTGGTTACTCACGAAATTCCGGCCTGAAGGCGGCGACTGGTTTAATCTGATGACCGTCGACATTCTTTCCTATCGGCAGGAACTCAACATGAAAGAGGGCATTCTCTCAAGAACAGTGAGATTCAGAGATAGACAAAATCGCGAAACAACATTGATTCAACGGCGTTTTGTACATATGGCAAATATGCATCTTGCAGCGCTTGAAATTACAATCATACCTGAGAATTGGTCAGGGCGTATTCAAATACTCTCCGCCATGGACGGAACTATTATCAATGCAGGAGTTGAACGTTATAAGCAGTTAAACAGCAAACATCTTGCGCCTGTAAAAAGCGGAAAAGCCGATAATGACATAATTTATCTGCTTGTAGAGACCAATCAATCTCATATCCGTGTGGCAGAGGCTGCAAGAACCCGTGTTTATATTGAGGGTGAACAGATAGAAGTTGAAAGAAAGCCTGTTGAAGAGCCCGGCTATATTGCTCAGGAATTTTTTATTGAGGCAGTAAATAATACGCCTGTGACAATTGAAAAGATTGTTTCTTTTTATGCATCTAAAGACTTTGCCATTTCCGAACCTGCTCAGGATGCTGTTGAAGCTCTCAGGCATACCGGCAATTTCAAAGAATTATTCGAGCGCCATGCTATGGAATGGAACCATCTCTGGTACAAATGCGACATTCAGATAGCGGACAATGACCGTACACAGATGATTCTCCGCCTGCACATATTTCATATGCTACAGACGGTTTCCAGAAACTCGATTGATCTGGATATAGGTGTACCTGCAAGGGGTTGGCACGGAGAGGCATACAGGGGGCATATTTTCTGGGATGAGTTGTTTATCTTTCCATATCTCAATTTGAGAATTCCAGTGCTTACCAGAGCTCTGCTGCTTTACAGATACAGGCGGTTAAACAGATCTCGCATTGCCGCTCAAGAGGCGGGATTTAGAGGCGCACTCTATCCATGGCAAAGCGGAAGCGACGGAAGGGAGGAAACACAACAGCTTCATCTTAATCCCAAATCAGGCCGCTGGCTTCCGGACAACACACACCTCCAGCGCCATGTAAATGCAGCTATAGCGTATAACGTCTGGCAGTACTTCGAAACAACAGAAGATCTGGAATTTATGGCTACATATGGCACGGAAATGATTCTTGAAATCGCCAGATTTCTGTCAAGCCTCACCTCTTATAACAGAGAAATAGACCGCTATGAAATACTCGGTGTCATGGGGCCTGACGAATATCATGATAAATATCCTGACGCTGAAAAACCTGGGCTGAATAACAATGCCTATACAAATGTGATGACCGTCTGGGTATTGCGTACTGCTATTAAAGCCCTCAACAAGCTGAACCCTAAAAGGAGGTATGACCTTCTGGAAATAATTGGCTTGGAGAAAACCGAGATCGGACAGTGGCAGGACATTATCCATAAAATGAAGGTTGTCTTTCATGATGATGGCATAATCAGCCAGTTCGAGGGATACAATGAGTTAGCTGAATTCGACTGGGATGGTTATATCAAAAAATATGGAGATATACAGCGTCTTGACCGTATTCTGGAGGCGGAAGGAGATACAACCAACCGCTATAAGGCTTCAAAGCAAGCGGACGTACTCATGCTTTTTTATCTCTTTTCTGCAGAGGAACTGCACGAACTTTTTAAAGAAATGGGATACGATTTTGATCCACAAATTATTCCAAAGAACATAGAATACTATCTTAAGCGATGCTCTAACGGTTCTACCCTCAGCAATATTGTCCTATCGTGGGTTCTTGCCAGGTCAGATCGTACGGGATCATGGAATATTTTTAATAAGGCACTGGAAAGCGATATCTCGGATATACAGGGAGGCACTACACACGAAGGCATACATCTGGGCGCAATGGCTGGGACTGTTGATATTCTCCAGCAGTGCTATACAGGTATAGCATTCTGTGATGAGATGCTCCATCTGAATCCGAAAATTCCTGAAGGTTTGCAAAGACTCATGTTAAAGATAAAGTATAGGGGGAACTGGTTTGATATCAACATAACACCGGATGCATTGGCCATTACCTCAAGCAAAGAAAGAGACATAATAACGAAAATTTGTTTCCGCGAAAAGATATATGAAATTAAACCTGGCGACACTTTAAATTTTGATATAAAGGTATAAATGCCAATGGGCGTATTCCCGATTTTTTGTAAATCTTCACACCCGAGGTTTGCCTTTGTCGCGATGCTTTTCCTGTTGTTTGGCAAGAATCAGGCTTATAATAGCTGTTTAATAACTTTTATATTCATAATATATATAAAATCAAGATAATTTGGTTCTGGCTTACCACAGGTTAAAGTTGTTGGTATTATGCCCGTGTTAAGTGTCTGTATTTGATGCGATGAGGCTGGTCGGAGGCGGAGCCAATGCGTCTTTTTCTCTCTTCCTCGTATTCAGTATAGTTTCCCTCAAACCAGATAACCTTGCTATCCCCCTCAAAAGCAAGAATGTGGGTGGCAATCCTGTCAAGGAACCAGCGGTCATGGCTTATCACCACAGCGCAGCCGGAAAAGTTTTCCAACGCATCCTCGAGGGCACGCATGGTATTTACATCAAGATCATTTGTTGGTTCATCGAGCAGGAGGACGTTTGCGCCTTCTTTTAACATACAGGCAAGATGCACCCTGTTTCTTTCCCCTCCGGAAATAGCGTTCACCGGTTTTTGCTGATCCGCACCTGAAAAGTTAAATCGCGCCACATATGCGCGTGAGTTGACCTCTCTGCTGCCGATTTGAATTATGTCGTTACCGCCGGATATTGTCTCCCATATCGTTTTATTCGGATCGAGGGTTTCACGGCTCTGGTCTGCATATGCTAGTTTTACCGACTCCCCTATCCTGATTGTTCCGTTATCCGGCTTCTCTTGTCCGGTAATCATCCGGAACAATGTAGTTTTCCCGGCACCGTTAGGGCCAATGATGCCTACAATTCCACCACGCGGCAGTGAAAACGTCATATTCTCTATCAAAATACGGTCTCCGTATGATTTGAAAACCTTATCCGCCTCAATAACTAAATTCCCCAATCTCGGTCCTGGCGGGATGTAAATCTCCAGTTCTTTTATTTGTTTCTCGGTTTGTTGCGCAAGCAATGATTCATAAGAATTGATTCGCGCCTTTGATTTTGCGTGCCGTCCCTTCGGACTCATCCGGATCCATTCCAGCTCGCGTTGCAATGTCTTTTGCCGTTCAGTCTCTTGTTTTTCTTCCTGTTGCAATCTTTTCTGTTTTTGATCAAGCCATGAAGAATAGTTACCCTTCCATGGTATACCATATCCGCGGTCAAGTTCTAATATCCAGCCGGCGACATTATCAAGAAAATACCGGTCGTGCGTCACAGCAATCACTGTTCCTTCATATTTCAGCAAGTGTTGCTCCAGCCAGGCAACCGTTTCAGCATCGAGGTGGTTCGTCGGTTCATCCAAAAGCAGGATGTCCGGTTTTTTTAAGAGCAATCTGCAAAGCGCCACACGCCGTTTTTCTCCACCTGATAATATCTTTACCGGTGTATTTCCCTCAGGGCAACGTAGCGCATCCATTGCCATTTCAAGCCGGGAATCAAGGTCCCAGGCATTAAGCGCGTCAATCTTTTCCTGAACCGCCCCCTGCCTTTCTATCAAAGCATTCATTTCATCGCCTGACATTGGTTCTGCAAATTGTTCGTTTATACGGTTATATTCATTGTGGAGATCTACCAATTCCTGGACGCCTTCTTCCACAATCTGACGCGCCGTTTTTGTTTCGTCAAGCAAGGGTTCCTGTTCAAGAAATCCTACCGTATATCCCTGTGAAAGCGTTACCTGTCCGTTATAATTCTCGTCTACTCCTGCCATTATGCGTAAAAGAGAACTCTTTCCCGAACCATTTAAACCAAGCACGCCAATCTTAGCGCCGTAAAAATAGGAAAGCGAGATGTCTTTTAATACGGGTTTTTTTTCATAAAACTTGCTCACACTGTTCATGGAATAAATAACTTTGTTCGGTTGATTGCTCATTTTGGCATGCCTCCGGGAAAAATTGTTACATGGTTTTTTCTGCTTGTATTCTTAATATGAATCAGCATGTGCATAACTATAAAAGAATTTTGCCTGCTTAGCAAGCCTGCGGTAGAACTCTTCCATAAACTGTACCGTCGGCAATCGACAATCTACAGTCGGCAAATTGAGATTGAAATTATTATTAAAACCTCAACTTATTGAAAAGTTACCATAAAGCACACTTTTTCCGTCAATTTTTTCGCTCCATGCAGAGACGCACAACAACGCTTCCCAACATTAGTCATTAGTCATTGGTCAACTGCCGACTGAAGAAAGGATCATTAAATATTTTGCCGGAAAATGTAAAGAAATTACTGATAAGGTACTATGTTCTCTACAGTTAAAATATTGGCTATTATTATCGTTAAAAATGATTTGACTTTGTTTAACTCTTTTTATAATCTTGATAAAAATTTTCTTTTAGCTATTCATAGCACACAAAGCCGCAATCAAAAAGAGTTTAACCACGAAACACTATGGGCACAAAGAAAAACTGACAAAAGAAAGATGTTTTTACAGGGTAATACTATATTCACCATTACATTTTTTATCATAAGAGCGACTCATGGGACTAATTGTTCAAAAATTTGGCGGTACTTCTGTTGCTGATGCTGAACGCATAAAGGCTGCTGCCAGGCGAGTTACAGAAACATATGATGCCGGGAATAAAGTGATTGTTGTTGTTTCTGCGAGGGGACAAACAACTGATGAACTTATTGAACTTGCAAATGAAATTATTGATAAACCTTCTACACGCGAAATGGATATGTTATTATCAACGGGCGAACAGGTTTCTATTGCCCTCATGGCAATGGCGATTCATGCGCTTGGGTATCCTGCAATATCATTTACCGGTGGTCAGGTGGGTATCGTTACGGATAGTTTTCACACGAAGGCGCGCATCCGCAACATCAATGCAGACCGAATCCGCAAGGAATTAGATAATGGCTCCATTGTTATTGTAGCGGGTTTTCAGGGCATTGACGTAAATGAAAACATAACCACCCTGGGAAGAGGCGGTTCTGATACTACGGCAGTCGCCCTCGCATCTATTCTGCATGCGGACAGATGTGATATTTTTACGGACGTGGATGGAATTTATACCGCCGACCCAAGAAAGGTGCCAAATGCCAGAAAACTCAATAAAATCTCGTATGATGAGATTTTAGAGCTTGCGAGCCTGGGCGCCCAGGTAATGCACTCACGCTCGATAGAATTTGCAAAAAAATACAATGTGCCTTTATACGTTCGCTCAAGTTTCAACAACTCTGAAGGAACATTGATATGTAAGGAGATTGATGATATGGAAAACATTGTTGTAAGCGGTGCAACCGTCAGCAAAAACGATGCAAAAATTACTATCAGGTCTATTCCTGATGTTCCCGGCCAGGCGGCAAAAATATTTCACGAGATCGCGAAAAAAAATATTAATGTGGACATGATCATTCAAAACGCAAGTGTCGAAGGACGCGCTGACGTAACGTTTACTGTACCGCGAAGTGATTTGAAAAACGCGCTGGAAACTGCAGAAAAGATAAAAAAGGACCTCTGGGCAATGGAGGTTTTATACGATGACAAAATCGCTAAACTATCCGTAGTAGGGATAGGCATGCGGAGCCATTGTGGTGTAGCGGAAAAGATGTTCAGTATCCTTGCTGAAGAAAAAATTAACATACAGATGATTAGTACCTCTGAAATAAAAATATCCTGCATAATCGATGAAGCTCACGCCGAACGGGCATTAAATGCAGTGCATAAAATATTTGGATTAAACCTCGTCAAAAACGAAGTGGCCGCTAAGGTCTAATTTTCGTTTGTACGCGTAAGTTTCGGCTGATAAATACAATATGGTTCTTCCGCCAAATAGTTTCCTGTATCGTAAAATGCACGAGCCCTGCACCCTTCGCAGACTTTTTTGTATTCACAGTCCCCGCACTTGCCCTCTAATAAATCCGGATTTCGCAGCTTTTCAAATACCGGAGAATTTTTCCAGATATCTGCAAATTTTTGTTTCTTTACATGTCCCGCTTCGACGGGCAAATAACCGCAGGGGAAAACCTCCCCTTTATGGGAAACAAAACAAACGCCTGTACCCGCCAAACACCCCTTTGTCATCGCAGCCATACCATGGGTTTGGGGAGATATTGTAATCCCTTCCTCTTTTGCCCGTTCTCTCATGATACGAAAATAATGCGGCGCACAGGTAGCCTTCGTCTGAATTTTTGCTTCTTTTGATAAATCATAGAAATGATTGAGTACTTCTTCGTATTTGGCGGGATGAAGCATTTGATCATCCGCAATCTGAACCCCGCAACCCACAGGCACCAGCATAAAAACATGTAGCGCATCAGCACCCAGCTCTAAAGCCAATTTGTACATATCATCTATTTGTTCAACATTATGTTTGGCAATCGTGCAATTTATTTGCATACTCATGCCCAGATTTTTCAATCTTTTAAAGCCTTCCATTGAACGCTTGAACGAACCGGGTATTTTTCGAAAATCGTCGTGCGTTTTTTCGTCTGCGCCATCAAAGCTGATAGAAACCCTGGCAATGCCTGCATCAACAATTTTTCTTGCCACATCGTCTTCAACAAGTGTACCATTTGTAGCTAATGCAACGCTTAGCCCTTTGCTTACCGCATGTTTTGCAATATCGAAGATATCCGGACGAAAGAGAGGCTCTCCCCCACTCAATACCAAAATTGGATTGCCCACCTCCACGATAGCATCAACAAATTCAAAGGCTTCTTTTGTAGACATATCGTCTTTTGCAAGAGTAGTACTTACATCAAGCCTGCGGCAATGTATACACTCCAGATTACAGCCGACAGTCGTCTCCCAAAACACAAGCCTTAACTGATTTTTCATATTTTTCATATATTCAACTGCAGATTTACCTGATGTATCATGTTTCATACGATCATACGTCTGTCTGATTGTTTCCGGATGATCACCATGGCCATGAGGCGTCGGGTGGCTGCTTTTTTGTTTTTGTTCAGTGTGCAAAGTGTTTTCCTCCATAGTTTTTTGTATTCATTTTTGACCGACATAATAAGGATTCTTATTATAGAAAATACCCGTAGTTTGGTCAATTAAGAAAACAAACTTTCCTTAAAGCCCTTGTTTAAAAACAAAAAAGTACTTTGCCGGAAAACGGACATCAACATATAATGATGTAGAGAGAAACCTCGTTAGCCTTTTAAACTTGACAATATATTTTATCATTGATACCATTTAACCTCATTGTAACTTATAGTTATACAATATATTATTTATAACTAATTGCTTATTTCTTAAGCACTTACATAACTAATCACTCTATTTACTTAATCATTTAGTTTTCTCACCAGGCATACTAAAACCTCCCCCCATTTTTCTTATTTTGCTATGGAAAATGGGGGTATTTTTTGTCAATAAAAATTGTAACAACAACACTAATTATGGATAGAATCTTTATATACGATACAACGTTACGTGACGGAAGCCAGGCAGAAGGGGTCTCCTTCTCGTTACAGGACAAATTAGCAATAACCGTCAAGTTAGATGAATTAGGCATAGATTTTATAGAAGGCGGATTTCCCATTGCCAATCCGAAGGACGAATCGTACTTTAAAGAAGTAAAATCTTTATCTTTAAAACATTCCAAAATCGCATCTTTTGGCAGTACAAGAAAAGTTGGGGTGCGCACAGAAGAAGATAAAAATGTGAATGCCCTTCTATTTGCCGAAACCCCTGTAGTGACTATTGTGGGTAAAAGCTGGGATTTTCAGGTCACTGATGTTTTAAAAACTACGTTAGACGAAAATGTAAAAATGGTAACGGATACTATCTTATTTCTTAAATCCAGGAATCGTGAGGTCTTTTTTGATGCGGAACATTTTTTTGACGGATTCAAAAGCAACCGCGGATATGCGTTGAAAGTTATTAATGAAGCCTGTTCCGCAGGCGCAGACGTAATAGTTTTATGCGATACCAATGGTGGCAGTTTGCCTGACGAGATTGCAACCATTGTTGAAGAAGTCAGAAAAAACAATAAGTGCATATTAGGTATTCATGCCCACAACGATGGCGACCTTGCAATTGCAAATACCATTATGGCTGTAAACAAAGGGGTGAGGCAGGTACAGGGAACAATCAATGGTATTGGCGAGCGATGTGGCAATGCGGATCTTTGTTCCGTAATCCCTAATCTGGTTTTAAAAATGGGATATCACTGTTTACATAACGATGGCCTTCGGAAATTGACGGAAATATCGCGCTACGTTTATGAAACCGCAAATTTATTGTTTCGCACAAATCAACCTTTTGTCGGGTCAAGCGCTTTTGCGCATAAAGGCGGTTTACATATCAATGCAATTCAAAAAAACAAGGTTACTTACGAACATATCAATCCTGAATCGGTCGGTAACAAAAGGAAAATATTGATCTCTGAACTTTCAGGAAGTGCTACAATTCTTTCCAAAACAGAAAAATTTAATTTAACACACGATACCGCTCTTTTAAGGTCGATCCTCGAAGAAGTGCAAAATCTTGAAAACGAAGGATATCAACTTGAATCAGCGGAAGCCTCCTTTGAATTACTGGTACGAAAGAAAACCGGAAAATATAAACCATTCTTTGAACTTGAAGGTTTCAGGGTAATTGTCGAAAAAAGAGAAAATGGTTTACCGATAACGGAAGCTACTGTTAAAATAAATGTCAATAACACACAGGAACTCACTGCCAGTGAAGGATCTGGTCCGGTAAATGCATTAGATACTGCATTACGAAAAGCATTGGAGAGGTTTTATCCCGTTTTAAAGGACATGAAACTTCTCGATTATAAGGTAAGAGTTATAAATCCCCGCAGTGCAACCGCTGCAAAAGTAAGGGTAATAATAGAATCAAAGGATAAAGAAAACGTCTGGAGTACTGTTGGCGTATCAGGAAACCTTATTGAAGCAAGCTGGCAAGCGCTTGTCGACAGCATAGAATATAAACTTATTAAAGAATATGAAGCAAAACAACTTTGATCCTGCTTTATAAGGCAAATGCGAAAAAATCCTCACTGCTTTTAAAACAAAGACAACTATTCAATATTTTTGCTACAACTATGGAAAACGATTTACCATCACACTACAGTCCAAAAGAAGTTGAATATAAATGGTACCGCTTTTGGGAAGAAAGCGGTTTTTTCCACAGTGAACCATCGTCTTCAAAAAAACCCTACACTATTGTTATCCCCCCCCCGAATGTCACTGGCGTCCTTCACGTGGGCCATGCTCTCAATAATATAATTCAGGATATTTTAATCCGATGGAAAAGAATGCAGGGCTTTAATGTGCTTTGGATGCCGGGAACAGACCACGCGGGAATTGCAACACAAAATGTAGTTGAACGGGAGCTTTCTTCAAAAAATATTAAACGACAGGATATAGGACGTGAA
Organism: Candidatus Kuenenia sp.; assembly: GCF_027493735.1. Classification (NCBI taxonomy): domain Bacteria; kingdom Pseudomonadati; phylum Planctomycetota; class Candidatus Brocadiia; order Candidatus Brocadiales; family Candidatus Brocadiaceae; genus Candidatus Kuenenia; species Candidatus Kuenenia sp. Next base: position 115,741 of record NZ_JAOSKF010000023.1, read on the forward strand.
CGTTTTATAGAAGAGGTCTGGAAGTGGAAACAGCAATATGGCTCTACTATCATTCAACAATTAAAAAAACTAGGGAGTTCCTGTGACTGGCAGAGAGAGCGGTTTACCATGGATGAAGGCCTTTCCGATGCAGTAAAAGAAACATTTGTAAGACTTTACCGCAAGGGGCTGATTTATAAAGGCAAGTACATGATAAATTGGTGCCCAAGATGCCGCACTGCCCTGGCCGATGATGAAGTTGAACATGAAGAACACGAAGGACATCTATGGCATATAAAATATTCTTTTAAAGAAAATCCACAACAACATATCGTTGTGGCAACAACAAGGCCAGAAACCATGCTTGGCGACGTTGCCGTGGCTGTCAATCCAAAGGATGACCGCTACAAAGATTTTATAGGCAAAACCCTCCTGCTGCCTATATTGGGCAGGGAACTGCCAGTGGTGGCAGACGACTTTGTTAGTCCTTCATTCGGTACAGGCGCAGTAAAAGTAACTCCCGCACATGATCCAAATGACTTTGCAATAGGCATGCGGCATGCCCTGCCTTCAATTGTTGTTATGGACGAAGATGGAACTATGAATATTAATGCGGGAGATTACAATGGACAGGATCGTTTTGAGTGCAGAACCGCATTGGTAGAAGATTTAAAATTAAGAAAGCACATCGATAGAATTATCCCTCACAAACATTCCGTAGGCCACTGTTACCGATGCCAAACCGTCATTGAACCGTATTTTTCGAATCAATGGTTTGTTAAAATGCGCCCTCTTGCAGATGCTGCAATACAAGCGAGTTTAAACAAATCAGTCACTTTTTACCCGGAACGCTGGGAAAAAGTTTATTTAAGCTGGTTAGATAACGTAAGAGATTGGTGTATATCAAGGCAAATCTGGTGGGGACACCGCATACCCGCATGGTATTGCTACGACTGTGGTGCTATTTCCGTTTCAACTGGGGATATAAATCAATGCACAAAATGCAGCAGCCCCCGCCTTAAACAGGACGAGGATGTTCTTGATACATGGTTTAGTTCGGCGCTTTGGCCTTTTTCAACATTAGGTTGGCCCAAAGAAACTCCGGAATTGGCATATTACTACCCAACATCAACCCTTGTCACCGATAGAGGCATTATCTATTTCTGGGTGGCGCGCATGGTTATGATGGGAATTGAGATGGTGAAACAGGTTCCTTTTTCGCACGTATATATTCACGGAACAATTCTCGACGAACAGGGAAGAAAAATGAGCAAATCCCTGGGTAATGGCATAGACCCGCTTCTCATGATTGACCGTTATGGCGCGGACGCCGTGCGTTTCTCAATTATTATTCTTACCACAGAAGGGCAAGACGTCAAACTATCTGAAAGCAAATTCGAGATGGGGAGAAATTTTACCAATAAGCTTTGGAATGCGGCTCGCTTCATATTTATGAATCTAAGTGAAGAAAACCCCGAAGAAATAACCTATGATATAACGACACTTCCGTTTGAAGATAAATGGATTCATAGCCGTTTAAATACTACAATTGAAGAATGCACTGCTTCTTTAGACCAATATAAATTTAACGATGCTGCAATGAAAATGTACGATTTCACATGGCATACATTCTGTGACTGGTATTTGGAAATAGTTAAACATCGTTTAAACAACGCTAACAATAGAATCGACAAAAAAAATGCTCAAACAACTCTTGCAATTATATTTGGCAAAACGTTACATTTACTGCACCCCTTTATCCCATTTATCACTGAAGAACTATGGAATAATTTAACCCGTATTGCTCAGCATAACAAAATTGCACTTCAAATTGGTGGGACAGGTAGTTCTCTTGTAACAAGCCGGTGTCCAATATTCAGTAAACAATTTGCAGATGATACTTCTGAACACATTATGCCTGTCCTGCAGGACATAATAAGAGCTATCAGAAATATACGCAGCAAAATGGATATTAAGGATAAGCAAAGATTAAAGGCAGTAATTTCTTACCCCCGGGATTTTGTATACGGTTTGCATGAACATACAAATATGTTAAAGAGAATGGCGAATCTTGAAGAATTGGATATGGGGATTGAATTGCAGAAACCAAGCCATTCTGCAAGTGAAGTAATTGGAAATCTTCAGGTCTTCGTATTACTTGCCGGCATATTGGACCCGCTTGCAGAAAAAGACCGGCAGTTAAAGCACTTGAAACAATTGGAAAACCATCTGACCATTATACGCCGTAAACTTAATAATGAAAATTTTGTAGCAAAAGCACCACCGCAAATCGTCGAAACAGAACGGAAAAAAGAAGATGATCTACAAGTGCAAATAGAAAAAGTTAAACACATTTTATTAAATATTGGATAACAAAATGAAACAAAAATATGCGCCTTTCACCACGACAACAATTAAATTTTTAAAACTTTTATTAAAAAAGAAAACATTGGTTTTTTGTAGTACCTTTCTTTTTGCTATGGTTAAATTTTGTTGCTCTTAAAGCAGATGAACAAATTTTGAATGCAACTATTAAAATGTGCCCGAAATGCAATGAACTTTACCAAAACAACGAAAAGTTTTGCGGGAAAGACGGGACCGTATTGTCAGATACTAACGGCAAGTTAGTATGTCCTGTTTGTAAAAAAGAGGGCTCTGGCAATGAAAAATTTTGTGTTGAACATGGAGAAAAGTTAATACCCATAGAAAGACTCTCTGCGGGAAAAGACCCCGCTGATTTAGAGCGTAACATGTCTCTCGCTGCTAAATATTATCAGGAAGGAAATACGCATTGTGACAACGAATCGTATGATTTAGCTTTAAAATCTTATCTGAAAGCGGAAGAAGTTTATCCCGATCTTCCCGGGCTGCATTATAATATGGGGTGGCTCTATAGTAAACTAGGAGATGTGGACAGTGCCGTTGACCACTTGCAAAAATATATCATTCTCGCTCCTGACAGTAAAGACATTACTGAAGTACGGAGTTACATCGCATTATTAAAACAAGCTCACCAGAAAAAAATTGAAGTTATTGAAAAGTACAAATCGCGAGACGAGGCAATGGAAAAGGCGCTTGAAATTCAAAACAAAAAACATGATACCGTTTTGATACCGGCTGGCAAATTCAGTATGGGGACAAATGAAGCACGCGATGTTTCTCAACCTGAGCATGTCGTATATTTGGATGCGTATGAAATAGATCGTTACGAAATTACAAATGCACAATACTGGGAATTTGTAAAATACATAGAAGAGACAAATGACCATAGCAAATGTTTCAAGGATGAACCAATCGGTAAAGACCACAAACCCAGATATTGGGAAGATGAATATTACAATGTGCCGGATTACCCGGTGGCAAGAGTTGATTGGTATGATGCTTATGCCTATGCCGCGTGGAAGGGGAAGAGACTGCCCACTGAAGCTGAATGGGAAAAGGCTGCGAGGGGATTGGATGTAAGGGCATTCCCATGGGGTAATGAATGGGATCACACAAGATGCAACCTGAGCGGAGAACCCATGCCTGTTGGAAGCGTTGAATCCGGCAAAAGCATGTATGGTTGCTATGACATGAGCGGAAGCGTATTCGAATGGTGTAATGATTGGTTTTCTAGCACGTATTATCAATATTCTCCTTCAATTAATCCGACAGGCCCGGAAAAAGGTGAGCGGAAACTTATTCGTGGTGGCTCACGATTTTCAAGACCTTTTCAAGTCCGTGTTACAGAAAGAAAATCAGAACGGCCTGATTTATTCAATATGGCAATAGGATTTAGATGTGCAAAAGACGTCGAGGTTAAAGAGTAAAAATAATATGTTACCTAAATCCTGCAAACAAGGCAAAGCCTTGTTGCAGGAATAGGATTGAAATGGTAGGATTTCCAAGGTATTCGGCGGTATATTGATAACAAAAAACACCTGAAAGGAGATTCACCATTTCGATGAAGAATATAGCAAAAAAATACAGCAAAAGACAACCGAAAATCAAGGCAGAGATGAGCGGGAAAGGCTTAACGGTACATGCAGGGCTTTTACCGGTATTGAATTTTATGGGTAAGCTGATGTTCCGGGAGAGAGTCCATGAAGCGGTCCATAAGGATCGTGGAGCAAATGCCCGGTATCAGTTTGTCGATGCGGTACAAATGGTAGTGATAGGGTTGATAGCAGGGGCGACATCGATGGTAGAGGTGATGAAGGTGTGTACAGATGAGGTATTGAAGAAGATGTCCGGGTGGAAAGAGGTACCTGTAGATACTACGATAGGACGTATTATGAAGCTGGCGAGTCAGGGAGATATAGTGGAACTGACGGGGGTGATCCACCGGTTTAGGGGAAAGATATGGAAGCGTGCGGTGAGATCAGGCCATAAACTCAGGAGTGCTCTTTGCGAAGTATGGATAGATGTTGATTCTACCGTAGATGGTGTATATGGGAAACAGGAGGGTGCAGAGGTAGGATATAATCCGCACAAGAAGGGGCAGAAGGCGTATCATCCCTTAATGGCATTTATTGCAGAAACAAAGGAGGTATTACATAGTTGGTTCCGCTGTGGAAGCGCCTACACGAGTAACGGAGTAGTAGAGTTCATGAAGGAATGTATGGCGTACATGAATAAGGGGGTAAGGGTGGTATTTCGGGGAGACAGCGGTTTTTTTACCGGAGAATTACTTGAATACCTTGAGTCAATATTGGCGGGATATCTGATTAAGGTAAAGCTGAAGAATCTGGAAGGATTGCTTGAAGGGCAGAAATGGAATGAGGTGAAAGGGGAGCCAGGATGGGAACAGGCTGAATTTTGGTATCGATGTGCAGGGTGGGATCGTGCGAGACGTTTTGTGGCAGTGCGGCAATTGGTCAAAAGAGAAAAGAAATTAGTAGAAGTGTCCGTGTATGAGTATTTTTGTTACGTTACAACGGAGCGGTTAAGTCCGATGGAAGCGCATCGTTGTTATGGAAAGAGGGCTACCTGCGAGACTTTGATAGAAGAGAGTAAAGGACAGATGAATGCGGGGCACATACGTACGGGTGAATTTTTGGCCAATGCTGCGCTATTTCAGTGTGCGGTGTTAGCGTATAATCTTTTGAAGTGGATGGGATTGCTCAGTGGTGGAGTGATACAACAGTGGGAAGTAAAGACGATGAGACTGTGGTTAATCCGTGTGGCAGGGAAACTGGTGGAGAGAAGCCGGCAGATGACATTAAAATTGCCGGAGAAATTTCTCCATCAGGAGGAATGGGAAAAGTGGGAACGCATGTCACTGGATGTAGTTTTTCAGTAGAAAACCGACGTTGTATTTCGTTTTTTTAGTCTTTTGAGAGTGGTAAGTATACCGCAGATGGAGACAGTACATCCCTATCTTGATTTTCATTGCATCAGAGAGCACGTTTCCGACAATTTCCCATGTCTTTTTGTTTAAAGTAGTACAATAGCGCTACCACAATTGCTAAAAAACGGATATCTGTTATCGCTTTTTGCCAATATTGGTAGTGGAAAATACTGATTTTCGCATTGCGAAAATCGTTTGCAGGATTTAGGGTGTAATTATTAAACGCACATTCTCAAACGCCCAGACTTGGGTTAATGAGCCTTGTAGTAACAAAAATCACGATAAATCTTCGCATATAGCATGGGTTAAGACGAATAAATCGTTTCATTCTAAAATCTTGAAATACCTAAACTGGTTGGTTAATCAAAACCAAACAAGCAGAAAACATGAATGGGTGGAACAACAGACTTCACAAATTAAAAAAATGTAACACTTTATTTTTTTGAAAAATTCCAATAATAACATTGTTTTGCCGCACGGTGTAGGGAGCGAAGCATTTGCATGTTTGGGCATGAACGCAGGTATTCCAGTTATCGCAAATACTTTGCCCCTACGGTCTCAAAAAACTGAAGTGTTACAAAAAAATTAGTATTTCAGATTTCACCTTAAATATTTTGCCAAAAAGCACGCACTGACGAATGGAAGTGTGCTAAAAAATTACTGATAAGGTACTTCGACGTTACATTTTCACTATTAGCGTAACTGAAATATAATCATAGAACATGTTAAAAAAATTAAGAGATTCTGTTTTGTCTTCTGTTCAATTTGGCGCGTTTTGCTACAATTTCAAATCTGAACTTGAAGCATACAATAAATCAAAAGTTATTCTATTTGGGGTGCCCTACGATGGAACCGTTTCATATCAATCCGGCACAAAAAAAGGACCAAATGCTATATTAGATGCATCTGTTAATATCGAACCATACGATGATGAATTGGGAAATATTTTTAAAATCGGAATCTTTACGGTAGGCAATTTAAATATTGAAGAATTTTACACCAATGAAAAAAAAGTTATGGAAGAAATATTTACTTGCAGTAGAAAGGTGATAGATGATAATAAGTTTTTGGTGACCTTGGGTGGTGAGCATTCAATATCCCAAGGTGCGATAAAAGCATATAAAAATAAATATAAAAAATTATCTGTACTTCAGTTAGATGCTCATTTAGATTTATTAAATGAGTTTGGCGGCAGCAAATATAATCATGCGAGTGTAATGAGAAGAGTTGTTGAAGATATAGGCTGCAGAGTAACAAGTTTTGGTGTCAGGGTAACTTCTCAGGAAGAATTGGAATTTGTGAAAAAAAATAAAAAATCTGTGTCGGTATTTTATGCCAGGAATATTTACAACAATGATTTATGGCATGATGAAGCATTGAAAACTTTAGAAGAAAATGTCTATATAACTTTAGATGTTGATGGTTTAGATATTTCTATAATGCCTGCTACCGGTACACCCGTTCCAGGGGGGATTGGGTGGTATCAGACAATAGATTTTTTGAGGAAAGTTTATGAGAAGAAAAATGTTGTTGGATTCGATATTGTAGAGTTAAAACCAAACATAGGGAATGAAGCTCCAAATTTTTTAGCAGCGAATCTTGTTTACAAAAATATTGGTTTTTACAAAAATATTCCAGACAATAAAATGACAAGACAGTGCCAATAAATAAAGGTATTACGATTTTACCCACTTGAAACTAGAAAGAGCCAAAAATATATTATTACACCTAAATCCTGCAAACGATTTTCGCAATGCGAAAATCAGTATTTTCCACTACCAAGATTGGCAAAAAGCGATAACAGATATCCGTTTTTTAGCAATTGTGGTAGCGCTATTGTACTACTTTAAACAAAAAGACATGGGAAATTGTCGGAAACGTGCTCTCTGATGCAATGAAAATCAAGATAGGGATGTACTGTCTCCATCTGCGGTATACTTACCACTCTCAAAAGACTAAAAAAACGAAATACAACGTCGGTTTTCTACTGAAAAACTACATCCAGTGACATGCGTTCCCACTTTTCCCATTCCTCCTGATGGAGAAATTTCTCCGGCAATTTTAATGTCATCTGCCGGCTTCTCTCCACCAGTTTCCCTGCCACACGGATTAACCACAGTCTCATCGTCTTTACTTCCCACTTTTGTATCACTCCACCACTGAGCAATCCCATCCACTTCAAAAGATTATACGCTAACACCGCACACTGAAATAGCGCAGCATTGGCCAAAAATTCACCCGTACGTATGTGCCCCGCATTCATCTGTCCTTTACTCTCTTCTATCAAAGTCTCGCAGGTAGCCCTCTTTCCATAACAACGATGCGCTTCCATCGGACTTAACCGCTCCGTTGTAACGTAACAAAAATACTCATACACGGACACTTCTACTAATTTCTTTTCTCTTTTGACCAATTGCCGCACTGCCACAAAACGTCTCGCACGATCCCACCCTGCACATCGATACCAAAATTCAGCCTGTTCCCATCCTGGCTCCCCTTTCACCTCATTCCATTTCTGCCCTTCAAGCAATCCTTCCAGATTCTTCAGCTTTACCTTAATCAGATATCCCGCCAATATTGACTCAAGGTATTCAAGTAATTCTCCGGTAAAAAAACCGCTGTCTCCCCGAAATACCACCCTTACCCCCTTATTCATGTACGCCATACATTCCTTCATGAACTCTACTACTCCGTTACTCGTGTAGGCGCTTCCACAGCGGAACCAACTATGTAATACCTCCTTTGTTTCTGCAATAAATGCCATTAAGGGATGATACGCCTTCTGCCCCTTCTTGTGCGGATTATATCCTACCTCTGCACCCTCCTGTTTCCCATATACACCATCTACGGTAGAATCAACATCTATCCATACTTCGCAAAGAGCACTCCTGAGTTTATGGCCTGATCTCACCGCACGCTTCCATATCTTTCCCCTAAACCGGTGGATCACCCCCGTCAGTTCCACTATATCTCCCTGACTCGCCAGCTTCATAATACGTCCTATCGTAGTATCTACAGGTACCTCTTTCCACCCGGACATCTTCTTCAATACCTCATCTGTACACACCTTCATCACCTCTACCATCGATGTCGCCCCTGCTATCAACCCTATCACTACCATTTGTACCGCATCGACAAACTGATACCGGGCATTTGCTCCACGATCCTTATGGACCGCTTCATGGACTCTCTCCCGGAACATCAGCTTACCCATAAAATTCAATACCGGTAAAAGCCCTGCATGTACCGTTAAGCCTTTCCCGCTCATCTCTGCCTTGATTTTCGGTTGTCTTTTGCTGTATTTTTTTGCTATATTCTTCATCGAAATGGTGAATCTCCTTTCAGGTGTTTTTTGTTATCAATATACCGCCGAATACCTTGGAAATCCTACCATTTCAATCCTATTCCTGCAACAAGGCTTTGCCTTGTTTGCAGGATTTAGGTAACAAAATAAAATAAAAAAAGGCATCTAAAAAGATGCCTTTTTTTAAAATTATCACTCAATTTAATACATTATTACTGTTGTGATGCATCACGTCTCTTTTTCCAAATAGCAGCGCTAATCATAAGTACTGCAACGCCACCAATAATACTGCCTAAAATACCGGCAAGACCTTTTCTCTTCTTTGACTCCAAAAGTTCGTCTAATTTCTTTAATTTTTTGAGTTGTTCAGCCTGACTCTCTAACTTGTTAATACCCTGATACACCTTTGCTGCTCCATACCACCAGGCTATATCTTGCTGTCCATGAGCAACGCCCTTATATGCATGTGCCTTGTCACCAAACCACATATTTGCATACTCTAATTCTATCTGAGAAGGGTTGTTCTTTCCAGTCATAAATACTCCATACAGCCCCAAAATAGGTCCTATTACAGGCACTTTCCCACCAGTAGTTTTAAAAGCACTGTATACAGCTTCACCTAACAGACCTGGTCCTAGCGCATCAGCAAGAATATCACCAAGCGGAAAGATATCTCTTTTCTTAATAGGTACTTCAAACGCATCAAGCGCTACTATTTCGTCAAGAATACCTTGCGCCCTATCCTGCAACCTCCACATTTCAAACATAAACTCGTCTAAATTCTCCCGATATAACCTTGCAAACCTAGGGCTATGGCACTTACTGCATACATTGACCCACTGCTCAGATCTCTTTTTGTTTTCAGGAGAATAAACGTCTAGTTTATAGTTCATCGGTGGTAAATTAATGCCGTAAGGATAATCTTTTAATGATGATTTATATTCAATCCCTTTAGGAGGAATAGTTCCCATCCTCCATACACCTTTAGTGACAGGGTTATGTGCAAATGTTCCATTTCCCTGGTCAAAATGACAAAACTGACACGTGGGTGTTCTATAATCTTTGCCAGGAACTACCTCAGCCAAAGGCTTTTCCCAGTCCCAGTGTTCACCTTCCATGTGATAAATATATCCCATCTTCGATTCACTATACGTTTCAGCATCCGGATGATCAAAACCCATGTGGCAACTCATACAGGCTTCTGGTCTCCGGCCTTCCGCTGCTGCAAATTTATGTCTTGAGTGACATATGTTGCAACGGTCTGTTGCATGACATAAATCGCAACCGAACTGTGCTGCCGGATAACCTCTTCTAAACATCTCTGGATACCACGGTGGTACCACATTTGCCATAAGGCCGTCAATGTGATTAGGTCTGCCTCGTTCTCTTTCACCCATAAATTCAGTTACTTCTTTTGGGTGACATTCACCACAATGAGCAGGCGTAGGCATATGTAACTCCTTATGATCTTTCCCGTGGCAATCGCTACAGGTGACCTCTTTCAACTCACGACCAATAAGTTTTTCTATTTGTTGTGTCTTTTCGGCAAATTGCGGGGACTTTTTAGGATTCGCGTGTGTCGAATCCTTCCAGTCATTCACAAACCCAGGCGTAACCTCTTCATGGCACGTAACACAATCAGTAGGTTTAAATCTTTCTAAAAGTTGGTCATAATAAGTACCATCTGGTTTCACGTAGTGCCTCCCCGGGAACCAATACATCTGCAATGGCACTGGTTTATATAACTCCATCCAGGGCCCTGCACCCTTTTCCAGCCCAACATTAGCCCCGAGCCAATCCCACATTGGCAATGGTTCATTTGGATATAGAATCTCATAGTAACTGGTTGCTTTTTTTTGTAATTCTTTTAAATTTGCCTCAGCCTTCACTTCTTTAACATTTGAAAAAAAGACACACATTAAAAAAGGGATAGCGATTAGTACCGCTCTCATCCTGTGAAACTTCATTATTTTGCCTCCTCTTCCACTAAATCCAGCATTATAATATTTCGTTTAAAAGATCCGCTTTACTGTTTAACTCTTTGAAAATGTCAATTTATTTTAGGGAGTTTGAATTCTTGCAAGCCTATATCATCAGTGGCAGTAGTTTTATATGGTTCTGTATGTTCCGGAAAAAACCATTCATCACCTTTGCCATATTCCTGAAAAAATTTCAAACGCATTTCGTGAGCTCTTGTATGATGACAAGGTCCACAAATGTTATAAACTGTCCCAAACGTACCTATTTTCGCTATCTTCTGCCCTTCGGGAGCCTTACCAACTTCCATGAAATATGCATATGTTTCACCTGCACCGTGACAAGCTTCACATGTTACCCCTTCTTCCGAGTAAGTACCGGTATCTGCATCATACCCAGTTGTATGACACTTAAAACATGTTGTTCTGTATGCCTCATTCCCCGCGATATAATCAGGCGCCTTTTTTACTTTTTCGAATGTCTTAAATTTTATCCGCTGCCATCTTTCAACATGCGGAGAGGTTAGCCCGGTATGGCATTTCAAACACTTGTCACTCCCTACATAAATATTCTTATCACCCGTTATGCAAAAACGCTTGAAATCCCCCATTTCAATTCGCTGATTTGGGTCATTCTCTTCCGGGGTTAACGTTGCAAGTTCATCCCAAAATTCAAACAAAGGTTCCGCAGTTTTCAGTTTTTTCAACATATCTCGTCTTCCGACAACCATACCCTCATGCGCCATTTCTTCATTAAGCGCCCTTCCAATCCCACCGTGACAAACTGTACATCCGTAAATATCAGACGGAAAATATTTTGTGTTAGGATGAACCGCTACAAGTTTCCTTTCGTCAATGTGGCATGTTATACATCTGTCAACTTTATCGCCATTTTTGCCGTCTGTCCACGCATAGTCGCCTTTTAAAAGAATCTGCTTCACTTCGTACTTTGGACTTTTCAAAGAGGTTAGCCTCTTGCCCAACATTTCTCTTTCCTGTACTGAAGTCGCGGCATTAAACTCCCTCTCAACTTCCTTTGCATTTTCTTTGTAATATTCTTCCTGATATTTCTTCCATTCAGGATTGAATTCTTCGTTGAACCAAACAAGCGTGCTGATAAAAAACATGCTACTAAAAACAAAAAATATCAGTCTTTGTATGCTCATAAATCACCTGCCATAAGAAATATTTTTTGTACTAAAATCATATGTTAATCCAAGGTGTCGCTATAATATACTTAATATTAAAAGCAATCCTTAAAAACATTTTTAATACAATACCAATCATTGTAAGCATAAGCCCCATCGTTATGACATAACGTATAACGCCTATCCTATTAAAAAAATTACTATTAACCAAAATGGGAACAACTAATCCAACGAAATAAAAGCCTAACAACAATGCCATACCTACCGACAACGGCATATTATGTAAAGGCGGAGGCGTTGGAAAATCATGCGTCCATTTTTCCCACGGCCAAAAGAAAGACCAAAAAGGCCCTCTCAATGCTGTTCCGATATAAATTAAAATATACCAGAATATATAGCCAGACATGAAAGCGCTTACTGCAAACTTTCTTTCTCTGAATGTATAATAACCGTTCCCCTTGGGATTGTTATCAATGTATGGTATAACAATCAACCCTAAAACTATTATACCAGGAAGTACAACACCTGCAAACCAAGGGTCAAAATAAACTAAAGCCTCCTGTAATCCCAAAAAATACCACGGCGCTTTTGCTGGATTTTCAGCTTGCCCTGGATTTGACAACTCACGTAACGGCGCATCTACAAAATATGAATAAACAAGAAGCCCAACGGTAACAAATATAGCCGCCAAAAACTCTTTAGCTACCAAGTTGGGCCATGTAAAGACCTTATCATCTTTGATTTCAATAGAAACACTTCTTCGCTCACTAACTTCCATGGAACTACTCCTCTGAAATTCCGATGAAACAAAAATTTAAACTATAACGGGCCAGAAATGCCGCCATCCTTACGAACTCTCCAAAAATGAACCATCATAAGAGCAGAGGCGATAACAGGTATACCGATACAGTGCCACACATAAGCACGCAACAACGCAGGGGCCCCAATTGATGTGCCTCCCAATAAGGCAAATCGGATATCATTATTTGCCTCCATTCCTAAAATATAAGCAAAGGGGCCTTCATGTCCTAACAAGGGGGTCGCCCTCGCCATGTTCGTGCCAACAGTAATAGCCCAATATCCCAATTGATCCCAAGGTAACAAATAACCTGTAAAACTTAGCAAAAATGTTAACACTAGCAAAAAAACACCCACCACCCAATTGAACTGACGCGGCGGTTTGTAAGAGCCTGTCAAAAACACCCGCAACATATGAATACTCACGGTAATAACCATTGCATGAGCGCCCCAACGATGTGAATTTCTTAAAAATCTCCCAAATGGCACCACATACATCAAATCGACGGTGTCAGCATATGCCCTGTTTACATCTGGTGTATAATAAAACATGAGCAAAATACCGGTCAATGCTTCAAATAGAAAAATAAAAAACGTAATCCCACCCATACACCAGGTAAACCGTATCTTTGTACCGTGTTCTCGCACCTTCGCCGGATGCAAATGCAACCATACATTACTGATTATCTGAAGGACTCTGTTCCTTGGGGTATCTGCATAACCATGCCGGAATACAGACCTCCAAATTTCATTCTCTGTAATCAATCTTTTTAATTCATTCAGTGATTTCATTTAAACATCCCCTTCTCAGCTATACTTTTATCTTTATGCTCTCTTTTCATGATTAATATACCCTCCAACCTCCCCCCTTTCTTTATAGAAATTTATTAACGTCCTCATTGGGTTTCCATAATACACGCTTCATAGATATCACATTTACAGGACAATCTTTACAATTTCCACAACGAATACATTTATCAGTATATTTAATTACAATACCATCCTTGCTCATAAATGGCTTGTGTTCTTTACTTTGGTCAAATGCATCCACTTGTTTAAGCGCACCTACAGGACACACCATGCTGCAACGCCCGCACAGCACGCATTCATTTGTTTCAACATTTATCGTAAGGTCACACTTAAGACATCTGTTTGCTTCTCTTGCCGCCTGAAATTCATCTAAGCCAAGCTCGACTAGATCAAAATTGCCTTCTCTCTCGTGTTCTGGCAACAATCGCATATCTTGACGGAGTGTTGCATCATAATTTTCTTCTCGCAAATCAATTTCACTATCAAGAAGCGTTACCCAAACTTTTTTCTTAGGCTCCTCCAACGGTTCACCGTTTATAAACCTGTCAATAGAATTGGCAGCTAAATGGCCCTGTGCGATACATTCTATTATTGTGCTAGGGCCTAATGTGACATCTCCCCCTGCAAAAATACCCTTTTTACTTGTTGCAAGATTCCCATCAACAGCAATGGTTCCCCATTTATTAACTTTCAAACCATGCTTATCCCCTAAGAATTTTAAATCTGGTTCCTGGCTGATTGCAGAAATAACACAGTCAGTATCAATGATAAAAGTGGAATCCGGAATAGGCTCAGGCCTTCTTCTTCCACTTTCATCTGGTTTTCCCAACCGCATCTTAATACATTCCAAACCTTTTGCCTTCCCATTCTCGGTTACAATTTTCACTGGAGCAGCCAAAAAGTGGAAACTTACCCCTTCGTGCTCAGCTTCTTCAACCTCCCACGACAATGCTGGCATCTCTTCCCTGGTTCTTCTATAAACGATGGAAACATTTTTGGATAGACGCTTTGCAGTTCTTGCTGCATCTACGGCAGAATTACCGCCACCAATTACAACGATATTTTCGCCGGGTTTCCTAGTATCACCAGCACTAACATTTTTCAAAAATACAAGACAATCCATTACACCATCAGTGCCTTCTTCTCCCGCTATTTCAAGGCGTTTGCCAATTTGTGCACCTACAGCAATAAACACCGCATCATATCCCATTTCCAGTAAATCAGAAAAAGATTTACCTTTGCCTCCAATCGGAGTGTTTGTCTTTATTTGCACGCCTCTTTCTAAAATATGGCTAACATCAAACATAATCTGGTCGCGAGGCAACCTATAAGATGGAATAGCCCACATCATCATACCGCCTACCTGGGCTTCTTTTTCAAATACGGTCACTTTATATCCCATCCCTGCAAGGTCAAAAGCCGCAGTCAACCCCGCCGGTCCAGCTCCTATAATCGCTACCTTCTGTTTTTTCTTCACTACCGCCGGAGCAGGAATTTTTATTTTATTTTTAAAAACATAATCAGTGACAAATCTCTTTAAAGCATCGATAGCAACAGGCCGGTCAAAATCCCCGCGCTTACATTTAGATTCACATGGATGAGGGCAGACGTAACCACACACCGCGGGAAAAGGGTTTGTTTCCTTCATAAGTCTGTAAGATTCTTCAAACTTACCTTGGCTAATTAATCGTATATATCCCGGTACATCCATATGCGCCGGACAACGGTGCTGACAACGTATGTTTTCTCTCAACCAATCCAAATCTAAAAGTGCGCGTATTCCTTGTTCTGGTATTGTTGTTTGAGTCATTGAAGTATCTTTCTAAATAAATCCAAAAAAAATCCTACACAATTAACTCTGTCTCTAACGGTACTTTCACGCTTGTATCAACAGCCAATTTCCCATTATTGTCAAGTATCATCTGCAAATGATCTAATGGCCGTGGCGCTGGCCCCGCGAAATTTACACCGTTGCGGTAATATTTACTTCCATGGCATGGACATTCGAATATATTTTTTTCTTTTGAAAACTCTACTGCACAACCAAGATGCGTACAAACAACAGAGATTGCTTTAAAACTATCTGCGTCACGAACAACAAATATTTTTCTCGATTTCAAAGTAGTAACCGAGCCTACAGGAAACTGTTTCGGTTCGCCAACAAAAAACCTTGGCGACGGTTCAAAAAGTACTTTTGGATAGAAGAATCCTTTATAACCAAACAATTGACTTAAATAAGCTCCTATCGCGGCAAAAAACAAACCCCAACCAGCTAATGTCAGGAAATTTCTGCGAGATATAGTAAACCAGATACCCCCTTCTTTCCCTGATTCACAGCATTTGTTTTCATCTTTTTTTGATCCCATAATTACCTCCTCAATCAATTGAATTTGATTTTCTCAGGGTTGTACTCGATCACTTTTATGCACAACATTTAATCAGAAAACTATCTTTAATCTTTATAACGTTTTAATGCTTGATTTGTTAATCGTTATACACTTTCACTTTCAACGGTAAAAATAATTAAAATTTCATTTGTACTGTTTTTTTCTTTGGAACAGCTTCTGTTAGTACTTAATTGTAAAATTAAGAGAGCAGGATATAGTAGGACTAATGGATTATCGATTAAAGGGTACATACTCGATGCGAGTCAAACGTATATTTAGGGTCGAATAATAAAGATATCAAAAAGAAATGTCAAGAATATTTTGATAAACCAAAAGATATTTTTATACCTTCTTAATCAGGATTCTATAACTATTATCCAAGTTCTCCACCTTAACTATTTTATGGCCTTCTTCCTTTATGCTTCTGGGAACACTTCTCATCGGTTCTCCATCATCTAATATAACTTCCAAAATTTGACCGGTATCCAACATCTCCAGTTTCAATTTTGTTTTTACAAAGTTAATAGGACAAAGCACTCCCCTTAAATCAATTTTATCATCCGGAACAAATTCCTCTTTCTCTGTCACTTATACATCCCCAAAAAATAACAAAATAAATATGTACTGTAAAAATTACCCGATACAATTAATTTTTTCTTCTATAAATAATTTTCTCTTTTCATCAAAAATCCACGCTCTGAATTCAATATCTTTCCGTTTTTCCACTGAAACGATCATATAGGAATAACCACTCCAAGCATTCTCTGTGTCAAATGCCGAAGGAACTGCAGGATGATCGGGATGTGAATGATAAATGCCTATAATTTGTAATCCTTTTTTGGAAGCGATTCTGTCTGTCTTCATGAAATCCTTACCGGATATTTCGTATCTATCCTGCGTTCTTTCTGTATTTTTATTTTGAACAGCATGTACCTCTACTACTTTTTTTTCTGAAGTATTCATGCCGACTAATAACCCGCAACATTCTAAAGGGTAGTTCTTTATTACCTCATTTTTAATACTGTTTAACTCATTTTTACCGATGTGTAACAATTCCTCAGTACCTCAAATCTTAAGAAAAGCCTGTACACAAATTACCAAAAACTTGTACTAAGATATCTATCACCCCTGTCGGGAAATATTGTCACAATCATCCCATTTTTAATTTCATCCGCTACCTTTAACGATGCTGCAAGGGCGGCGCCAGAAGAATACCCGACAAAAAATCCCTCCTCTGCGGCAAGCCTCTTTACCAATTTATACGCATCTTCCGTTTCAACATACATTTTCCTGTCGGGAAAATCCTCATTGTAAATGCCAGGAGTAATCGAAGTTTCCATATGCTTCATTCCTTCCAGTCCGTGAATGGACGTGTCGGGTTCAACCGATATTACCTGAATATTAGAGTTAAATTTCTTCAACCTTTTTCCCGTACCCATTAATGTGCCACTCGTTCCCAAACAAGCAATAAAATGGGTTAAGTTACCCTCTGTCTGCTTCCATATTTCAACACCGGTTGTTTCATAGTGCGACATCCAATTTGAAGGGTTATTGTACTGATTGCCATAAAAATATTTTGCAGGGGTTTCGTTGACCAGTCTCTTGGCTTCATTCATAGCGCCGTCAGAACCTAATAATGGATCCGTGTATATGGTTTTTGTTCCGAAAGCAGATACGATTCGTTTTCTTTCCTCACTAACATTTAAGGGCATTACCAAATTAACCTCGTATCCTTTTACTGCACCGATAAACGCATACGCTATGCCGGTATTACCCGAAGTCGAATCTATCAATATTTTATCACCGCCCAACTTCCCCGATTTTTCAGCATCTTCGACAATTCGTAACGCGGGACGATCCTTTACAGAGCCTCCAGGGTTAAACCATTCTGCTTTAACGTAAATTTCTACGTTCCTTTTCTGCAATTCCTTTGTAATTTTGTTAATCCTGATAAGCGGCGTGTTTCCAATTCTCTCCAAAATTGAATTGCAACGTACTTTTCGGGGCATATCGTTATCTTTTAATATCCCAACCTGCATACATCAAATAAATAATTGTGTTTCTGCTCCATCAGCAATTTCTATTATTGTTGTCAAGCCAAGAATATCATCTACTTTCGATTTTACTTTTACTTCTTCAAGATCCATTAACTTCACGGCTCCCGAACATGCATACAGTTTTAAATTTCCAAGAGATCTCACCTCTTCCAGTAGTTCTTTGAGCGGTGCTGGGTTCATATCTACCATACGTTTCCTCAACCCTTCGCCTTCCTCTCCAAATTCAGAACCCAAAATTTCCGGCGAAAATTCTTCATTAACAAAACGTTTCAATGCCCCAAAAAAGAGGAAAATGTACGTTTCTTTTCCCATTGAAGCGGCAGTAATAGCCAATGTAACAATCTGATAAAGCTTATCGTAGGTTCCACTATGTGCAAATATGACAAATTTTTTTTTCCTGCTCATTAATAGTAATCCTTTATGCTTTCGTAAAAGCGCCAGCAACTTCCTTTTTGAATTTGTCCAAACCTACGCGGTCAATACACGTGCCAACTCTTTCTTTCGTTTTACCATTTTTGTTATACCATTCGATTGTGGCATTCGCAAAATCATTTACTTTCTCATCAGGTAAATAATCAAGAACAACATCCGCTTCACGGGGGTGTCTACCATGTTTCCCCCCCACTCTTACCAGCCAGCCCTTTTTCTTTTCTTTCCATACATCCATCGGGCAAGCCTTAATACAATCGCCGCAATACACACATTTCGATTGATCAAATATAGGTTTTCCCTCTTTATCAGAAACGATAGCACCTTCCAAACACGCCTTTGCGCATAAGGTACACCCATTACAAAAATCTTCTGTCCAAACAGGATAAACAACACCCTGAAACCCCAAATCAGACTCCCTCGTTCTCGTACAATCAATCGGGCATCCGGAAAACCCCATTTTGAACTTATGGTGACACGGCGTGCCGAAAAACTTTTCGTCCACTTCCAGCGCCTTTGCTTGTGTATCCATAATCCCATTCGGATTGTATTCACAACCACCACACGCAGTAGGTACTCTGACCCTTGGCCCGCAGGAAGCAACTTTTTGATCTACCGTCGCCAGTTCCTTTATTACCGCATCGAAATCGTCAATATGAACCCCAATAATTTCCACCGATTGTCTGAAACTCAGGTGGCAATATCCCAATCTACTGTATTTCTTCGCAACTTCTGCAATCTTTAACATTTTATCAGGGGTAATTCGACCACCAGGAACTTTTAACCGAACCGTAAAAAGATCTTTTTGCGTCTGTTTTATAAATCCTCCGGACTTTAGCTCGTTTAAATCAATCTTTTGTTTCACTGTTTTTTCTGCCATTGCAACTCCAGTCATTTTAATTATAACCGTAACACATCACAGTACTTACGTATACTATCACACCATATTTCTTTCTTAAATTAACATTAGCACTTTGCAAAAACTAAAGCAAGAAAAAAGAAGTTTTAAACAAAAATCTTCCATAATTATTTACAAATATGTTTCCCTGAAATAATATTCAGCATTTTATTTCTCGTTTCAGAGGCTCCCTTTTCCTTAAAAAAATCAAACATATCCCATTCCGCAATTCGCTGTAAAATTCCCCGCCTGATTTTTTCGTCAGAAATTTCGCCAAGCACTTTTCTCCGCATTTCTGACAAAAGTTCTGTAAACTCACTGTATTCATTTCCAAATTGTTTTTCCAGATGCAAACGTATATTGCGCGCAAAAGCAGGGCTTGACCCGCCGGTAGAAATGGTAATACAAAGATCTCCGCGTACAATAGACGACGGAACAATAAAGGAACAGTAATCCGGTTTATCCACAACATTCACCAGCATCCCCTTTCTCACCGCATCATGATAGACTTTTTCATTCACCTTTTCATCATCAGTAGATGCGATTACAATTACCGCTCCATTCAAATAGTATTCGTCGTATTTCTGTTTAACGAGTTCAATGCCTTCTTCCCTTTCCATCTCCGGACAAAACACAGGAGACACTACAACTACCTTTGCACCGGCATTTTTCAAGCTACAAACCTTGCGCCAGGCAACGTTCCCACCCCCGACCACCACACATTTTTTATTATTAATATTGATTTGCGCCGGGTAATATTTCGACATATTTTCTCCGCAATTAAACCAATTCCTCGCCTGCAATTAAATCTTCATACGTTTCCCTTTTTCTTATAACAATATATTTGTCTCTATCCACAAGAATCTCGCATGAACGCGGACGGGAATTATAGCTGGAACTCATGGTAAACCCATACGCGCCAGCGCTAAATATTGCCAGCAAATCTCCCTCATTGACCGGTGGAATCGCCCTGTCTTTCGCAAAAACATCGCTGCTTTCACATACAGGGCCTACAATATCTACCAAATCCATCCCTTGTTTTGCCACACTTGTGTCAGGAGTTTCAACATCAGGCATCGCAACGCTGGTGTTTACCGGCCATATCCTGTGAAACGCATCATAAAGAGCGGGACGTAACAAATCATTCATAGCCGCATCGCAAATAACAAATTTTTTGCCATGCGAGTTTTGTTTATTATAAATAACACTTGTTACTAAAATCCCCGAATTACCTGTAATAAACCGCCCGGGTTCCATGATTACCCGACACTTCATCTCTTTAGCAAATGGCAGTATTTGGGTGGAATAATCCTTTGGCTCTATTACTTTTTCCCCCGTATATGAAATACAATATCCCCCCTATATTTAAATATTGTATATTGATGCCGGCATTACGACATTTCTCCATAAACATGGTAATTTTTTTTAAGGCATTCACATAAGGGTCTGCTGAATATATCGGCGAACCTAAATGTACATGAATTCCGCAAATAGTAACATTTGTATATGCCTTCGCTTTTTCAATAATTGTTTCCGCAACAATCAGGTCAATGCCAAATTTGTTTTCCTTTTTCCCCGTCGTGGTTTTTGCATGAGTCTTGGCGTCAATATCGGGATTAATGCGCAAAGCAACTTTTGCCGTTTTACCCGCCCTGCATGCCGCTGCATTTATATGTTCTATCTCTGCAATTGATTCAACATTAAACATAAAAATATCATTTTCCAGGGCGTATTGTATTTCTTTATCCGTTTTCCCTACTCCGGCAAACACAATCTTTGAGGGCTTTCCGCCTGCCTTAAGCGCCCGAAACAGCTCGCCGCCTGAAACTACATCAAAACCGGACCCTTCATCGGCTAATATTTTGCAAACCGAAAGATTTGAATTCGACTTCACCGAAAAACAAATGGTCGCGTCAACCTCCTGAAATGCGGTTTTTAATTCATTAAACCTTGTGAGAATTGCATTTTTGCTGTAAATATAAACCGGCGTACCTGTCTCTGAAACAATATCTTTAATCTTTACCCGCTCACAATAGAGGGTATTCCCATCATAATGAAAAGCATCCATAAATATTATCCCTTACTCAATTTTCTTTCCCAGTGTGCAAGACGGTTTTTCACAAGACGCGGCGCTGAAGAACCTGAGCTCTTGTAGTTCATAACACAATTCTCTACCCCAATCACCTGAAATACATCTTTCGTAATAAGGTGAGAATGACGTTTCAATGTTTCTAAATCTAAATCTTTTATCTTCCGGTTTAGCCGAACACATTCCCTCACAATATTCCCGACAATCTCATGCGCCTTGCGAAATGGCACATCTAGTTTTACCAGATATTCAGCGAGCGCCGTTGCGTCACTGAAACCATTTTCACATGCCAGTTTCATTCTTTCGCTGTTAAAACGAGTATTTGCAATAAGCTCAGCAAATATATTCAACATAGAATGAACCGTCTCCGCAGCGTCAAAAACGGCAACCTTGTCTTCCTGCATATCCCGGTTATAACTTAAAGGCAATCCCTTAAACAACGTTAGCAATGTAGTCAAATGGCTGTATACGCGCCCACACTTTCCTCTGATAAGCTCCAGCACATCAGGATTCTTCTTCTGCGGCATTATGCTCGAACCGGTACAATAAGCGTCGCTAATATCAATAAAACTAAATTCGTCATTACACCAAATTATCCACTCTTCACACAGCCTTGACAAATGCATTGAGATCAAAGAGAGGGCAAATACATATTCCATACAAAAATCCCGGTCGCTTACCGCGTCAATGCTATTTTGGCAAATACTGCCGAAGTTAAGCAATTTTGCAGTTATCATCGGATCGGTCGGCAACGTTGTACCCGCAAGGGCGCACGCTCCTAAAGGGGATTCATTAAGCCTTTTTGCACAATCGGCAAGCCTCTTTTCATCTCTTTCAAACATCTCTACATATGCCAGTAAATAATGCGACAAAAGTATTGGCTGGGCGTGTTGCATATGGGTAAAGCCAGGCATTATTGCTCCAAAATACTCCTTGCCCTTTTTCACCAGCCCTTGTTGTACAAGGGTTAAGTAGTTGCTCGTAATCAATATTTGCTCACGCACCCACAATCTCAGATCGAGGGCGACCTGATCATTTCTGCTCCTTGCCGTATGTAGTTTTTTCGCCGGTTCTCCGATACGTTCTATCAAAGCCGATTCGATATTCATGTGAATGTCTTCGAGATTTTTTTTAAATTTAAATGTACCGGCATTCATTTCCGCCAAAATAATCTCCAGACCTTTTATAATCTCCTTTTTTTCCTTTTCGGTAATGATCTTGCGCTGCGCAAGCATGGTTGCATGTGCAATGCTTCCCTCAATATCAAACTTATAAAGACGCCAATCGAAGGAAATTGATTCGGTGAAGGACTCTACAGACGCCTTTGTCTGTTCGGTAAATCTTCCACCCCAAAGTTTCTTCTTCATAAATTTATACTTTCACTATTAAAATTTTTTTAAACATGTTGCCTTTATAAAACGACAATTCACACACAGAACGATATTACCCCCAAACGTCAAATACAATGCCTGAAAGAAGAACACACTCGGGCTATAGAAAAGAAAAGGGAGTACTATAGCTCAATACCTGCCCCTAGTCAACACAATAACATTATCGCACACGGCAACATCAAAGTCATAATGCGAAGCAACCTGAGCAAGGATGTGAGCCAAATATTTGCGCTGTCCATGCCAGCTCAGGGAGTATTCACGATTCATTATTCGTCTTGTTTTTTCCCCGGATGGTTGCCTTTTCCTTCCAGAATGTTTACTACTGCAAGATGATTCCTCTTTTTTGCGATATCAAGGGGAGTGTCCCCGTTTTTTGCCCTGGCATGAATATCCGCGCCGTAAGAGATAAGCGTCTTTACAATAGCTTTTTGTCCCTCATGTGCTGCCAGATGAAGGGCGGTATAATTGTTTTGGTACGTAGCGGTTACTAATGAAGGATTTGTCTTGAGAAGATTTTTTACTGTAATTACGTTCCTTGCTTCAATTTCAATTTGAAGTTTTGTTTTCTGTAATTTGTTTTGAAATCCTGAAAAAATACCCATTTTCTTTCACAATCGAGAAATTTTCAAAAGAAGTGATAAATCCACAATTTATTAAGTACACTTTTAGCAACAACTTAAACCCTGTGAACGGTTACAATAATTTTTACAAAAAGGAAGCGAGAGCTTCCAATACAATTACGTTCCCAAGTAGCGGCAAGGCATGCCTTGCCGCTACTTGGGAACGAGCATTTTTACTTTTTCAAAAAACTACAGTGTTACTCTTTTTCAGAGATTGAGTGTCTTGTTAAAGGATTTTTTACATATGACGTTCAGCATATATATCAAGTAAATGACGAATCATTTTCTGGTATTGAGTTTTATGTTTTTTTGCCTCTTTTTTGAAAAAATCAACGCTGGTCTTACTCAGTGTAATAGTAACTTTGATATTATCTTCTTTAAATACTAGTACATCGTTTCGTTAAAATGTGTACGTAAAAAAATGTCATTGCGAGGAGTGGAGCGACGAAGCAATCTCTTGTTCCCAAAAGACTTAAGATTGCTTCGCTGTCGCTCGCAATGACGGTATCAATGTAGATATTTTAATGAAACGTTATCCTAGTTCCTCCGGAGATGGTAAGAAATCGTCGATAATACGAATTTCTCCCAATGGCTCATCAGTATATTTAATTTTATTTTTTGTTTTCGTTGTCATAAATTTTTCTCCCTTTGCGCCAATATCCGGCACCAATGATACGTATTTTGCAACTACGATATGTAAATCGTACTGTGATGAAACCTTCTCCAACTTTTCCAAAACAATAATATCTTTTTTCGTCATGGCTGTGGGTTATGTCTTCTGCAATTATACGATGAGGATCTAAAAATGCATGTTGTGCAAGTTCGAATGAAAGACCATGCCTTTTTTGATTTTCCGGGTTTTTGCTTTCATCCCATTCGAACGTTACCTTAAATACACCCGCTTCTCCTCAAACGACATATTCTGTAACACTTTAGTTTTTCGAAAATTCCAATAATAGCGCTGTTTTCCGCACGATGAGGGACGACGAATGATGGACGAGAGACGACGGACATCCTTCGTCTCTCGTCTCTCGCTCTCCGGAATTCTGGCACATCATCCGCAAAAAGGAACTTGATAACAGAGGTATCAAGGTGATCCCCCATCTATCTGTGACCCTTATTTGTAAAATATCTCCTCTGCCCCTGACGGATTTAATCTCAATGGTTTTGTCTTTAATATTGACTTCATACACAATTCTGATATTGCCCATTCGATATCTAAGTTTCCCTTCAAGTTCACCGTATAGTTTCTTGATATGCTGTCCGAAAAGCGGTTCTCTACTGAGGTCGTCTATGCATTTATTTAATCTTCGCTTAGTACCTTTATCCTGTTTTTTATAATATTTTCCTGCTTCATGCGAAATGAGGGCTTCATACATTCTCTTTTACCTCAGACCACTTTTTAAATCGGCCTGCTTTAAAATCCTCATCACCTCTCATAATACTTTTAAGTAAATCCTTATCTTTGAGAATTTCCTTTGTAACTTCGATTTCTTCTTTAACTTTAAGATAGGCAATGAAATCTGCCACTTCTTTTTTACGTTCTGTGGATAGTTTTTTAAAATCAGTAAATAACTGATCTTCGTTTATCACAATTGATTTACGCATAATTCCCTCCCTTATGATTACTTTATTTTCTATCAATCTTGCTAAACTCGAAAATTCAAAATTAAGTGCTGATTATACAAGTGCTTATGAATTTTCATCGTTTTCGGGTGTCACAAGTGCGACATGACGACTGTTTGCTCATCACATTTTCATAAGAAACTGTCTCGAATTTGCCTGTCTTGTATGCCTGACAGCGATTCCTTGCTTCTTCAGCCCAGATACGGTCGATTTCCGGGTCTGGGCTATCAATCTGGAGGAATGAAATCAAATCTTTATCAATTACATATTTGTCAATGGTAAAGATTCGACCCCCTTCGCGCTCTCTTTTTTTCTCTCTTGTGCAAGATTCAGGTATTAAATTCAACGGGTTTTGCTCCATGATGAATAGTAAGAACCTCAACTTCCTCAGCAACTATACGATAAATAATTCTGTAGTTACCTAATAAATTTCCTTAATATCTTCACGATTTATTTCGGGAACAACTCTGCCTGATTTTGGAAAGAGTTCAAGACGATCTGTTGCCTCAAATGCTCTAATTGCAAACAACTTTGCATATTGAATAGAGTCACGCGCAATAAAGAGACAAATAGAGTCCAAATCATCTAAAGCTTGATCTGTCCATGTTACTTTAACCATTTTTCCATTCTCTTTTTTGCTTCCTCATGAGAAATTTTTTGCCCTGAATCAGCTTGTTTAATACCTCTATCTACTTTATAAATGAGATACAATTTTTCCATAGCGTCTTCAATAGAAGCATCTTGTGGAAGATCTTGAATTGCTTTAAGTACTTGTTCTTTTGGAATCATAATTGTTCCTCCTGAATTGTTGTTTATAATAGCATATTACATAATGATCTTTAAGATGTGATCCTTTCGCTCTCTACAACTTATTTACCTTCGTTAAGTATTCTATTAATCCAATATCTCGGCTCACGATGGAGATGTGAAACGGCCACAACTATAATTGTATCGGCGCCAACACCATAAATAAGTCCATATGGAAATCTTGAAAGCAGGCAGCGCCTGAGATTTGGCTCAATTGCTGGACATGACAATGGATAACTAACTATCCTTCGAACAGCCCTGTCTAAATCATCAAGAAATTGTGTACCCAGACCGAAAGATTGGGAATCATACCATAAAACTGCATCGTCAACCTCTGCTTGTGCTGGTTTTAGAAAGCGAATTTTCATCTGGCTCTATGTTTGCTCATCACATTTTCATAAGAAACTGTCTCTAATTTGCCTGCCTTGTACGCCTGCCAGCGATTCCTTGCTTCTTCAGCCCAGATACGGTCGATTTCCGGGTCTGGTCTGTCAAGCTGCGTTAGGATTGAATCGACAAGTTTAAGCTTCTCAATATCCGACAAAGACCTTATTTTCGCCTCAAGCTCTTTGTTAATCGTTGCCATACTCTTTCTCCTTTCTTATACCTTTTATTACAAACTTATTTAGGGATTGTAAAATAATAAACTTTACAACTTGTATATCAAGAGGGATGGGATCAAATCTTTATCAATTACATATTTGTCAATGGTAAAGATTCGACCCCTTCGCGCTCTCTTAAGTTAAGCTACCAGCCAGAAAAGTCCCCCTTAGAAAAGGGGGATAAAGGGGGTTGTTTTCAAATAATCCTTAACTTAATGACATTGGATTGTAAATCTGAACCCGCTCAGGTGTCTGAAGAGGTCACAAAATAAGAATGAAAATTTACCAAATTAAGTATGGTGTCCCCTGAAGCAACCAAGATCACAAGGTAGCCCTGCTACTCATTCTCATCAGTTAACATCTGGTGTGGTATTTTTCTCATGTTATTTGTAGTTTTGGGGGACGCCTTTACAGATTGTCTGAGAATTCATTTTTCGCAATTTTTCAATAATAAGTCCTTTTTAAATTGTCTCAAATACTTCGACTCTTACATCATATCCGAGTCCGTGCAGGTAATCATAGCAATCGTCCCATGTTAGGCCAAATTCACGTACATCTGCGAGCCCTATCCGCGCAAAGGTATCTCTTAAAAGTTCAAAATACCCATTTTCAAAATCGGCATCTTTCATCATCATTTCTTCTGCCCAACTTGCGAGACTTGTTAACTCCATCTCCCTGTTAAGATACTTTATAAGCATACCGGCGAGCATCTTTCTTGATATAATCATTGTTTTTCATCCCCCATTCTTTTATGACCCTTATCCACAGGATATTTTTCATGGATTTCAATCAATTTTCCATTACTATCATAAATTTCCTGATAAGATTTTTGGTTTCTTCCCTGTCATCTACTTCTTTCACATACCTTGCTTTCCACCCATGCCTTCCTTTTATCTCCAACCAATATTTTCTGCCCCCGTCGCTTAATTTTTCACAATTAAGGAATTTTCTTTCATTAAGCAGCCTTTTACCTTTGATATCCATATACCCCCAATAAGTCTGAATTTCGATTTATATTATTGTAAAAACAAAAAGCGATGAAAAAATTGTTTTTTTCTCCGGAAGAGGGATGTGAATTATCAAATCTTTATCAATTACATTTTTGTCAATGGTAAAGATTCGCCCCCCCCCGGTTTGGGGGTTGGGGTTGGGGGGTTTTTTTTTTTTGGGTTTTTAATGGGGAGGGGGGGGGCTCCCCCCAAAAAAAAAGAAACACACAAATTTTTTGGGTTGT
Organism: Candidatus Kuenenia sp.; assembly: GCF_027493735.1. Classification (NCBI taxonomy): domain Bacteria; kingdom Pseudomonadati; phylum Planctomycetota; class Candidatus Brocadiia; order Candidatus Brocadiales; family Candidatus Brocadiaceae; genus Candidatus Kuenenia; species Candidatus Kuenenia sp. The sequence goes on from NZ_JAOSKF010000023.1 coordinate 143,225, forward strand.
TTTTTTTTTTTGGGGGAGTTTTTGGGCGAACTTTTTTTTTGTGGGGGGGGGGGGTTTTTTTTTTTTTTTTTGGGGGGGGGGGGGGGTGCGAAAAAACACCCCCCCCCCCCAAAAAAAAAAAAACCCTCCTTTGCTCCGGTGGGCGTGGTTTTTTTTTTTTTTTAAAAAAAAAAAACACAAACATTCTTTTTTTGGGGGGGGGGGGGGGGGGGGGGTCTTATATCATTTCCTTTTTTCTATTCTTGCTTGAAGTTCCTCAATAGATAAAAGCCTCCCACCGGCTGATTCATGTCTTTTGAGCCGTCTGTCTAATTCATCCATATGGCTCTTAGGGACAGTGACCATAGATTCATCCGAAGAGATGCTGTCCCATAAGTCTTCGACCAATAGAATTTTTTCTGGTGTACTCAGTTTTATAATTTCCGGAATATCACTTACACGCACTTTCTTACCTCTTGTTTTATGATAACATTTCTTTTCTTTTTATTCACACTATACAGCAACTGTTTTTCCACAGTTGGTCAACCCCGTTAGATAATAAACATCTGATGGAATTGATGTATTTTTTTAAATTGTGGCGTTTGGCTTATTTATCAAGATTTTACAAGCAACCCAAGTCTTTCGTGATAGCAAAGACACGTCGTAAAACATGTCTATTTCGAATGTAGTTTGTCAATTTGAAAGATTCGACCCCTTTGGCCCCGTTAATATGAGTTTTCCACCCTCTTGATGTGCCTCTAACATATCCCCTTACCGCAGGTATTCTCCTTTCTTTTACCTCTTGAAGCCTCCAATACGGTTATTCCAACCAATTCAGTTTCTTTATACCTCAGCAACACCCCGTTTTCAAGCATCTCTGAATCAGTTGCCTTCTGGGGTCTTTTAAAATTGATGTAAAGAACATCGGCTTCTTTGTCGTAATCCACCCACATTTTTGTTTCCGGCATCTTTATGAAATGGGAAACAAGCCCATAGACTTCCTTTAAAGTATTTTCTATTTTTGTTGTTGCCATACAATCACCTCTCTTTCAAGTTTTATCTTACTTGTGAAATATGCAGTTATTATAAAACCATCATCATTACTGGTTTCCTTATAAACAACAGCAAGGAATCGGTTTTCCCCTGATTCTTTCAGGGCGATCAGTGCTTGTGCATAACCCTTAACAACATAATCAGGAGATTCAATAGTATTTAGAACTTCATCATAATAGCCTGCCAAATCATCATGGTTTTCTACTATGTGAACCCATCGCTCATCAGTTAGTCTGATTGGAACACCATTAATTGATTTTACTATTTCCATCACTCCCTTATTCTACCTCAAAATATCCATCTTCGTAATATAGTAAAAAGCATTTATTTTTAGAAGAACCTGTTTTTTTCTTGCATTTGAATTGTTTCTAGAGTATTAAATTCTGCATGAATCCATTTCTCAGTGAAAAAACCCGAATAGAATTTAAAAAAGCACATAAGAAAGAGCCTCATAGACGTCATGCCGACCGAATCAAAGCTATACTTCTTCTTGATTCAGGATGGAGTTATGAAGAAGTAGCAGAGGCGCTCTTGTTAGACGATCAAACAATCAGGAATTACGAAAAACTATACAAAGATAAAGGTTTCGACGGGCTTTTATCTGACAATTATGTTGGCTGTATGCCAAAACTCACTTGCGAACAAGAAGAACAATTAAAAGATCATATCAGGAAAAACAACTATAGCGCGGCAAAAGAAATTGTTGAATATGTAAAACAGACATTCAATAAGACCTATACACCCGAAGGAATGGTACATACCCTCGATAGATTAGGCTTTACTTACAAGAAAACCACAATAGTTCCAGGCAAAGCAAACCCTGAAAAACAAAAAGAATTTATCGAAAACTACAAACAACTCAAAGAAGAGAAAGCCCCTGGAGATAAGATACTTTTTATGGATGGAGTTCATCCACAGCACAATTCTACGTCTGCATATTGCTGGATAGAGAAAGGCAAAAAGAAGGAAATACCCTCTAATACCGGCAGGAAAAGAATAAATTTAAACGGTGCTATTGACATAGAAACCTTTGAAGTAACAATCCGGGAAGATGAAAGCATCAATGCTCAATCAACAATAAAGCTTTTCCATGAAATAGAGTCAAGGTATGCTCAAGCCGGTACTATTTACATAATCTCTGATAATGCTAAATATTACAGGTCTAAGTTGGTCAAAGAATACCTTGCAAATTCGAGAATAAAGATCAAATTTCTCCCTTCCTATTCACCCAATTTAAATCTCATTGAAAGATTATGGAAATTCTTTCGCAAAAAAATATTGTATAACAAGTATTATGATACTTATGAGAAGTTTAAAAACAAATGTTTAAGTTTTTTCAAAAATATTAACGAGTATACAGATGAATTGTCTACTCTTTTAACTGAAAATTTTCAAATTATTGGCGAGCAAATTTCGAAAATCTGATTTGTTTGACTATAACTACAAAACTATCCCTTGAAATCAAAACATAGAAGAGGGATGGGTCACATCTTTATCAATTAAATATTTACCAATGATAAAGATTCGATCCCATCCGGCTTCAAGGTTAGGGTTTGTGCGGTTCTCTGTCTTGAAGTGTTAATCGGATAGAATGGGGATCACGCGCACAATGAAAAAGCCCAAACACAATTATATTGTTGTCTTCTATCAGGTAGTAAATTGCATACGGAAATCACTGAGTAAACGACGGTGAAATTTTCAATAAATCTTCGGGTAAAGAAGTGGATTCCGAAGAATCTCACCAACACCCGCATAAAATACCCTCAGGAAATCTTCGCCAAGTCCGGATGACTTCGCTTCATACCATAAATAACCACCAAAAACATCTTCCTCAATTTCGGGAAGGAAACGCAGTTCTTATATCATTTCCTTTTTTCTATTCTTGCTTGAAGTTCCTCAATAGATAAAAGCCTCCCACCGGCTGATTCATGTCTTTTGAGCCGTCTGTCTAATTCATCCATATGGCTCTTAGGGACAGTGACCATAGATTCCATCCGAAGAGATGCTGTCCCATAAGTCTTCGACCAATAGAATTTTTTCTGGTGTACTCAGTTTTGTAATTTCCGGAATATCATTTACACGCACTTTCTTACCTCCTATTTTATGATAACATTTCTTTTCTTTTTATTCACACTATATAGCAACTGTTTTTCCACAGTTGGTCAACCCCCGTTAGATAATAAACATCTGATGGAATTGATGTATTTTTTTAAATTGTGGCGTTTGGCTTATTTATCAAGATTTTACAAGCAATCCAAGTCTTTCGTGATAGCAAAGACACGTCGTAAAACATGTCTATTTCGAGTGTAATTTGTCAATTTGAAAGATTCGACCCCTTCGGCTTCTTACTTAATATTTAAGATGTGACCCTTTTGTTCCTCTCATGGGGATTTAGGTTTGCAAATCTGAACCCGCTCAGGTGTCTGAAGGGGCCACAAAATAAGAATGAAAATTTCCCAAATTAAGTACGGTGTCCCTTGAATCAACCGATTACCAACAAAATCACAAGGTGGCCCTGCTACTCATTCTCATCGGTTAATATCTGATATGGTATTTTTCTCATGTTAATTGTAGTCTTGGAGTACGCCTTTACAGATTATCTGAGAATTCATTTTTCACAATTTTTCAATCATAAGTCCTTTTTAAATTGTCTCAAATACCTCGACTCTTACATCATATCCGAGTCTGTGCAGGTAATCATAGCAATCGTCCCATGTTAGGCCAAATTCACGTACATCTGCGAGCCCTATCCGCGCAAGGGTATCTCTTAAAAGTTCAAAATACCCATTTTCAAAATCGGCATCTTTCATCATCATTTCTTCTGCCCAACTTGCGAGACTTGGTAAATCCATCTCCCTGTTAAGATACTTTATAAGCATACCGGCGAGCATCTTTCTTGATATAATCATTGTTTTTCATCCCCCATTCTTTTATGACCCTTATCCACAGGATATTTTTCATGGATTTCAATCAATTTTCCATTACTATCATAAATTTCCTGATAAGATTTTTGGTTTCTTCCCTGTCATCTACTTCTTTAACGTACCTTGCTTTCCACCCATGCCTTCCTTTTATCTCCAACCAATATTTTCTGCCCCCGTCGCTTAATTTTTCGCAATTAAGGAATTTTCTTTCATTAAGCAGCCTTTTACCTTTGATATCCATATACCCCCAATAAGTCTGAATTTCGATTTATATTATTATAAAAACAAAAAGCGATAAAAAAATTGTTTTTTTTATCTGGAAGAGGGATGTGAATTATCAAATCAAGACAGAGAACCGCACAAACCCTTCTTTATCAATTACATATTTGTCAATGGTAAAGATTCGACCCCTTCGTCTCCCTATTCAGGAGGTAGCTTGAACTGTCTGGCAGATGAAAGTGTAGATCGGCAAATAGTAGAGCGTTTAAGGCAAGATGGCCATCAGGTCATGAAAGTAATTTTACGTGGTATAGCTTTATGTCTCTTCTGGAAAATCTTCTAAAAACGCTCTTGTTTGTCGGTTAGCGAACGATGTCCATGATTGAGCGCTTCGAGCGCTGCCTCTTATTTTCATTTGCGGCCAAGTTCCCGGACAATCTTTAAAGATTAGGCCTCTTTTACTTTATTCTTCATATATGCGATAGCCACCACTTAAAAGCCAAATGATTTCCAAGGATCAGGATAGAAAACAGAAAAAAACTAACCAACACGTGAATGATTAACTCAGAAGGTTTCTTGTTCTCTCCAAGCCCCCTGACTATATAGTAACTTTCCACTATAAATGCTAAGGGAATATAAGAAACAATTGCTGCCTTATGTAACTTGTGGAGATATTCCAGAATATAATCCTCGGATAAAAGTAGTCCTATGATAAAATATGAAAAAAAAGATAGGATATACACCACTCCTAATATAATTGCTAATATGCCCGCCCAGTTTCGGGGGAGATCAGAGACATAGTTGCGAAGATATTGAGTACCAACACGAGCCGCCTTTTTTACACGACGTTCCAAGTCCAAGTTATAGTCTTCAAGCCGCTTGCGATACTGCTCTTCCTGGTCATGCAGGCGCTTTTTCATCAAGCAAGAGTCAATTCTTGCCTTGAGCAATACGGGATTAAAAGGTTTTGTTAAGTAGTCGTCCGCACCTTTTTCAATACAACGTACGATACTATCCATATCACCGATAGCTGAGATCATGATAACAGGAATGTGACGCCAAGATGCATTGCCTTTCAAATGACACAATACCTCGTATCCATCCATTTCTGGCATCATTATATCAAGCAGAATGATATCCGGAGGCTGTTCTCTTACTTTAGCCAATGCAGATAGTCCATTTTCTGCAAGGATAGAAATATGCCCAAGCTCATTAATCCTCTCGTTTAGGATATTGCGGTTAGACTCTTTATCCTCAACGATAAGAATTCTTGCCTGATTTGCCATGAAATTTCCCTCCGCAAATTTTCAACGCTTAAACACTTTTTAATAACTGCATACATTTGCTTTACATGGATAGGTTATCTACATCCAGTATTTCAATGGTCATCGCCAGATTACGCTCGTTATCCTTTGCTATTAGTATACGACGCTTTTCAAGGTGTTAACCCATTTCCTTTTGATTTGGAGGTCGTAGAGGTAGTATAAATGTAAAAGTACTTCCTTTTCCATAAAAGCTCTCCACCCAAATTTCACCACCATGTAATTCAACTAAACGTTTTGTAAGCGCTAAACTAAGGCCAGCCCCTTCATAATTCCGTGCTAATGAAGAATCCACTTGGCTGAATGCTTCAAATATTTTTTCTATATCTTCTTGTTTTATACCAATTCCTGTATCTGCAATAGCAAATTGTACATAGAGATCTTTCAATGTTGTGTCTATACACACATTACCATTTTTGGGGGTAAATTTTATTGCATTAGATAAAAGATTAAACAGTATTTGTTTTAATTTCAATTGATCTACAACGAAAGTAGGTATATCGGATTGGATAGTATTCTTTATTGTAATATTTTTCTTATTTGCAATTCCTGACACCGTATTTAATACGTCATCTATTGTTTCTTTCACGCAAATTTCTTCATATTTTAGCTCTAATTTTCCCGCTTCAATCTTTGAAATGTCTAACACGTTGTTAATCATGTTGAGTAAATGTTTTCCGCTGCTGTAAATATCGTCTACATATTCTCTTTGTTCATCATTTATGGGTCCAACCAATCCATCCTTTAAGACTTCCGCAAATCCAATAATTGCATTGAGCGGAGTACGAAGTTCGTGCGACATTGTTGCCAAAAATTCAGATTTCAATCTATATGCCTTTTCTAATGCAATATTTGTTTTTTGAAGATCACTGGTTTTTTCCTGTACTTTTTTTTCAAGCAGATGGCGATACTGTTCTTCCTGATCATGCAGGCGCTTTTTCATCAAGCAAGAGCCGATTCTTGCCTTGAGCAATACGGGATTATAAGGTTTTGTTAAGTAGTCGTCCGCACCTTTTTCAATACACCGTATGATACTTTTCATATCATCGATGGCTGAGATCATGATAACAGGAATGTGACGCCATGAAGCGCTGTCTTTCAAATGACATAAAACCTCGTATCCATCCATTTCTGGCATCATTATATCAAGCAGGATGAGATCTGGAGGCTGTTCTCTTATTTGAGCCAATGCAGAAAGTCCATTCTCCGCGGGGATAGAAATATGTCCAAGTGCATTAACCCTCTCGTTTAGGATATCGCGGCTAGTCTTTTTATCCTCAACGATAAGAACTCTTGCTGGATTTGTCATGAAATTTCCCTTAGTTAATTTTCAACGCTTAAATACTTTTTAAGAACCGCATATAATTGCTTTACATGGATAGGTTTTGCCAGGTGCGCGGTGCAACCCTTAGCAAGATAAGTTTTTTCGGCTTCAGCACCTGTACTGGCAGTCATGGCGATAATAGGAGTATTAACAAATTCTGGTATAGCTCGAAGCCTTTGAGTTGCCTCCAGGCCATCCATTACCGGCATCCGAATATCCATCAAAATCAATTCAGGTTTATGCTGTTTAGCCATCTCAATCGCCTCCTGTCCGTTTCTGGCAACTACTACCTGGTGGTTATGTACCTCCAACATTTCAACGGTCATCGCCAAATTACGCTCGTTATCCTCTACTATTAGTATGCGACGCCCTGTAGGAAATACACCATTTTCTTTTAAAACTTTCCCCACCTCTTTTTGTTCGGAAGATTTTTCTCGCGGTAATTTTTTCAGTGGTAGGGTAAACCAAAAGGTACTCCCCTTCCCCAATTTGCTCTCAACGCCAATTTTCCCATCATGTAGTTCCACCAGTCGGCGTGTTAGGGCCAACCCAATCCCTGTACCACCAAGTTGTTCATCGATCACATTCTCTGCCTGGTAGAATTCAGAAAAAATCTTATCGATCTTATCTTCCGCGATCCCAATCCCGGTATCCCTGACTTCTATTTTGACTCCGGAGTCTCCGTCACTAACAGCACAAATTTCAACCCGTCCATCTTTTGGCGTAAACTTGAGTGCGTTTGTGAGTAAATTCATAAGAATCTGCTTACACTTCCTAAGATCAGCCATCACAACTGATAGTTCCGGTTCAATTATTATTTTCACTTTTATCTTTTTCTTCACAAACTGACGACTCATCATGGATACCATACCATTAATTAGTTCATCGATTGAAACATCCTCCAGTTCGAGTTCCATTGCTCCCGCATCTATCTTGGACATATCAAGCAAATCGTTGATAAGAGACAACAGGAATTTTCCACTACTGTTGATTTCACCGATATATCTTAACTGTTTTTCATTGAGCTTTCCAGGCAATTGCTCACTTAAAAGATCGGTATAGCCAATGATAACATTGAGCGGTGTACGCAACTCGTGGCTCATATTTGAGAGGAATTGAGTTTTGGCTCTGTTGGCATGTTCTTGTAAGAGTTTAGCAGCTTCAAGGTTTTTGTAAGACGTGCGTAACTCATTCTCCACTTTCTTTCGTCCATTCATTTCTCGCGTCATTTCGAGGTTTGCATTTCTTAGTTGGGAAGGGCTCGGTAGTGCAATTGCCTTGGGAATAAGGGGCCAGATGGCTATGGCGGTAGATGCGGATGCTATGGCCGTAAGAAACTTTACGACACCTTCAAACCTATAAGAAGGGCTCCATAGGGTCCAGATATCCAGAAAATGAGTGGAACCACATGAGAAAATGAATAAACCAAACATGACGAACATCCACTTAAACTCCAGGTCTTCTCGCCTCCGCACGAAGTAAAATAGTGCAACAGGAATAGAATAGTATGATGCGGTAATAATGCCGTCAGAGATTACGAATAGCCATAAGATTTCAGGCCTCCATAGTAGACATTGCCCATGAGGCATAAAATCTTGGGTAAAGAGATTCTGAAAAAACTCAATCATGTTAATCCTCCTCCTACTTAATAGATTTTTTGCGTAACACCTTTTTTTTAGTGGCAAGGTAAACTAATCTGAAGATACACTCTGTGATTTTTGCGTTCTTTAATGTCCATAAGCCTATGGAAGTCTATTTTTATATTTTTTGTAATTCCTCTTCTCTGTTTATTGTCTGATCGGCTTTATAGAATTCTTCACTATCCGGCAGCAACATGAAAAATTTTGGTGTATAGTCTATTTGCAGCATTGTCTCTTCTATCGTAAAATCCAAAACGTGCCCGCCCATTTTGGTGTCTTTGCTTATGAAATGAAAGTGATATCCCGGAACATTTAATCCTTCAACAAACGGCGGACAACGAAAGCCAACAATAGTACCCTCTATGTTTTTCGAATAAAAAAGCGGTTGTTTCTTTATAATAGCAGAAAGCGGCGCGTATGGTTTATGTTGTTTCGGAACACTTCGCAATTTTATATCGCGAAAACGTCCCTTTATCTGAATGGCATAGAAAATATTTTTTGTGGGAACGGCATTGTCCATAACCAGTTTAAACGTCTTAAAATCTACTCCCGGCTGTAATAACCAGGCCATCATGTTTTACCTGATAAATATTTCCACCTACAACTACCATTTCACCATCAAGGGCATTGAATGTTCCAATGCCAAAATTGCCATATTTTTTCAACTGGTCAATGGTAGTTTCTCCATTATAAATACCGCTTAACAAAGAAAATAAGGGGGTCATATCTGAATATTTTCTTGAATTGTTTATGTATTGTATGATCCTTTGCAAGCCGTTGACGGAAACGGCTGACTGCTTTACTCACAGAAAAATAACTCCGTGCTCCATACCTTTGACTGATTTCTTTTAATGTCATGCCACCATGATTTACCGCTAGAAATAGCATTATCTGTCTGGCAATATTATTATACATTGGCATTTCTAACGTTTCCCTTTTTACCCCAAATTCTTTGCAAACATGCTCCTCTAACGTGTCAACCGATATATCCTTCCTGAATGGTTTTACCCCGCTTAATTCTCTTGATGAAAAATTATCCTATCTTTTAAGTACTGTCTTTACCCAATCATCACTGCCCAATATCCACTTTCCCGCTGCTTTCAACCCCGGGTTGCTTCTATCCCTTATCCCTTCCCGGATAAATTCTAAATACTGCCCGTTTGCCCTATTCTTACTTTGAAATTCCATGCACAAATTTATGGGATCAGGTACAACCCAATGTCATTAAGTTAAGGTTATTTGATTAAAAACAACCCCCTATTTCCTCCTTTTCTAAGGGGGACTTTTACGGCCGGTAGATCAACTTAATGATATCACCCCTTCGGGGTTAATTATGGGTTTTTCGCATAATTTCTATAATCATTTCATCCCTTCGGGATTATTGGAATTATTCAAAGAACTAAAATGCTACGTGAATATTAACTCAACGCCTTCACCACATAACTTTAATATAATAATGGCGGTATTTTCTGTTCACATTTTTATTTCACCATTTTTTGGCTTATTCTGATTCCAGATTTTTTAAGTAATTAAAAAGATTTGATTTAAATCTCACCCACACATTTTCAATATTTGCTATGCCTTCTTTCATACGGTCCCATTCCAATTGAAATCCATAACTATGGTAAACGACATGTCTGAACCTGCGAAAAGGCGCTAAAGCAGACTATAGCAATTCATCAAACAATTCTGGCAAAGGAGTATGCGATGGGGCACAAAACCGCTTGAACAAATCCATATGCCAGGTATCGCCTGCGGGAAGAGGAATGGAATAAAATTTACTAATGCGTTTTAGGATATTTTCAATCCCACCATAAAATTGGGCAAGAAAAGCAGCAGCGGCAGTCTTTTCACGTGTAGTTGGTTCACGATCTGCGATGTCATTGCGCAAAGAAGTAATCTCTCGCAAAATACCTTCGATTAGCTCTATCTCAATATAAACTTCCTCTTTAAGTTCATCGGCTATCACAGTATTATTCTCCCTTTACTTTCGATGTGTTTGGTGAATCGGGATGGTGGACTCAAAGGCACAAGATCAAGCGGTGCATGCAGTTCTTCTTCCAGCCTTGCCGCCAGTTCATAAAGCTTCCAACCGGCAACACCGTCACAGGCAATATCAATATCCCTTGCTTGCGTTGGAGTCTCTATAATGCTTCCAAAAAGGATTAATCGGGTTGCACCGTAACTTTTAGCCAGAGAAACGATTTTTTCAATTTGTGACTGGGTAATTGGCATCTTCGAATCTCCTTAAACGGTTATATAAAATCATCGTACAAGATCAGAAGAGTAATTCAGGGGACACCATACTTAATTTTAGGAATCTTCGCTTTCCTCTAAAATGTAAAAGCGTCGAATCTTTTAAAATGACGATTTATTTGTTCCATTTAGAAATCAATAAATCTTTGTATTTCGTCAATAATAAACAGGCTGTCCAAGAATGTAATCAGCAAAACTTTTTTTCGTCTCTTTGCAGAGTGTTCAGGAAGGTTCTCAAAGCACTTCCGGAAACGATCCGTTGTCTGATGCATTTATAAAGCGCCGTCACTCCTTATCGGATTCTTTTTTTAAGCCATTTATCAAGAGACTCCTGGCTTTCTCAGGAACGTCTACCAGCTAATATGCCTTCGAAGCTAATACCTTCATCAAGATCAGGCCAATGAATTCCTTCTCCATCTCCAATCAATTCATAGTTTCCTCGTTCTGGTTTATTACCGTTCAGCAATCGAGGAAACCAAATAATGGGAACGGATATATTTCTCTCATCATTTAAATAAACTACAAAAGAACTCTCTGTAAAAACAACTTTTTGAGCCAGATATTCATGTTCAAGCACTAAAGCACTCATTCCATTTGTCCTGAAATAATTTTAATTTTCTTCTACCAATTTTTGAATCTTTATGAGATCACTATCACTAAATCCCTTAGATTTTTGTAGACGGATTGGATTTAATCAAAATTTGGCCGTAAATCTTTCCCTTTTTACATGAATATGGTCAGGAAATTGCATTCCTTTTCCCCTTTGAAGCGGCATTAAAACAAAAAACGAAGAAGATTACAATTTATTAATTCTTTATAACTATTCAGCATAATCTATTAAACTACTGAGGTACAACTCGTCCTCAAACTCCTGTTTGCGAAATGTGCATTCCCGATTTTTTGTAACCGTTTGTGTGATTGGGGCAAAACAACGCTGCCACGGGTTAATACTACTGTACGTTTCATTAAAACATGGCAGAAGTCAAAAAAAACCGGGAATGCACCTGGATCAACCCCACAAGGGCATGAAAGCTGCAAAAAATGTGGCAAGCCTGTCCCCCCGCTGGCGGGGGATTAAGGAGGTGGAATTGTCTGCGGAGGAAATCTGGGAGGTTTATAACATGAATAGCCATAAGTTTTTCTTCTCATTCCTACGCTCTCAGACTGGGTCAAGTGGGCAATTTTATCCTATTTCACGATATGAATTTCCCACTTTAATAGAAAAACAGTAATAAATTGAGCATGAAATAGGCAAAATGTGATAAGTTGCCCCCGCTTGTGAGACAACAAAGTTCATTTGACCCAGTCTGTCTGCGTGGGAATGCATGTCACGAATCAGGATAAAATTGTCCACTTGACCAGTCTGCAGAGCGTGGGAAAGAGGGGCAGATTTGTTTTCATAACAAAGGGGGTAGTTGAATCGATGGAGAAATCCAGTCCACCCCCTGCACCCATAAGCGCTAACTTGTTTTAGGTATGCTCGAAGTATTTTGATATCTGTGTTTTTCGGATTCTTGTATTTTCTGCTAAAGAACAAGCAATGTCATTCCAGCACTTAAGAACTTCCTGTAATGATAACGCTGGTTCTATAGCCCGTTTTACTTGATTAAGCATAAAAGCAAATTCACGCCATTTGCTTTTAGTCTTCTTGCTTGACAATGAAGTATCCCCAGGGGGAAAAAGACGTAGCAAAATCTATTAGTTTTTCTGTCAAAAGAGCAACGAATAGTTTGCCATAAAGCCAAGCTTTTGAGCTATCATCATCGTATTTAGGTAAGTGTCCAAATTGTGCTATTTGTTTAAATCTTTTAAAGACCAGTTCAATTTGCCATCGAACTCGATACCATTCTAAGATATCAAAAGCGGTAAATTGATTTTCAGGAAACGTTGTGAATACTATTACGTACTTGGCATAAATAAGGGTCTCCGGTTTTAGTTCAATGCCCTTTTTGCTTGCATGTCTTTTAAGTTTTTTATGAGCTATTTTAATGGCTTCTTCTGTTTTGCGTATTATACAAAGACTACCTTTGACATATTCAGTATTATCAACGTTTGGAATAAAAACGTTCCATGATTTTATAGCAAGGGGTCTTTTTAAATATTGGATTTCTTTCAATAAAGGAAAGGGTTTCTTTTCTTCGCCGAATATCCGTAGAGATTGCGAATTAACTCTAACGCTAAGATAAGCGCCTTTCCTTGTTGCATGATGAATTCCTTGGCCAGTACAGTAACCTCTGTCAGCTATAATATAATCATCTTTTTTCATCGGAAACTGCCGAAAAGATTCTCCTGTGCCTTCTCCTTCAGTTCCCGTAAGTTTAAAGAAATCGCAAGATAATGAAGGAACCTCAATACTATAATGAATGCGCCAAAGACTTCCTGTTTTCCCAGGTTCCTTTACTGTTGTTGCATCAAATAAGCGAAGATGAAAATTATTCCGTTTATTAATTTGGAGGCCACGCTCACGGAATAAAGATAAACATAATTTATATAGCCATTCTTTGCTCTTTTTTAATCGCTTTAATAAGGCAACATCGGATAAATCTGCTAAGTTAGCACGCTTGGCTCGAACTACTGTTTCACGCAATGAATAGCCACATCCTAAATGAATTAATAATGTTCGAAGAAGCTTTTCTTCAGATTTATCCTTGCGCAAGCCTTTTAAAGCATTTGTATCAACGGCTAAACTTTTCCAATCGTTTGGGAAGAAAGTTCTTAGAAGATCCCAATCTTCTCTCATCATGGCTTTATCCTCCTATAGAGTGATTAGCGGGATAATTAATATAAAAATACCATGATGAATAAAAATACCATGATGAATAAAATTTGTCAATAAAACAAGTTAGCGCTTATGCCCCCTGCACCCCCGCCAGCGGAGGACATAGTTTGAGCAGGATCATTCCCGATTTTTGGTTAACTAATTGTACAAGGACTATTGTACAAGGACTAAAGTGTTACCAAATTTCACCATTAAATATTTTGCCAAAAATGCTAAGAAATTACTGATAAGGTACTAAAAAATCCCCCGGCAGACTTCTGGCAGGAGCCTTTAAAAAAAGGAAGCAAATCTTGCGCATACGCTTATTTTCAGTTGACAACTCTTATATACAAAACTATCATCTCTGCATGTTTTCATTTGCCAATATTAAACAATATAAAAAAATATTACTCTTATTCCTGCTGATAGTGTTCGCAAGCAGTATTATTGCACCCGTAGTAAAAGTATTTTTGGATTCATTTTTACCCTCAAATTCTTTTTTCGTTAATTTATTGGATTATGAAGATGGTCACTATAATTTTGCAAGAGTCATGCGGCGCATTATCATGGCGGTCGCCATTCTATGCATATTTTTATTGAGAAAATCACTCATGTTTCCTTCCTTTGGTACTATTGGTTTAAAGCCCGGTAAAGGCTGCTGGCAAAAATTGCAAATTGGATTTCTTATTAGCACCGGTATGTGTATTCTCTATTTCGCATTTTTATATTTTTACGGAATTGTTACTTTTGAAATAGAAACAATGTCTCCCGGCAGTTTGATCGGTAAAGTTTTCACCTTGATAATAATCGCCGTTGTTGTGGGCGGCGTAGAAGAGTTTATTTTCAGAGGATTTATCCTTCAAAGCATTTTAAGAGATACGAAGGTGTTATTTGCCGTTTGTTTCTGCAGTATGTTTTACGCATTGCTCCACTTCTTCAAGGCGAACTCACTCGTTACTCCGGGTTTTCAACCCTTTATTGGTTTTATTGTAGTATATCAATCTTTCGCCAATATTATTCTCACTATTGCAGAGACACTTCCACTAATTATTGGGCTCTTCATTGTTGGCGTGGTGCTTTCGTACGCCTATTTGAAAACAAATTCATTGTACCTCTCCATTGGACTGCATGCCGGATGGATATTTTTTATTAAGGCAAACAGGCTTTTTTTTGATTTCGTTGATTCAGAATCAGGTTGGTTGTTCGGAGACCGTAACTTAATTAACGGCATAATGGGCTGGAGTTTTTTGATCGTTACCCTTTTAATTGTACATTTTATTACAAAAAGACTGCATAATGGAAAAAACGCTGCAAGAACTTGCTGATTACGTAGGGGGAACAGTTGCCGGCGATCCCAATACCATCATAAACGGTATCATGGGCATTGATGAAGCAACTGAAGGACACATCACATTTGTCGCCAATGAAAAATACATTAAAAAAATGAATCATACCAAGGCTTCCGCGGTGATCGTTTCGCCAAAACTTATCAACGCTAAAAAGAACCTTCTGGTCTGCAATAACCCCTATCTTGCATTTGCAAGGATAGTGGAATTACTCATGTTTAAAAAACCGGTCTACGTGAAAGGAATTGATTCCGCCACAAGCATTGCAAATACGGCAAAAATCGGCAAAGACGTTTCAATTCAGGCATACGTTACGATAGGAGAAAACGCCTGCATCGGCGACCGCGTGGTTGTTTTCCCCGGTGTTTTTATCGGAGAAAACTGTACCATCGGCGATGATGCCGTTCTCCATGCAAATGTTGTAATCTATCCCGATACCGTAATTGGCAGGAGAGTCACTATTCACAGCAATACGGTAATCGGCAGCAGCGGCTTTGGCTATGCCCCTGATGGCCAGAGCTATTATAAAATACCACAGGCGGGCAATACTGTAATAGAAGACGACGTTGATATTGGTGCAAATACAACAATCAACAGGGCAACTCTGGGGCAAACTATCATCAGGCGGGGAACAAAAATTGACAGCCAGGTTGTCATCTCTCATAACGTCGAAATCGGAGAAGATTCTGTAATCGTTTCACAGGTAGGCATTGCAGGCACCGCAAAAATCGGAAAACACGTGACCCTTGCAGGCGGCGTCGGCATTATCGGACATATTACCGTTGGAGACAACGTTACCGTTGGCGGGCATTCCGGAGTGGCGCAAGACCTCCCTGGCAACGGAACATACCTGGGAACGCCTGCGCTTCCCATTCAAAAAATGAGGCGATGTTACGTAATCATTGAAAAATTGCCTGAAATGAAAGAACATATGAAATCACTTGATAAAAGATTAAAACAACTGGAAGAAAAATGGAAAAACTCGGATTAATTGCAGGAAACGGAAGATTCCCCATACTGTTTGCCAAAGGCGCAAAAAATAATAATGTGCCGGTTATAGCCGTTGCTATTGAAGGGGAAACCTCCCCGGAAGTCGGGCAATATGTGGAAAAACTCTACTGGATCGGCGTCGCTCAGATTGGCAAACTTATTAAAATTTTTAAACAGGAAAACGTTTCCAAAGCAGTCATGGCGGGCGGTCTTACGAAAGGCAATATGTTTTCCTCTTTGCGAAATCTTAGACTCCTTCCCGATTTAAGGACAATTAACCTCTGGTATAAAAACGTAAAGAGAAGAGACGACCAGACCCTGCTCGGAGCGGTTGCTGACGAGTTGTTGAAAGACGGCATAGAATTGCAAAGTTCCACCCTTTACGTTCCTCAATTACTCGCAAAAAAAGGCATACTTACCAAAAAAAACCCCACCGATAGAGAGATGGAAGATATTTATTTCGCAGTTCCATTGGCAAAAGAAATTGCGAAACACGGCATCGGCCAGTGTATTGTTGTTAAGGAAAAAGTAGTTCTTGCGGTGGAAGCCTTTGAAGGTACTGATGAAGCAATCCGCAGAGGCGGAAAACTGGGGAGAAGCGATGTTGTTGTCATAAAAGTTTGCAAACAAAATTTTGATCCGCGATTCGATATTCCTACCGTAGGTCTTGACACCATTAAAACCCTGAAAGAATCTTCCGCCTCCGTCCTTGCCCTTGAAGCAGGCAGGACTATTATTCTCGATATTGAAGAAACCCTTGCAGAGGCTGACAAGGCAGGCATTTCCGTTATAGGCATATAGGCGCTTCACGTTTAACAATTGACAATTTATTGTAGAGATGCTGCATCGTATAAATTCTAAATACGAACCCCGAAATACGAAACAATACAGAGCTACAAACAGATCACCCCTAACGGGGTTATATTGTTTTTTTATATATTGGCTTTTCAAAAAACTAAATTGTTACAAATGTTACCAAATACGGATAACGTTTTTGCCATTAGGATTTCGTATTTCGTGCTTCGCATTTCTTATCTCATCCCTGTTTAGTTATGGCTACACCAGCTTAGGAGTTTTATCTCTTTTAACAATGATGACCAAAACACCTCGTGAAAGATGTTTTCATTGCCATTTAATACTACAGGACTGTATTTGTCCCCAAAATCCTCCCCTCTGGACCGAACACAAAATAACCCTGTTAACAAGCAGAAAAGAGTCGCGAATCCCATCCAATACCGGAAGGTTGATCCGTATCATGTTGGAAAACACCACTGCTATTTTTATCGGAGAATACGGCTGGGAAAGAGCGGTTGAGCGGGAAATAGCAGGAAATGATTATACGCCTGTAATCCTCTTTCCCATGGCGCCTTCTATTGACGGTAAAAATATCATTGAAAAAAAGGGGAAGCCTCTGAATATTTTCGTACCGGACACAAGCTGGAGAAATGCGAGAAGATGGCTTCACAAACCACTGTTTCTGAATTTACCGAAAATAGGATTAAGAGAAATTCCTGCCTCTGAATATCACCTGAGAAAACAATCTGCCAAAAATTATTTATGTACATTTCAGGCAGTAATCTCATTAATGAAGGAACTCGAAATCAAGGATTTTGGCTCAGCATCTTTTCAAATGAACGAAAGATTCAGGCTATGGGTAAAATCGCTGGCAAAAGAAAGAGGATTAACCTTCACGAGCGATAGCATTAATTATTGAATTCGGGTAACTATACTCAAACTGCGGAATTTTTTGCTACTGTACAAAACAAGATGCATTAGTCATATTCAGGGGACACCATACTTAATTATTGGCACAATCAAGTATGGATGGATGGGGTTCTTGAAGTGGCGAGAAAGGTAACAATTTAGTATTTTGAAAAATTCCAACAATGTAGTGCGATGAGGTTCGTCGCACTACAAATTATAATTTCCTGTAGTGGTCAATAAATAGGGGTAATGCATTTACATCCCTCGTATAAACCTGATATGTGCTTACCTTTAGTCCCCCCCGCTGGGGGAGTCAGGGCAATGTCATTAAGTTAAACAAACGGCCGCAAAGTAGAGACAGATTTCAAACCTGTCTCTACGAAGGGGGAAAAAGGGGGGTGTTTTTGATCAAATAATTCATAGCACCTTAGTTATTTGAAAAATCCAAGGGGGGATATAAAAAACAATGTAGCCCCTGTAGGGGCGGTCTGTTTGTAGCGCAATAAAATTCAACAGGTAAATAGCTCCGTAGGAGCGGCCTGTATATGATTGACAGGAAGACAGGCCGCTCCTGATTATAGAGACAGGTTTCAAACCTGTCTCTACGATCTGTTATGGTATCCTATCTACAAACAGGTTGCTCCTACGGAGCTTATCGGCAATACGTTTTTTTTAAACCAAAGTGTTACAATAATTCTGAACTTAATGACATTGGGATTCAGGGGTTCTTTTGTACAATAGCATCCTATCCTGCTACAAACAGGTTGCTTGCACTGAATTTATCGACAATACGTTTTTCAAAAAACTAAAGCGTTACGATGCTTTTAGCTATCACTATGTCATGGTTTTCTGAAATCTCCGGGAAGCAAACCAAAGAGTCAATATCCCCATAACCATAAGGGCAAGCATTTGAGGCCAGAGAATTTCTGTCCCGATTCCTTTAAGAAAGATTCCGCGAATAATTTCCAGGAAATACCGGAGAGGATTCAGATAGGTAAGCCACTGGATTGCCCTGGGCATATTTGCTATTGGAAACATAAATCCGGAAAGTAATACTGCAGGAAAATAAAAGAAGAAGGTACTCATCATTGCCTGTTGCTGTGTCTGGCTTACTGTCGAAATGAATAGTCCGATGCCAAGCGTAGTCATGATATACAAAGCCGTAGCAAAGAACAAAAGAAACAGGTTGCCTCTGATAGGCACTTCAAACCAGAAAACACCTATCACAGTAATCAGTATCACATCTGCAAATCCTATAAGTGCAAAAGGCACTGTTTTGCCCAGGATAAATTCAATTTGTCTTATTGGGGTAACCATGATCTGTTCAATAGTCCCTATCTCTTTTTCCCGTACAACGGCCATACTGGTCAGCATCAGGGTAATAAGCATGACAATGATTGCAATTACTCCGGGTACATAAAAATTTCTGCTCTCGAGGTTTTCATTGAACCATGCACGCGTTTGCATATCGACCCCAGCGGGCATTTGATAAGCGCCTTTGACCAGAGTAAGGCGGGTTATAAGAATCTTTTTTGAAAACTGTGCAACAATCTTTGCGCTGTAATCAAGTATTACTCCGGCAGTATTTGAATCGGTTCCATCTACAATTAACTGCAATTGAACAGACCTGCCTGCCCTTAAATTCCCTGCAAAGCCAGCATTCATATGAATTACCGCCCTTACCTTACCACGGTCAACAAGTTCCCATATACGCCTTTCATCGCTTACATATTCGATTACCTTGAAATAGCCTGATTGGACAAAACGTGCCGTGAGTTCACGGCTGACTACAGTATTGTCAAGGTCATAAACTGCTGTGGTAATATTCCTAACGTCTGTCGTAACAGCATATCCGAACACAAGTGTCTGGAGTACCGGCATGATAAAAATTATTCCCATCATCTTCCTGTCCCGAAACATCTGGATAAATTCTTTAATAAGGATTTGTCTTATACGTTCTATCACTTTTATTGTAACACTTTAGTTTTTTTGAAAAATTCCAATAATAACGCTGCTTTCAGTATAGTGTAAGTGTAGTGGCGAAGCATTTGTCATAAACGGTTGCTGCTCGTTCCTCACTTGAAATATCTAAGTAGAGACAGGTTTGAAACCTGTCTCTACCATGTAGTGCGACGAACCTCGTCGCACGACAAAGGACAATTTTCCAGTTTCAAAAGACAAAAGAGTTACCTTTTATTCAAGTTTTTTGTTGAAACCAACATTGGCGAGGATGACCATTACGATACCAAACAATGTCAGCAAAACCGCCTCCAAGATTAAAACCTCCAGCCCTACTCCTTTGAGATAGATACCTTTAAGCAGCGTCACAAAATACGTTGCGGGAATGAAGTATGTCATTACCTGTATAGCTTGCGGCATATTGTCAATTGCGTACACAAAACCGGACAAAAGAAATGACGGAAGAAACGTTACTACCATGGCAAGCTGGCTGGCCAGAAGCTGTGTTCTTGCCAGAATGCTTATCACTATACCCAACGAAAGTGCACCGGTAAGGAATATGGCTGCCATAGCAAAGAGAAGTCCCGCACTGCCACGAAGTGGTACCTGAAACAAAAATTCTCCCATGAGAACTGCGATCAGAACATCAAACATTCCAATAGCGAAATAAGGAAATAGCTTACCGAATATGAGTTCGCTTCCACTGACAGGCGTTGATATAAGCTGCTCCATTGTTCCCCGCTCCCATTCACGTGCAACGGTCAGAGAGGTGAGAAGTGCTGCAATTACCATCATGATCACTGCGATAAGGCCAGGTACAATGGAGTTCTTTGATTCAAGGTCGGCATTAAACCATGCCCTGGGCCTAAGGTCCACAGGGTTGCTAATCCCGTGTGATCCTCCGATGCGCTCAATCTGTCTGATAACGAGGTCACTGGAATAGTTAAAGGCAACAGTATCAACATACCCAATTGTAATAGTCGCTGTGTTTGAGTCGCTTCCGTCCACTATTAGCTGTGTGGAAACCCTACGGCCCGAGTTGATTCTCCTATCGAAATCTGTAGGTATAATAAGAGCTGCGAATGCCTTACCTGAATCTATCGCCCTTTCGATATCACGGTAATTGCTTACCTGGGCTTTGAGCGAAAAGTAACGGGAACCGGTGAACCGGCTTATAAACTCCCTGCTCATCTCAGATTCGTTCTGGTCCCAAACAACTATCGGTACACTGTCAACATCAAGAGTAAGTGCATATCCGAAAAGCACTAACAAAATCATTGGAATAGCGATAGCCATCCCCAGACTTCGCGGATCGCGTATAATATGTAAAAACTCTTTACGGGAAATAGCCCAAAACCTGTTTAGCTTCATCATGTTCTTTTCCGTATTTACTAAACGTAATTTTACTCCTGCGACCACCTGCAAAACCGGCCAATAAAATAAAAATCCCCAGGCGTTTAATCCGGTTCAAACCCCATCTTTGATCCCTTTTTGATGCTCACGATCGTAAGCTTCTATGAGTGAAATAAACACGTCCTCCATGGACGGAACAACTTTCTCAATACCTGTCACTACATAATTTTGCCCGGCAAGCAGGTTACGAATTGATTTTTCTGCTGATGCCGCATTACCGGTTACAACATGAAGCCCGTTTCCGAACAGGGTCACTTCTTTTATATCTGGCAGTCCGCCAATTTGATCCATTGCATCCTGTGACCTGTCACATGCCACTTCCAGGATATCCTCTTTCATGAGTTCGGTCTTAAGATATTCCGGAGACCCTATGGCAATAAGTTTCCCCCTGTAGATCAGCCCTATCCTGTCGCAATATTCGGCTTCATCCATATAGTGAGTTGTCACGAATACCGTAACGCCACTACCTGATAGTTCATATATCAGGTCCCAGAACTGGCGGCGGCTTATCGGGTCTACTCCGGAGGTGGGTTCATCAAGAAAGATTATCGAAGGCTCGTGCAAGATAGCACAACCCAGTGCTAACCTCTGCTTCCAGCCTCCTGACAAGATAGCTGTTTGAGAATGGCGGTGATCCTTAAGCCCTGCCATATCAATAATCCATTCTTTTCTTCTTTTTTTCTTCTCTGCGGGTATACAATAGATTCCACTGTAGAAATCAATGTTTTCCTCTACGGTTAGGTCTTCATAGAGAGAAAACTTCTGACTCATATATCCGATGTGTTCTTTGATCTTTTCCGGTTCGGTACGTATGTCAAACCCTCCAACTGTACCGCTTCCTCCGGTCGGGGCAAGGATTCCACAGAGCATGCGTATCGTTGTAGACTTGCCTGCTCCGTTAGGCCCAAGGAATCCGAAAATCTCTCCTTTGAAAACCTCAAAACTAACGCTATCTACGGCCAGGAAATCACCGAAACGCCTCTCAAGACCCACTACAACTACAGCTTTTTTATCATCATTTTTATTGTCAATGGTGTTCATCTCCATTACTTTACTCATTTTGGCTGGCAAGGACGTAGACAAAGACATCCTCAAGTGATGGTTCAATGGTACGGATACCTGTGATTCTTACTCCGGCAGTGTTCAGTATTTTTTCTGTTTCCTTTGTGTCCGTATCAGGATTTTTTGTCACTATGTGTATTTTGTCTCCGAAAAGGCCGACTGAATCTACTTTTAATTTTTCACGCAACAGGAGACTGGCTTTCCTGGAATCAGAAGTGCGGATCTCAATTACGGACATGTGCATCAATTTTTTCACTTCTGCGGGGGTACCGATACTAAGCAGCTTTCCTTTGTGAATAAGTCCTATCCTTGTGCATCTTTCCGCCTCATCCAGGTAGGCCGTGGACACAAAGATGGTTACTTTTTTTCTCAAAAGCTGGTACAGAATTCTCCAGAAATCACGGCGTGACAACGGATCTACGCCATTTGTAGGTTCATCCAGAAAGAGAACTTTGGGTGTATGAATAAGTGCACAGGCAAGTCCAAGCTTTTGTTTCATGCCACCCGAAAGGTTACCGGCGAGTCGTTTCCTAAACGGCGTGAGATTGCTGAATTCCAGAAGTTCTTCAATTTTTTCCTTCCTTCCCTTTCGGGGAACACTGTAAATATCTGCATAGAAATTTATGTTTTCTATTACTGAGAGGTCGGGGTATAGACCAAACCTCTGACTCATATAACCAATCTCCTCTTTAATCAATTCGGCATCTTTTACTGTATGTTTCCCGGCAATCCATGCAGCGCCGGAAGTTGGTTCCATGATAGATGTGAGAAGTCGCATAACAGTGGTCTTTCCTGCACCATCAGGACCAACAAGACCAAATATTTCTCCTTCGGCAACTTTTAGTGTAAGATTGTCTACGGCTTTCAGATTATTAAACAATTTTGTTAAATTTTCAGTTCTTATGGTATCCGTAATCATATTTCTTATTCTGTTTTCAACAGTATTTTCCCATCCGCAGGCATGCCTGGCTTGAGTTCCATTTCCGGATTATAAACCACTATTTTAATGCGATAAACGAGTTTTACCCGTTCTTCTTTTGTTTGGACGTTCTTGGGAGTAAACTCAGCCTCTGAAGCTATGAAGGAAACATGGCCTTCATAAATCTTTTCAGGATATGTATCCGTTGTGATGTGTACTTTTTGACCAACTTTAATCCTTCCCAGATCCGTTTCGTTTATATATGCCCTAAGCCAGATATCATTCAGGTTGCCAATGATTACAACAGGTGTGCCGGGAGATACGTATTCACCCGGTTCTACGTTTTTGGACAGGACAATACCGGAAATCGATGATTTAATGGTTGTGTATCCCAGCCGTGTTTTCGCCAATCTCAGTGCCGCTCTAGTCCGCTGCAGATCTGCCCTTGCCTTATCAATTTTTTCCTTGCGAGGCCCTTTTTTAAAGAGTACGAGTCTTTTATTAACCTCACGATACCTTGCTTCTTCCGCATCATAATCCGCTTTTGCAGCATCAAATTCACTTGTAGAAATTATTTTTTCTGCATATAGCCTTTCCTGACGTTTATAATCAGCAGCAAGCCGGTCTAAATCAACCCTTGTTCTTCTGACTACCGCCTCCCACTCCTCGATTTCCTCAGTTCTGTAACCGGTTTCCAGCTCTTCAAAGACGGCCCTGGCAGCATTTACTTCTGCTCTGTAAAGTAAAACTTCCTGTGCTAATTCAGTACTCTCCAATCTGGCAATTATCTGACCAGCACTAACTGTTTCTCCCTCATCAACCAGTCGTTCTTCGACCCAGCCGGAGATTCTAAAACTCACAGCAACATCAGTAACCTCAATATTCCCTGACACGTCAATTTCGTCTTTAACCCTGCCCATCCAGCTCTCAGCATACAAATAAATTACAATCCCTATTACAATTGGTAACAGCATCAATAGCACTATTTTCTTTTTGACTTTCATTAAAACACTCAATTAAATAATTTTTTGGAATCGGATATATTCAATATGTTTATCACTACAGTGACATTTTATTCTTAAGTCCTGATTGTAAAATCCTGATTTCAAACTATGTCCCCCGCTGGCGGGGGTGCAGGGGGTGGACCGGATTTCTCCAGCAATTCAACTACCCCTTTATTATGAAAACAAATTTGCCCCTCTTTCCCACGCTCCGCAGACTGGGTCAAAAGGACAATTTTATCCTGTTTCGCAACATGCATTTCCACGCAGAGCGTAGGAATGAGAAGAAAAACTTATGGCTATTCATGTTATAAGCCTCCCAGATTCCCTACGCAGACAATTCCACCCCCTTAATCCCCCGCCAGCGGTGAACAGGCTTGTCACATCCCTTGCAGCTTTCATGCCCTTGTGGGGTTGTTCCGGGTACATTCCCGGTTTTTTGTGACTTCTGCCATGTTTTAATGAAACGTACAACAGTATTAACCCCTGGCAGTGTTGTTTTGCCCCAATCACATAAACGGTTACAAAAAATCGGGAATGCTCCTATCCTGATCGCTAAAGGGGAAAAGGGACAACGACAATATCCCCTTTATTATAGTTGTCATATATTGTATCCTCTTCGTTATCCCAAATTTTTTGAAATGCTGAAGCGGATAAATCCTGAGAAGCTTTTATAAGGATATTTTTTTCTCTTTTACTTTCTAAAAATTGGATAAAGTCAAAAACTTCTGAGAGAAGATTTTCCGGGAGTTTATCGATCTCCCTTTTTATCATTTCTTTTACCGTCATTTTTCGTCACATCCGCTTCAATAATATTGTTATTTTGCCAGACTCTATTTATTGGATAAATTTTATCACAGAATTGCTACAATTATACCTGATTTTGATAATTATAATAGACTTCACCAAGATACCACGCCTTTAACAACCTTAATTTCTTCTGCTAATCCATACAGCCTATACACAATTTCATCTATTAATTCATCCGTTGCTTTAATTCTGGTTTTTAACGGTTCGAGGATTGGCAGGCTTTCAGCAAATTGCCTTTCCAGCAGTTCCTGCTTCTTTCGGTCTGATGGGTTTATGGATACCTTGTTTTTGTTCTTCCTGAGGACTTCGAGGAGTTGATTGAAGTCGTGTTCGTGATATTCCTTTTCTATAACAACCTTTTAAATTCATAAACGGATAAATGTGCTTGTTTAATGATGTGAGACAGAGTAAACCTTTTGATAGGATTGTGCGTTGGGACTGTGAGTTTTAGTGTTCTTTCTGCCGTATGCTTTTTTGCAGACGTATATGACTGTCTTTTTGCCGGACAATTACCCATCCATCACGATGTAAAGCTTTAACACCGATTTTCACACACACATAAACCATCATAATACACCCCTTAAAGTCGTCTGTGTTTGAAGGCTGCAGAGCGATGATGAAAATGTAGATATTTTTGCGACCGGAGATATTTTGTCCTTGACAAAAGCCTTCTAATGAGTGAACCCGCGAATGTAGTTCCAGTACCATTACGTTCCCAAACAGATACTTCACTATGTTCAGTACAAGGTTTGGGAACGAGTTGTGGTTCGGTAGTTTAATAGATTACGCTGAATAGTTACGAATCATTAGCTATAAACGGTTGCTGCTCGCTCCTCACTTTATACGGGACTCTAAGCCCACTAAATTCATGTAGTGCGACGAGGTTCGTGGCACTACAAATGACAATTTCCAGTTTCAAAAGGGAGCATTCCCGATTTTTTGTAATCCGTCATTTTAGTATGATGAAAAGAGAATATCGAATTACAACAGTAGAGACAGGTTTTAAACCTGTCTCTACTGTAAAACCCGGAATCATTGATTTTATTGAGTCTCTTCAAAAAACTAAAATGTTACAAATATTTTGGATTACCATAATTGGCAGTTTTCCATTCAACCCGATAACGCTTCCAGTCTGTTTTTTAATTTTCCTATCCATTTGTCCTCATCCATTTCAACCTGATTTGAAGGATCGCACGAATTCAGAAATCCTGTAATATCTTTCTTACGCATGTTTGTCTGATAAAAAACGGTTATGTCCGGCGTTAATGCTACAGGAGTCCTTGTTGTCATTTCATACCGGACGTAGTCATTCAGGTTTTCAGGCAGGTTTATCCGGTGCGCCCTAAAGATTTCTCCTTTAAGAAAGAATTTTTCTTTAAGATTGGTCAGTAATTTTCTTATGCTGTCAATAATTGGCTGCGCTTCTGATGCAGACTGTCTTGCCGCATCCTGAAGGCATGGATCGCTGTTAATCTGATTATGGATAAAGGTAATTATTGAATCTTTGGCGCTGGAGACAAATTGTTCTACTAAGTCCTTGCGCTTATTGCGCAATTTGAATATTTTCAAGCCGAATGAAATTGTCTGGACGGCATGATTAGGGTGTTTTTATGATGGTTTTCATGCCTGTGAAAATCGGTGTTTAATAAGAAGCCGGGAATAAAGGAAAGGTTTAACATTTTTATGCTAACAGACCTCGTATTCCCGGTAAAGTCGCAGGAATCATAGGCAAGCTCGGGTTTAACGGGATACGGTGTGTTTAATACGAAGTGCCCATCATTGAATGTGACGCTGAGATCGGGTGCATAATTTTTGATAATTTCGTTAACAAATACTTCCGTTACCACAAAAGTGCCGGTGGTTATGTCTTCAATAGCCTTTTTCAAAGATTCCAGGCTTGTGCCTTTTAATAGTTCTTTGTACTTTTCCATAATTTCCGGGTTGGTCAATGCATCACTTGCCATGTCCTTAACCTTATCTATTTTGCCCTTATGCTTGTCTATAAAACCATGCATTGACGGGTCTTGTTCGGCACTGCAGTCGGATGGCGGGGCTTCAGCCTTTTTGTCGGAAAAAAGTTTTTTCGCGTGTTTCATCGTTCTTCTCCCAACCATTCCGCCCAATTTGCCCCCTGGTTTGCTTAGTCCTACTTGACCACCAATGATTGTCCCTGCTACTTCCCCTGCCTTCACTACCACCGTTTCCAGCACCTTATTTTCCACTGCATTTTTCAATTTATCCGATACCATAATTATTCCTTTCCGTAGAAATTCAAGTTTTACACATCTACCGTTCGTGGCATTTAATAAGCCTTTGGGTTCCGCCTCCCCATGCCTAGCCTTCCGCCCTCTGCCTAATCCTCGCCATACACAGCAAAGGCACTACGGGTACTATCTTGCGCATGGCAGGTCCACTGATTATCCGCATAACATCCCACGCCATCCAGACTCCCATCACAATGTTCAGCCCTGGAATGAAGAGCGCCGCGCTCTTCGTCACTGCATTCATAGCAATCTTAATCCCTAGCGTTCTGCCTATAGCAGCCATAACAATTACCAATATTTGGTACGACAAAAAACCGCCAAAGCTAAATGCCATCCCAGCCGACAATAATACGCCAGGCGCCATACCGCGCATACTGTTAACATTGAGATATTCCAGCAACTCTTTCAATTTCTCAGGGTCTTCGGCACGCATTTGGTCTTCGAATTCACATACTGTTTTCTCGTATTCCCGCCTCTTGCCCTCGTCCATCTTTTCCCATGCCTTGTCTACGATGATTCTCAATATCCTTTGTTCTAAATCTTCAGCCGTTGTATTGTCTGTATATTTAGCCTTAACAGACTTTGCTACCCTACGAACGATTTTTCCGTATGTGGCCCAATCATCGCTGAAAACTCCGTCTGTTATCCAATCGCTGCCGGCATATCGTATCTCTTGTTCAAGGGCAAGGTCATCCCTTATCACACCATATTTATTTTTCAACTCCTCAATACTATCATACTTCAAAGCCTTCGCTATTTCATTTTTCTCTTCCTCGTTTAGTTTTTGCAAAACGCCTACCAAATCACCATCGCGCTGTTTGAGATCCATATGAACCACTGCCTCCTATATGTTTAATTTGTATAGGCTGGGCGATCCCTATATCGCCTAGCCGGAATAGCTACACGCCCAAATATGGTTATATCTTTTCCGCAGATGCCTCTACTCCAAACCAATTTTTCAATTTCACCGAAGTCTTAGTCTTTACTTCATCATTGATGTATACAGCCACTGTTGCAAGCGCAGCCGCCAAAGCGCCCAGGTCATCTGCAAAGCCGACAACCGGTATCACGTCGGGTATCGCGTCCACCGGACATATAAAATATGCCAGTGCGCCGTAAATAACAGTCTTTGCCCACAGGGGCGTTTCCGGTCGCTGGGCAGCATAGTATAGCCACAAGCTTTTTTCGATTACCTCCTTGCCTGCAACTTTTGCAAATTTTTTAACCTTTTCCCAAAAACTTTCATCCGAATACCCATCCGGAATAGCCACCTGCAATTCACCATCTTTGCTCATTTCAAAATCTCCTTTCTAAGAAAAAACCTACCGCACAAATCCTATAGTAATTATGGAAAGATACATTTTTCGCCACCGATTAATTTCTTTTCCTCCGAAGCCATTTAACGAGTTTATAAACACCATAGCCAGCGCCAGCAGCAGCAATTGGCGCAGCGGCTACAACTGCAAGTCCAGCCGCCATACCCCCACCGACCACGGTACCAACTGCGGCCAGGCCGGAAGTAATTCCAGTTGCCCCAAGCCCGGAAACACCACCTACGGCAACCGCCGTTACAGCGCCGCCTGCACCAGCTACAGCACCGGTGCCCGTTGAAGCCATTACGCCTACCACGGAAGAACCATCTTTATCGTTGCCCATCAACTCCTCCTTTGAAAAAAACAATGATAACCGCCCCCACACTTCCCATACCCTTACTCCCCAAACCGGAATCAAATGATCTTGCCTCCAAAACATTCAACAGCCTTGCGCTTTTTTATGTCCGCATCCTCCTGCATGATGTAGGGCGATGGACGATGGACGATGAATTACGGACATCCTTCGTGCTTCGTCTCTCGCTCTTACGTTTTTCAAAAGACTAAAGTGTTATGAATATTCTTCTTTAAGTCCTCAAGACATTTCCGGTCGAACTCCCCCCATACCTCTGCAAAGCTGGTGAAAAAAGGTAATATTCATAATCAGCGAATCCTTGTCCAGCTATTCAACCATACCAATAGGTTACGACTATTACATGCTCAATTTCTTGCCTTTTTCAGGATAAATTTGTCGAAGTTGGGTTAAGGCAGCATGTGGAAATACAGTCTCTATTTTCTTTAAAAAGCAGGGGCGAAGCATTTGTCCGGTTAGGTATGAACGCATTTATGACAATTTTTAGCAAATGCTTCGCCCCTACAATATGCGTGGCAAATTATTGTTTTTATCTCGGCTTTTTATTCTTTTTGAAAAGGTCCAATATTTTTCCAGTGTTTGAGGATTTTTTTATGAGTGAAGTTATTGCCGCCCCCCATGGGTTCGTTATGACAAACCCTGCGATTACTGCCGTGGCAATAACGCCGCCTATGCCCATCAATCCCAGCATCTTCCTGAGTTTTTTCTGATCTACGTCTTTATTATCAACCAATTGCTTCAGCGCAATGAGCTGTTCTTCCTGTGTATAATCAGGCTGTGAAATGCCGCTTTCCCACCTGCTCACTGTTGAAAAGCTGATTCCCAATGCCTTTGCAAACTCGGACTGGGTTGCTCCCAGTTTTTCACGAAGTTCCTTAATTTCTTTTGCACCCATTATGCCACCTCTCTTTCACTAAATTTAAAAGGTATTCATAGTGAATACCTGTGGAAGTATATCACGAATTAACTATTATGTAAGGCAAATAATTTGCATATGCAAACTATTTGCGGCTGATTTAACGTTTCTTCTTCTTGTTCCTACGCTCCTGCGTGGGCATGCGTGGAAAAGGAACAAACCCACCCTTACCCCTCCCAAGAGGGGAATTTGATGTAGAGACGCACGGCCGTGCATCTCTATGTGGGAGATTGAGGTGTGGATTAAAATGAATGCCATGGTTTTATTCTTTTTTCCATGTGAAGCCGGGGCTTCTCAAACAATTGCGTTTCCAAGCCGGAGCTTGGGAACGAGTGTATAAATGTTTTATCTCGTGCTTGTTTTGTTCCGGCTATGAAGGGATGGCTGGTGTTATTTTTTACCTGCTGCTGCCAAATATATTACAAATTCCTCATCGCCATCGAGAGAGAGTAAATCGTTTATATTATCATCAGAAAACGCCGCAATTGCGCATACCCCGCAATCAATGGATTCTGCGCTTAAATACAAATTCTGGCAGACGTGTCCTGCATCCAGATGCATATACCTGTATCCGCGTTCTCCATATCGCCATTTCATACGGTAAGCTACCGCAGACCAAATGAAAACAACATCGCATAGTTTTATTATATTCTGCCCCAAACACGCTTCTGTAATTTTATCAGCAATATCCGGTTGTAAATTTACTTCCATCAGCTTATGTTTAGATGCAAGAAATCTGTATGCGCCTGGCAACAAGCCCGTTATGTTATTTACCAATAAATATGTTTCCAAAGAATGCCGTGCCCCCGCTGACGGCACGTTTCGATACGTTGCAGTCCCGGGTATCACTTCTTTTACCCCCTGAGTACACCACAGCAGGTAAGATAATTCTTCAAGGGTTAATGGTTTTTTAGAATAATTACGTATACTCGTTCTTGATTCTATCACTCTTCGCACATCAGCATTTTTTACAACAATATCCTCCGGTTTCGGTAAATCAATAATCGGTTTTGACCGGTCATAAGGAAGCTCCAAAGGTGGCTGCTGTATCCCTTTCATCTGATCCGATGCCGCTAAATATTGATATTTCGTCATGTGCATAAACTCTTTTCCAATTCCGTTTGACATAATCACACTCCTTTTTTGGCAACAATTTATTTTTTTAGAAAAAGCATGGGGCGAAGCATTTGCCTGCGTACAGTATACTCGTTCAGTGGAACGGTGCCGGCGCATATACAGACAACGTTTTACGTCTTTGTTCCCTATGCCGGCAAATGCTTCGCCCCTACAATTTATCATTTTGCGAATAAAAAGCTATAGCTTTATGCAGTGAAAAACATGTACAATTTGCTTCCACTGTATTTGATGTATAGGAATTTCAATATTTTTAGTTAAGCAATGCATAAACCCACCCCCTGCCCCTCCCAGGAGGGGAATTTGATAAGTCCCCTCCTGGGAGGGGATTGAGGGGTGGGTAAAAATAAATGCCGTTGGATTTTTTGTCTTTTAAAAACCCGGCATAATTTATATTTTAATCGTAAACAGCACTTATTTATATGACTATCGTTTTTAAAAAGAATATCTGTCAAACGGTTTCTCTTTCTTTAGAAAAAGAATGGCTGGAGGCAAACGGGATTGGTGGCTATGCCTCATCTACAATTATTGGCGCCAATACAAGACGTTATCATGGGTTGCTTATGGCGGCAACAAAGCCGCCCCTGGGAAGAATGTTAATGCTGTCCAAATTAGAAGAAGCGCTCTTTGTTGATGGGCGGGAATATCCTTTGTCCACGAACATTTATCCTAATACGATCTTCCCGGAAGGATACAAACATCTCGTTCAATTCCAATCAGATCCGTTTCCTGTATGGGAGTATTCTGTAGAAGGAATGCTGATTAAAAAAACGGTTTTTATGGTGTATGGTCAAAATACCACCGTGATTATGTATCAGATACATCGGGAGAATGAAATGCTTCCCCCCCCTGTTTTATCAATTCGTTTTATGATTGCTTTTCGTGATTATCACAGTCTGACTCATGAGAATCCCTGTTTGAATACCGGTTATACAAATCTGCGCAATGGGGTTTGTTTAACGCCATACAAGGAACTCTCATCTCTGTATGTTTTTTTTAATGCAACATCAATCGACTCAAATTGTTTTTGGTATAAAAATATGAAATATCCTAAGGAGATTGAACGGGGAATGGAGGCCTATGAGGATCATTTCAGCCCTTTTGCTATCAACTTCAGTCCAATACAAAACGATGCAATCTATTATGTTGTCGCATCAACGGAAAACTATGATTGCATAGATATTAATGAACTCTATGAAAAGGAAACAGGACGCAGAAATGCGTTGAACAACAATATCCAAAGAAATCAAATAATTTTCCCCTTTGTTTTTCCAGGAACAGGAGACGAAAACACCGGGAATTCTGACATTCTGAACTGCTTACTCTCCACATCAGACACTTTTATTGTAAAGAGGGGGAATTGCAGGAAAAGTATTATTGCCGGATACCATTGGTTTGCTGATTGGGGAAGGGATACGATGATTTCGCTTCCAGGCTTAACCCTTGTTCAGGGGAAATATGATACGGCAAAAGAAATATTGCTTACGTATGCCGGCCATGTCAATAAAGGCATGATTCCTAATCGTTTTCCCGACTACGGAGAATTGCCGGAATACAATACAGTGGATGCGTCTTTGTGGTACATACATGCGGTGTATAAGTATTATCTCTATTCTAAAGATATACTAACAATTCAGAATAAGCTGTATCCGGTTTTACACGAAATCGTCTCCTATTACCGTAAAGGCGCCCGCTATAATATTCACATGGAGAGCGACGGTTTAATCTATGCCGGTGAAGAAGGCATTCAACTGACATGGATGGACGCAAAAGTGGGTGATTGGGTGGTGACCCCCCGGATGGGCAAGGCGGTTGAGGTCAATGCCCTTTGGCATAATGCATTGAGGATTATCTCTTTTTTTGCGGAAATCATGGATTTAGAAAATGATTACCGTGAATATTCTGCGTTATCTGTAAAGGCAGGCAATTCATTCAATGAACTGTTTTGGTTCGAAGAAGGCGGCTATCTTTACGATTATGTTGACGGCGGAATGAAAAACTCTTCAATCCGCCCGAATCAGATATTTGCCATAAGTCTGCCATTCGTGTCATTACCCTTCAGAAAACAACAGGCTGTTTTTGAGATCATAAAAAAACATTTATTAACACCTTATGGATTGAGGAGTCTTTCCCCCGCCGATAAAGATTACATTGGTGTTTATCGAGGAAATGTTTATGAGAGGGATAGGGCATACCATCAGGGTACCGTATGGGCATGGCTGATAGGGCCATATCTTGATGCATTTTTTAAAATATACGGCAACAATATTCATACAAAAAGAATGATGGTTGAATTACTACAACCATTGTGTAATCATATTTACGATGCCGGAATTGGTTCTATTTCGGAGATTTTTGACGGAGATTATCCCCACACGCCGCGCGGATGTATATCACAGGCCTGGAGTGTCGGCGAATTGCTGCGGGCAATGTTTGAAAATTTGGCAAAGTAGCATCTATTTTGTGACACTTTAGTCTTTTGGAAAGGCGAAAACGCTCGTTCAGGAATTCCTGCCTGGTAACGAGCGTTTTCTAAACGAGCGCATCTTCCGCTATTTCTTTACACTACTCATCTTTTTTTATTACCTGAACAGACAAATAATTTTCAATCCCCATATCCTTAATTTGCTGCAAGTGTTCCTCCAAATCATTTGCGTGTTTTTCTTCATCGGTCAAAATATGTTCAAGCAACTCCCTGGAACCGGCGTCTCCAACCTCAGCGCACAAGGTGATTGATTTTTGGAGTCTCTGAATTGCAATTTTTTCCAAAGCGTAATCATTCTCCAGTTGCTCCTTAACAACCTTTCCTACAGTAATTTTACCAAGATCCATTTTTGGTATGCCTTCTAAATACAACAAGCGTTCAATGAGTTTTTCCGCATGCTTCATCTCTTCTATGGAATTTTTCTCATTAAATTCATACAGGCGTTTATATCCCCAGTTTTCACACATCTTGGCATGCACAAAATATTGGTTAATCGCTGTAATTTCAGCCATTAACAACTCGTTTAAAACCACAATAACCTTTGGATTTCCTTCCATAAAACACCTCCTTTATGTAATAAAATAATACTTATGTAATAAAGAGGAAATGGCGATAGTATCGCCACTCCGTAAACTTATGAAAGTATTATAACATTGAATTAATGTTTTTTGCATAGGGAATTAAATACTTTTTATCGCAATAGTTTTAGTCAAATAATAAATCTATAAGGGAGGGATTAGACCGCATAAAACGCTGAGTTCCTGATGCTGTTCTTTCTTTTATGCATTCATTCTCAGGGAATGTAAGCCAAAATATGCTCCCATTGTCAACATTGCTTTCTACACCTACCATTCCTCCATGTAATTCAACCAGTCTGCGTGTAAGTGCAATCCCGATTCCGGCGCCGTTGGAATCTTTATCTTTTGTGCTGTTTGACCGGTAAAATGCCGAAAATATTTTGTCTTTTTCATCATCCTCAATCCCAATACCCGTATCTCTCACCTCTATTCGTATGGATGATTACCATTCTTTAGAGATAATAACATCAACGGTACCGTATTCAGGGGTATATTTGAGCGCGTTGGAAGGCAGATTATACATAATTTGTTTGCACTTCCTGATACGGGAAAAACGAATATCAAACAAGGAATTATGAATGTCGAAGGGCAAGAAAACTTCGTAATTCGAAATTCCTTGTTCTGCTGTACGATATTCTCTTTTCATCCTACTAAAACGACGGGTTACAAAAAATCGGGAATGCTCCCGAAAACACTCGATTTCCCAGTTCTTTGCCTGGAAGCGGGAGCAAGGCATGAGCGGACGCTGTAAGGCGTCAGCTGCAGCCAGTTGTTCGGCCAGGTGCATCTGGATAGTAGCAGTGCGGCAAACTCCTGCCATGTCTCCCGTGGGACATGGAGAGCAAGACGACGTCATAACTGCTAAGCCCCACAATAAATGAACCTGGAATTCTCAGATTAAGTGGAATTAATATATTGAGGTAAAACAGATTTTAGCAGATTGACAGCATCTGGGAAAGAGGAGTTGGAATCTACCATGACGATGTCGATGGTATTAAAGTTTTTTTTACAACGGAAACACTGGGTCGTTATGGCAATAGAAAAGTGTACCAGATGGCAAAGTAAAATATACTCAAGAAGTTCACAAAATGTGATTTCAGAAATGCTATAACTATTTATATCAACAAAAGTTAAATCTAATTTAGAAATCTCTATTTGTGAACCCTTACAGTATAGTACCACTCTGGACAAAAAAAATTTATTATCACAATATGATATTGTCGACTACAGGCTTCTGTGATGCAACGGAAGGAACCCGTAGGGTGACTGGAGTTGCATCACAGAAGCCTCAATTTTGCAATCTCCAATTCACCGATAAAACAAAAGATGTTTTTCCCTCTTACACCTCCTTCCCTTTTTTATTCTTCATACTCTGTTTAAATCGATAGCTTTCTCCATTGAACGTAAGAATATGGCTATGATGTGTTATTCCGGTCTAAAAGTGCCGACGTCATTGTGGGATCATTCATAAATTTCGTCCAATCAGCAAATTCCAGGTTGGAACTAATAATGGTCGCTCCATTTTCGTAGCGATCTGCAAAAAACTGAAACAACAACTCTGATCCTTCTTTAGACAAGGGTAAATACCCTAATTCATCCAATATTACCAATTCGGCCTTGATGAGTCTTTTCTGTAGTCGAGACAATTGCTGCTCCGATCTGGCTTCCAACAACATATTCACCAGCTTCGCGGCAGTAAAAAACAATACGGTTTTTTTCTTCTTGCAAGCCTCAACTCCCAACGCTATCGACAAGTGTGTCTTTCCCGTTCCTGTCTGACCTATAAAACAAATATTTTCTGATCTTTCTATATAACCACATTCACTCAGTCGAAATACCTCTTTGGCGTTTAAACCAGGAATCTCTTCAAATGCAAAATCAACAAGCGTTTTGATGAATGGAAAATTGTGCTTGTTTTATTAAATTCTTCACCCGATTCTGGTCCCGGTTTACAATCTCCTCTTCGCTTAACGCTCTCAAATACTCTTCATACGGCTGGTTGTTTCGTGTCGCATACTCAGCAAATGATTTATGATGCTTCGAAAACATGGGAAGCTTTAATTGTTTTAAATTCAGTTCCAATATTGCATGATTCATTCGCACTCCCTCCCCAATTGCATCAAAGAATTATAACGATTTAATGCTACATGAGGCACGTGCACATCGAGACGGGAGCTCTCAGACACATCCAGCCGCTCACTACGTACTACTATCCATCAACTTCTTGTTTTTTTATGCTCGTTTTTCAAAATGCATAACCGTAAGGCATTGATTAGATGAGGATTACGTAAAGTTTGGAGCATTGGGTTTTTTTGTCATTTGAATTTGTTTCGTATTTCGATATTCGTATTTTGAATTTGGTTGCGGCCAAAGGCCGCGCCAAGGACTACTATGTCTTAATTGAATTAATACCTGTTTGACTCCTTCCACATCATACTGCTCATACGACATGGCCATTTCTATTGCAATTCCTAACTCTTCTACCGAATAGCTCCTCAATAATTCCAACACCTTTATACATTCCCTGGCAGTTCCATATCCCTTATGATATGCACACTCAAAAAACTTCCTGAATATTGCCGGCAATTGACGAATCGGCTTGCTATTGATTGCAGTATACGGCTTCTCCGTATATACCGAAAGATAATGCAGTGGGTCGAATATTTGCCTGCCCTTCTGATCTGTCCTTTGATGGCGGGCAATCTCTTCTCCCTTGTAACTGGCTATTACCTCCTTTATCGTTATGACTATATCCACTTGATGGTACGCATATCTGGTTGGCACAGAATAAAATGCTCCTTCCACTGATATCAGAGAATAGTGATTGGCTTTCGCGATCGCATGTATACCGACATCTATCTCCTTCAACGGCAATGCACGAAAACACCTTCTCTCTTCTTCGTAACGCTCACCAACAAGCTCCCCTGTCCCATATACCTTACGCTTTGCCCGAAGACTTTTACACCACTCAGATAATTCCCGATTACATTCTTCTAAATCACGTATCGTTGGCACTGGAGAAAAACAATTCCTCCTGACGTACCCTACCAGACCCTCGACATCTCTCTTTTGCCACCCCTTGCCTCTTTCACAAAATTCTGCTTCAAACCCATATAGCTCACGAAATGTTCGAAAATGATCAGACTCCTCTCGTAACTTCCCCCTCAGGATCCGCTTCACCGCCTGGCTTAAATTGTCATACCGTACCTTTTGTGCTATACCATCAAAATATTCAAAGGCCAATTTGTGAGAATAAAACAACGCTTCCTGTCGTTCACTCTCAGACACATATACAAAAATATCGTTTGAGTAGATTAATTGATAACAATGCAGACACAATTCTACCTCTTTACCCTTGTAACACGCCTTTATATAACCAAAATCAAATTATATATACTCTCCTGGCGTAACTATTCCGCGAAAATAATTTAGAATTTACTTGACAGCAGAAATGTTATAAACAAGCAATTTACCTGGTAGTGTATGTATATGTTTGTAAATGCGTTAAAAACAGGCAGCAAGATGCCGTGCATAGAGACGTGTGTGGGGTCTGTTCAGTGATAGAATTTCGAGCCTTTGTGGTGTGTTATAGAGCGAAAGAAAAGGGTGAAAAAACCTGTGGTATAATATAGTCAAACAAATCAGATTTTCGAAATTTGCTCGCCAATAATTTGAAAATTTTCAGTTAAAAGAGTAGACAATTCATCTGTATACTCGTTAATATTTTTGAAAAAACTTAAACATTTGTTTTTAAACTTCTCATAAGTAGTGTCTGAACGAAAACTATCTTTTTTATGCAAGATTCTTTCTCTGAGCAAATTTAAATTTTTTTAAATTGCCCCTTTTTCAACTTTTTCTTCTACGCTTTAATCTATGATACGGTTGTTTTATTCATTTCCCTCGTTTTTACCATCTTTTCATGTTCTCCGGACATACTATCCCTCATGGATTTTTATTCGAGAGTGTTTTTACGCTGCCTTACGTACTGTTTCTTTTTCTTCCCGGACTTTCTTCTGCAATATACTCCCCATCGTGTGCAAATTTGCCGCCAGCACTCCTAATGCGCAGTATCTTTTAAATCCTTCTATCCCTTTGTCTAAGCATCTGTCCAGCCCATGATGTTCTAACCGGTTAATATCTGACTCCACCGCTGAGTGCTTGTGCCTGAGTTTTTTAAATGTACTCTCCGATTCTTCTTCTGTCTCCGCCTTATTCCTTTTTCCTTTCTTCGGTATGATCACTTTCGGTATATAAAGACTTATCAGTTCCTTGTATTCCTTCTTGTAAAAACCCTTGTCTGCACTTATACTTTCTATCTCTTCTTCACCAAACAAATTTAATAGCTTGTCTGCTAACGGCAGAATTAACGCCACATCTGCTTCTTTTTCCACTACTTGGTGATATCCGATAAACCCCCATTGGTCACTTGCTATCACCAGATTGTGGCCTAATTCCACCCTCTTATTCGCCTTCCCTTTACTCAACCATTCTGTGTGTGGTTCAAACAGTGAATATACCTTTTCCCCTACCGGTATTTGCTCTTCCTTGATAATTCTCCTCTCTACCAAATCTCTGTGCTTCTCCAGCATCTGATAAAAATATTCCATCGACTCCAATGCCTCTTTCTGCATTTCTTCCGCACCCGTTGTTAATATTTTTTCGTACACCGCTATTATGCTCGCACCTATCTTCTCACTTAATCTCTTTGCTAATCCAAGATACTCTTTTACTTGCTTCTTAACCGCCTCCTCTTTCTTGTTTCCACCACCACTTGCCGCTTTCGAACTACTCCTCATCAGACTCTTTAGCTCTTTCCTCCAATTCTTTACCTTTCTCCATCCTTTCCCGTTCAATACCCCTCCCTCTATAAATGCCTCTATCCCATCAAGGCACTTCCTACCCGCATCCCACAGCAAATTCATGTCCGTAGGAAAATGTACGTTTGTCTCCACCACATACGTATCCGTCTTTATGCGGAGCTTCTCCTCCCGTCCGTTCTTTGCCAGCCTCTGGCCTGCCTTTACCACCACATCATTAATCTTCCCCAACGTCTCCTCATCGAGCAATCTTACGTTATCCTTGATGCTTTGCAGCGAATACTTCTTACCCCTCCCAAATACGGTATCTACTCCCATTATCTGACGAATCAGACTATGGTGATTCACCATATCTTCCAACCTGTCATAATCCGCATCTAATCCCAATCTCACCACTCCTATTACCATTATCTGCCATAACTCCATACCATTACGCCCTGTCTCTTTCTTCCCACCCTTTACCTTTGCTTCCAATACCCTGAATACTTCCTCTCGTAATTCCTCTGTAACAAATATGTATTGTAATGCCCTCAAAATCGGCGCTAACTCATCCCTGCTCTTTTCGGGAATTTCTACCTCTGATATTGGTGTGCTTCCAAGTCTCCTTTGCGGCTCGAATCTTTTTCTCATGGCGTGGCAGTTCTCCTTTTGATGACTCTGTTTTTCTGATGTTTTGGGCGAATGTTTGTCTCTTTTCACCCCTTGGTACCCTCGCTTCCCTTATTCTACGCCCTAAGTTTAACATCTACTCACTATACTTTCAACCCTTCATGCAGATACTTTCAACCTCCTTTACCACGTATTTCAAGGCTTACAGCGTTTTCGTTCAGACACTAAGTATCATAATACTTGTTATACAATATTTTTTTGCGAAAGAATTTCCATAATCTTTCAATGAGATTTAAATTGGGTGAATAGGAAGGGAGAAATTTGATCTTTATTCTCGAATTTGCAAGGTATTCTTTGACCAACTTAGACCTGTAATATTTAGCATTATCAGAGATTATGTAAATAGTACCGGCTTGAGCATACCTTGACTCTATTTCATGGAAAAGCTTTATTGTTGATTGAGCATTGATGCTTTCATCTTCCCGGATTGTTACTTCAAAGGTTTCTATGTCAATAGCACCGTTTAAATTTATTCTTTTCCTGCCGGTATTAGAGGGTATTTCCTTCTTTTTGCCTTTCTCTATCCAGCAATATGCAGACGTAGAATTGTGCTGTGGATGAACTCCATCCATAAAAAGTATCTTATAGCCAAACAAATATGATTTTAGAGATTTGGCGATAAAATGGCTTTCTAAAAAACAGATTTATTTGACTAGGCATATTATCAAACACACCCCTAAATCCCCTCTTGATAGAGGGGACTTCTTATCTCCCCCCTAAAAAGAGGGGCCGGGGGTGTGTAAATTTTTCGAAAACCTTATTTGTTTGACTATATCTCCAGGGGCTTTCTCTTCTTTGAGTTGTTTGTAGTTTTCGATAAATTCTTTTTGTTTTTCAGGGTTTGCTTTGCCTGGAACTATTGTGGTTTTCTTGTAAGTAAAGCCTAATCTATCGAGGGTATGTACCATTCCTTCGGGTGTATAGGTCTTATTGAATGTCTGTTTTACATATTCAACAATTTCTTTTGCCGCGCTATAGTTGTTTTTCCTGATATGATCTTTTAATTGTTCTTCTTGTTCGCAAGTGAGTTTTGGCATACAGCCAACATAATTGTCAGATAAAAGCCCGTCGAAACCTTTATCTTTGTATAGTTTTTCGTAATTCCTGATTGTTTGATCGTCTAACAAGAGCGCTTCTGCTACTTCTTCATAACTCCATCCTGAATCAAGAAGAAGTATAGCTTTGATTCGGTCGGCATGACGTCTATGAGGCTCTTTCTTATGTGCTTTTTTAAATTCTATTCGGGTTTTTTCACTGAGAAATGGATTCATGCAGAATTTAATACTCTAGAAACAATTCAAATGCAAGAAAAAAACAGATTTTTATAAAAATAAATGCTTTTTACTATATTTTTCGATTTTCTTTTTCCAACGTTTTTATTTGCTCAGCAAACTCTTTTTTCCCTTTGAGTTCTTTTTTATACTTTTCCATTACTTTGTTAAAAATCAACTTAGCTCACGACAAAGTCTTTGGCTTGTTGCATGGACTTTCACCTATTGGATCAAACAAAATGCTTATCTTACGAAAATCCTAGAAACGAAGCCTACTACCTTCAACGAAATCAAACAGGCGGCCATTCCTTACTCGGATTTGCCTCTACCAACGCCTTATCAAAGAACGAAAAACTCGCCAATGACTATTTTAAATTTAAATCCAAACACTTAAAAAGAAATTGGTCACTTAATTTTTAACAAAGTAATGTACGACATGTCTATACCAACAAACTATTTTACTTTTTTCAACACTTCAACCCTAAACAGAAACTTCTATTTTGTACACACCTCAAAACAGTACTTCAGCGGCAGGGTACAAAGCGTACCATGGTTTTCTTGTCTCTGATAACTTCTCCAAGAAGAGTAATGGTGCGGTCAATTTCTTCCATCATATTACCAAATCCCAGTGAGAAACGCAGTGCACAATGCGCCTCTTCTTCTGTAAGTCCCATTGCCAGCAAAGCGTGTGAAGGTTTAGGTGATCCGGCACGGCATGCAGAACCTGAAGAAAGGCTTATACCTTTCTGGTCCAGAGCAAGAACCACCGACTCTCCACGTATACCAGGCAAAGTCATGTTTAAAGTATTTGGTAATAGTGCCTCTGGATTTCCGTTCATTTTTGCCTCGGCCATTAACTCTCGTATGCCTGCTTCCAACCTGTCTCGCATCCTCTTGATTCTATCCATTTCATGAATGCGCCGTACAGCCAGTTCTGCGGCTTTACCGAGCCCCACAATTCCTAACACATTTTCTGTCCCTGCACGCATTCCACTCTCCTGTTTACCTCCATTCACTAAGGGTTCCAGAACAATTCCTTTACTAATATACAAAGCACCAACACCCTTCGGACCGTATAATTTATGCCCTGACATTGTAAGCAAATCCACGCCAAGAGCTTCCACATCTATTGGGATCTTACCAACCGCCTGCACACAATCAGAATGAAATAGAACGTTGCGTTCCTTCGCTATACGGACCAGAGCTGCTATAGGATTAATAGAACCTGTCTCATTGTTCGCCATCATCACACTTATCAGGCATGTTTTTTCTGTGATTGCTGATTTCAAATCTTCCGGATTAAGCTTCCCGGTTTTATCAATTTTAAGGTATGTTACCATAAATCCATGTCTTTCAAGCCACTCGCATGTATTGATAACTGAAGGATGCTCTATGGTGGTTGTAATAATATGGTTTTTAGAATTCCAGTTTGCAAAGGCCACACCCTTTACAGCAAGGTTATTGGCCTCGGAACCACCACCGGTAAATATTATACGCCTTGCAGTACAATTGAGCAGCTGAGCCACACTCCGACGTGCCGCCTCAACTGCAAACCGAGCATCTTTTCCCTCGGTATAGATGCTCGAAGGATTTCCGTGACCATTCTCTATAAACTGCAGCATTATTTTCTTTACTTCAGGGTCAAGGGGAGTGGTGGCATTGTGGTCAAGATATATACGCTTCTCAATGTGCCGAGGCTTTACACTGGATTCTACCATGCCAGCAGTATCACAGTATTCACCGGAATCTACTTCAACTATTTTCTCTCTTTCTGTTGCCTTGGCCACGTCACACAGAAGGGTTTTATATACAGGGAAGCCTGAGATTGGATCATATCGCTGGAGATCTGTTAATTCATTTACATTGCAGTTCTGCCACTTCTCCGGTCCAACCGGTCCTCCACCACCCATATTGGCATCAATGGCGCCCTGAACAATATCATCAGTAACCAGCGCACACATCGTAACTGTACCGCGCTTTGTCATAATATTTACCAGATCTCCACTCTTAATGTTACGGGCTTCCGCATCCAGGGTATTAATCGTTACAGTCGGTTCGGGTCTTTCTTTCAGTAATCCGGATATACCATGATGCTGAGAACGGAAATCCGTGGTTACTCGCGACCCCGAATTGAAAACAAGTGGAAATTCCTCTGCAAGATCAGGCTGTGAATGAGGGCCTTCTCCCGGTTCTGTGTAGATGGGTAAAGGATCATAACCGTGCTCCTCAAGTATAGTTGAAGCTATTTCAAATTTTCCTGTTGGGGTATCAAATCCGGGCTTACCATCAGTGCGCAATAATCCCTTTTCCCATTTCTTATACTGCATCATTACTGTAGGCGTCTGCACCGTTCCTTTTGCATGCTGAACATCTTCCAGTGCGAATCCTGAACCCTTTAATACATGCCTAAGGAGCTCTTCCTCATTCTTCGGATAAAGGTGTCCATATCCAAGTCTCCTTGCCAGTTCCGACAGGATAAAGAAATCATTGCGAGCTTCTCCAACAGGCTCAATAACCTTCTCTCTGATTCGAAAGATTGGACCATATGTCATGTATGATTCAATTTCATACATGGTAGTTGCCGGAAGGACAATATCTGCATAAGCGGCATCTGCCGTTAATTGGCGATCGACAGATACAAGAAAATCAAGTTTATTCAATGTCTTACGCCAGACAGCAGGTTGAGGCCAGGCGGTAATGATTGACCCTCCAAGAATGATGAGAGATCGGATACGATAGGGTCTTCCCTCAAGTACAGATTCCGGTAACGCAATTGCATGAGATTCACCACGGTATGCACTGTAAACAGGAAAGCGTTCTCTGCCCAATGCTTTTCGTACATCAGGATTGGCAATGCGATCTTCACGATTGATAGGGAAATTGTTCTGGTGCATGGTAAAACAACGCCCACCTGGCACATCAAGCTGTCCTGCAAGCGCCCAGAGAACCATTGTTGCGCGTATTGCCTGAACGCCACTGTCACTATACTCAAGTCCGCTATACATGATGGGTGAAGCGCCGTTTGCCTCTGCAATTCTCCTGGCAAGAGATTTAATTGTCTCTGCCGGCACACCCGTAATGCTTTCTACGGCATCCGGCCCGAAGTGTTGAACATATCTGGCAAGGTCATCAAAACCAACTGACCAATTTTTTACAAAGTCCTCGTCATATAATTCCTCTTCTATGATAACATTGCACATACCAAGAGCAAGGGCTCCATCAGTACCAGGGCGTATTGGAATCCACTCCGCATCGGTAAGCTTTGCTGTCATGGTTCTTCGTGGATCAATTACGACAATCTGCGCACCTTGCTTCTGTGCATTAACAATTCTATTAAGATCAAACGGCGGACAATCGGTAGCAGGATTTGTCCCCCAGACTACTATCATCTGGGCATTTTCAAGATCCGAAAACATATTAATCAGCATCCCCCCCATAGTAGTATGAGGAGCAATCATAGCAAATGAAACGTAACAGAGAGCCCCCACACCAAGAGTATTTGGTGAACCAAATGGAAACAAAACGCTTGATGCCGATGAAACAGCCACGCCCTTCGGCTGAAAGATGTCACACATGGCAAGCTCAAAGCTTCCCCGTCCGGTATAAATAGCAGTAGCCTCCGGTCCTGACTCTTCTTTAATTTTATTAAGGTTTTCAACGATAATATCATAAGCATTATCCCAGGAAATCCTCTCAAACTCATATGTCCCCTTTGGACCCTTTCTCCGCATCGGGTAGCGAAGTCGATCTTTGGAATATACAATTTCCGCAGAGTGTTCTCCGAGCTTGCAAATCATCCCCAGATGAGAGCTTCGATCAGGGCATACTTTATCAATCATTCCCTTCTCATCGTAGGTAACGGTAACCCAGCAGCCTGCCGGGCAGATTCCGCAAATTGCATGTTTATCATTAATACTGCTTCTTGATTCCATAAATATTCCTTTTACTACTATTAATCAATAGACGGCGCAAACAGGTTCAGGCTGAAAAACCGTTCAGGGTCAAACCATTGCTGTTCCACATAAAGGCCTGTCTTTTCTGCCAGCGTATCAATATCGTCGAGTGAATACTTGAATGAGTTTTCCGTGTGGATAGTTTCATTCGCCTTAAAACAAACCTCTAATTCAATGTCACGGATGAAGACCTTC
This sequence comes from Candidatus Kuenenia sp., assembly GCF_027493735.1. Lineage (NCBI taxonomy): Bacteria > Pseudomonadati > Planctomycetota > Candidatus Brocadiia > Candidatus Brocadiales > Candidatus Brocadiaceae > Candidatus Kuenenia > Candidatus Kuenenia sp. The sequence goes on from NZ_JAOSKF010000023.1 coordinate 187,869, forward strand.
TGATCAATATTACTGATCAGGTACATCTCAATTCGTCCAACTTTTTCATTGTAAATTGCCTTATGATCAAATTTTTCGATATTAAAATTACCTCCAAGTTCTCTATTCACGTGTGTGAGGAGGTTCAGGTTGAACTCAGCAGTGATACCCTGTGAATCATTGTAGGCATTTTCTATAATAGTTTTATCTTTTTGTAAATCTATGCCGACCAGAAACCTGTCATTGGGGAGCATTATTTTCTGTATATGTCGTAGAAGAGTCGTCACCTCTGACCTACCAAGGTTACCAATACTTGACCCTAACCATATAATGAGTTTCCGTTGTGCTGCCTGGATATTTAATTGATGAATTCCTTCATTATATCGAGCGGCAATTGCATTTATTTCCAGATTCGGATATGCCTTGAGCAGAGAATAAGAACTTTCCTCAAGCATTTGGCGAGACACATCTATAGGAGAATAATAAGCCAGACTTTGATGTTTAAGGAAGGTCTCTATTAAAATTCTTGTTTTTGTTGAGCTCCCACTTCCTAATTCTATAAGAGCAGTCTCTTTCGGAAATCGAGAGACAATATCATCCACGTTTGTCTCAAGGATATTCGTTTCTGTGCGCGTCGGGTAGTATTCCGGGAGTTCACAGATTTTCTCAAACAACTGTGATCCGATATGATCATAGAAATAAACAAAAGGAAGGTATTTGGACTCAGAGGCAAGACCGATTTTGACGTCTTCGGAGAAGTTATTTATGAAGATCTCGTCATCGGTTGTTGTAAGCATAAACCGCTCTTCAATTTTTGAAGTTGGCATTAGATGTTTCTCCTCCAAAGATGACAGGAAATTGCCTTTTTCTATCGGGTGTTCAGTTTAATAAAAACAAAGAAAATTACAAGATCTTTTTATTTTATCAGCCCTATTGAACACCAAAGAAGAGAGGCGTAGGGAAGAAGGATGTGGAATTATAGGTGAACTATAAGAAAATGGATAATGTGCAGCACATTACCCGATTTTATACAAGAAATTGACAAAGGCTTGCTCCCATGCAAATGGGGAACGGCAAGACCTTCCCCATATCCTGCAGAGAGAGTATGCGTGCCGTTTTAGACGGTTATAGCAGACAAATAGTCCATTGGGAAATCCGGAAAACAATGAAGGAAACGGAGGTGGAAATTATCCTGAAACGGGCTAAAGAGAAGTATCCAAATGTCAAACCAAGGATCATTTCTGACAATGGTCCACAGTTCATAGCAAAGGATTTCAAGGACTATCTCCGGATAAGCGGGACGGCACATGTTAAAACAACACCTTTCTATCCTCAAAGTAACGGAAAAATAGAAAGATGGCACAAGACAATAAAGCAGGAAGTATTCGCTCCTATTGCCCTGTAAACCTGCAAGATGCCCGGCGAATCGTGGATGAATTTGTTGTGCATTACAACACGAAACGATTACATAGCGCAATAGGTTATATCGCCCCGCAGGACAAATTGCTCGGACGTAAAAAAGAAATCTTTTTGGAACGAGACCGAAAATTAAGTGAAGCGCGGCAACGGCGGGCGGCTAAACGAAAGATCGTTTGACAGAAAGGCGGTGAAGGAATAGAATCGTGCCGTCCGACAAAACAGAGGCGGGCTCTGCTGGGGAGCAATCCGCCGAGGGATAGCCGGACGAGGAACGACGGATCGTCATTCCGAGAGAGGAGGCAAATCGATCCTATTTCGCTCACAACCAAAGAATGACGAACCAGAGTTCCTCTTATACCTAAAATAAACCATGGGGGTCTGGGGTAAAGCTACAGCTTTAGTAGTTTATTTTAAATTCGAAAATTCCCATTTACGGTGAATCAACACAAGATGAACCGTAGAAATCTTGTCCGGGCGTTTGATATTGCCAAGGAAAATGCCAGCATACAAAACTTTCATTTCCACGATGTACGCCATTGCTTTGCGACAAGGTTAGCGCAAAGGGGCATTGATATTTACAGAATATCAAAACTGCCAGGGCATCTTAACATCACCATGACCCAGCGTTATGCACATCATTGTCCTGAAAGTTTAAGGGGTGGGATCGAGGTTTTAGAGAAAGTTGACTACAGTGGGGGTAAACAGAAATGTATCAACGGCCTGAAAACCCTTATAAAATAAGAGCCCGCGATCGGAGTCGAACCGACAACCTCATCATTACGAATGACGTGCTCCGCCAATTGAGCTACGCGGGCTTATTGCATAATAAAATTATGTCGCGATTATAAAACAAATTTACCGATTTTCAATCTTTTATAGCAAAGTATTACAATTTTACAGATTTTCTTACAATGTTGTAAATATCCTTCGTTTGTTCTATAAGGAACTGCAAATCATTCAACGGCAGCATTGTGGCGGCATCGGAAAGCGCCCGTTCCGGATGCTCATGCACTTCCAGGAAGAGTCCGTCACACCCACCTGTTGCGATAGCCGCTCTTGCAAGCGGCGCTACCATAGTTCTATCACCGCCGGACATGCTTCCCTGCCCTCCAGGAAGCTGTGTACTGTGGGTTGCATCAAAGATAACAGGACAATTTAACGTTTTCATAATAATCAGGGAACGCATATCGCTTACCAAATTGTTATATCCAAAACACGCGCCTCGTTCTGTGAGAAGAATCTGCCCGTTTCCGGTGCTTCTTATTTTTTCAACAACCGATTTCATATCCCAAGGCGATAAAAATTGCCCTTTTTTTATATTAACAGGTTTACCGGTATCTGCCGCAGCGACGATTAAATCCGTCTGCCTGCACAAAAAAGCGGGGATTTGAATAATATCAAGCACATCCGCCGCCATTGATATCTCTTCCGTGCAATGTACGTCGGACAGGATTGGAATCTTCAACCGTTCTTTAATCTTACGTAATATTTCCAGCCCTTTTGTAATGCCGGGGCCTCTGTACGAATGGACGGAAGTCCTGTTTGCCTTGTCATATGAAGCTTTAAATATGAAAGGTGCCTTATTTTTAAGAAAAATGTCCTTTAACGTTTCCGCTAACCGAAAACAGCTTTCTTCGCTTTCTATTATGCAAGGCCCTGCGATAAAAAATAATTCAGATTCGCCTATCGAAAAGTTATTTAATGGTATTTTATTTGACATAGTTTCGGGAGTTTGGGAACGAGTTGTGCTTCGGTAGTTTAATAGACTATGCCGAAAAGCTACCAATTTCCTTAAATACCTTCTCTATTATTTCAGGTATTGCATTTTTTAATTCCATGGAAAGTTTCATTCCGTATTTAACAGTTTTTGGCTGGACTCCAATAATCCTTATCTCTGGGAGATTGTCGAGAAGTGTTGCCATTTTAATCACTTCCAACAAGTCAGTTTCGTGTAAGGAATATCTGATTTTTCGATAAGAAGAATAAATGGCGTTGCCTTTGAAGCTGATTATTGCACCGGGTTTCTTACCATTATCAACCGCATCTATAAAGATAACCCTGCCTGCTTCATACATAAGTTCAAGAAGTTTAAACCCGCCGGTACCACCGTCAAATATTTCGATATTTTCCGGTAATTTATGCTTCAACAATTCATTTACTGCATGGATTCCAATACCTTCATCCATTAAGAGAAGATTGCCAATTCCTATGATTTTTATTTTATTGTATTTCCCCATCCATAATATGTTCTGGTATGTGAAAACAGAGGGTTCATCCTAATGTATTTCTACGGCTTCCATTCTGCCATATGTTTTAACAATTTCCATTTCCTTTGGATATCTGCTTCCGCAAGCTTCATCAACTCTTTTGCCATCTCAGGATTGGCTGACCTAAGGGCCTTATATCTATTTTCGCGGTAAGCATATTCTTCAAATGGGATTGATGGATCCTTACTGTTGATTACGAAAGGATTTTCGCCTTGTGCTTCAAGGTCAGGATTGTAACGATATAGGGGCCAATATCCACAAGCAACGGCCTTTTTTTGCGCCTCTATTCCCTTGCTCATATCCATACCGTGCGCAATGCAAGTTGAATATGCTATGATTAAAGCAGGGCCTTTATATGCATCCGCTTCAATAAATGCCTTGAGCGTTTGTGCCTGATTCGCTCCAAAAGCTACCTGGGCAATATAGACATTGCCGTAATTTGACATAATCATGCCAATATTCTTCTTTGGAGTCCGTTTCCCGCCTGCAGCAAATTGTGCAATTGCCCCTAAAGGGGTCGCCTTTGACATCTGCCCGCCCGTATTTGAATACACTTCTGTATCCAATATAAGCAGTTTAATATTTTCCCCGGACGCCAAAACATGGTCTACGCCGCCATAGCCGATATCGTATCCCCAGCCATCGCCACCTACAGACCATACAGATTTTTTCACCAGATAATCTGCAAGAGAAAGCAGGTGTTTTGCTTCTGAAGAACCATCATTTTTTAACAACTGTTTAAGTTTTTCAACACGCTCTCTTTGTTCTTCAATTGATTTCTGATTCGATTGGTCTGCATCAATTAGCGCATCAAATAGTTCTTTAGAACCAGCATAAGTATCTTTTACTGATAGTTTATTAATAAGTTCTACTGCCTGTTTGTGGAAATTATCCACCGCTTGCCGCATACCAAGGCCAAACTCCGCCGTATCCTCAAATAATGAGTTTGACCATGCAGGCCCCCTTCCGTCATCCCGCTTTGTGTAAGGAGTAGTTGGCAGGTTCCCACCATAAATAGAACTGCAACCAGTTGCGTTTGCTATCAATAACCGGTCGCCAAATAATTGTGTAAGTAATTTAATATATGGGGTCTCCCCGCAACCAACACAGGCGCCGCTATATTCAAAGAGCGGCTTTACAAATTGACTGCCTTTTACGTTCGAAATACTGAACCTTGATGTATCGGTTTCCGGCAGCTTTAAAAAGAAATCATAATTTTCTGCTTCAATGCATCGTAAAGGTTCTTGTAATTTCATATTAATCGCCTTAACCCCTGGTATCTTATTACCGTTAGAGTCCTTTTTCTGACCAGGGCAATTGAACACGCAAGATGCACATCCGGTACAATCTTCAGGAGCAACCTGTACCGTAAATTTAAGCCCCTGAAGATCTTTTCCCGTCGCATCTATGGATTTGAAAGCACGAGGAGCATCTTTGAGCAACGAAGGATCATATGCTTTAATTCTGATTGAAGCATGAGGACACACAAAAGAACACTGACCACATTGTATACATGCGTCAGGTTCCCATTCAGGAATATGGACGCCAATGTTTCTTTTTTCATATTGCGTAGTTCCTGTTGGCCAGGTCCCGTCATCCGGGATTGCCGATACCGGCAATGAATCTCCTTTATTTGCAAGCAATTTTGCTGTTACATTCCTGACAAATTCAGGTGCATTATCCGGTACAGGCTTAATCATCCTTACCTTGCTCTTGGCTTTATCAGGAATCGGCACCTCGATAATACTTTGCAGCGCCCGGTCAACTGCTTCATAATTCAACTTCACCACTTCTTCGCCCTTCTTTATATAAGTCTTTTTAATCTCTTTTTTAATAGACTCTATTGCTTTTTCTTTTGGGATAATACCCGATATAACAAAAAAGGCTGTTTGCATTATCATATTTATTCTTGCGCCAAGGCCAATTTCTTCGGCAAGTGAAATGGCATCGATTATATAAAGCTTCATTTTTTTCTTAATGAGTTGTTCCTGGACTTCAACGGGCAGTGAGTCCCATGCGTCATCCCTGGTATGCGAAGTTGTGAGAAGAAAGGTTGCGCCTTCTTCTGCATTGGATAACATATCAATTTTTTCAGGGAAAGCGGGATTGTGGCAGGCAATAAAATTCGCCTTTGAAATAAGATAGGGTTTATTGATTTTTTCTTTCCCAAATCTCAGATGTGATACGGTTGTAGCGCCGGCTTTCTTCGAATCATAAACAAAATATGCCTGTGAATAATTATCCGTTTCATCGCCAATAATTTTTATAGTGTTTTTATTGGCGCCTACCGTGCCGTCAGAACCTAATCCGTAAAATAATGCCCGAAATACCTTGCTTTCATCATTATTAAAGTTTTCATCATATTCCAGGCTCGTATTACATACATCGTCATCAATACCAATGGTGAAGTGATTCTTTGGGGTCTCTTTTGAAATATTATCATATACGGCCTTTACCATTGCAGGGGTAAAATCTTTTGACCCAAGTCCATATCTTCCGCCGACTATCTTTGGATACTCCCTGAATTTTGCAATGCCTTTTTCCATCGCCTCGCTTATCGCAGTTCTCACATCAAGATAGAGTGGTTCACCAATCGCACCAGGCTCCTTTGTCCTGTCAAGCACCGCAATAGCTTTTACGCTTACCGGCAATGTTTTTACAAACGTATCAATATCAAAAGGTCTGAACAACCTGACCTGCAGAAGCCCAAGTTTTTTACCGTTTTTATTAAGGGCGCTAATGGTGTTTGCAACTGTTTCACCGCCTGAACCCATAATGACGATGATATTTTCCGCATCGGGCGCTCCATAATAATCAAATAGTTTATATTGGCGACCAACAATACCTGCAAATCTGTCCATCACTTTTTGCACTATCGCGGGAGTTGCGTTGTAGTATTTATTCACCGTCTCCCTGCCTTGAAAATACACGTCAGGATTCTGTGATGTGCCTCTGATAGCGGGATGATCCGGGGAAAGCCCTCTTTTGCGATGGGCAATAACAAGATCGTCATTTATCATCGCACGCATATCATCAAAGCTTAGTTCCTCAATCTTCTGTACCTCGTGAGAGGTTCTGAAACCGTCAAAGAAATGAATAAATGGAATCCTAGACTCAAGAGTCGCTGCCTGTGATATAAGGGCAAAATCCATTGCTTCCTGAACATTCTGGGAACACAACATTGCGAATCCGGTAGCACGGGCAGCCATTACGTCAGAATGATCACCAAATATCGACAGCCCCTGGCATGCAAGCGAGCGAGCTGTTATATGAAAAACAGTAGGCGTTAATTCGCCTGCTATTTTATACATATTCGGTATAATAAGTAACAGCCCCTGGGAAGCAGAATTAGTCGTGGCTAATGCCCCTGTCGTTAAAGACCCGTGGACAGCGCCTGCGACACCGGCTTCTGACTGCATCTGACTCACTTTGGGAACTGTGCCCCATATGTTTACTTGTCCTTTTGCTGACTTAGCGTCGCAAATCTCCGCAATTGGGGAAGACGGGGTTATTGGATAGATTGTAATTATTTCGTTTGTAGCATGTACTACATGTGCGCATGCGGTACAACCATCGACGATTACTGTCCTACGATTCATTCCTTTCTCCTTGCAGATTATATTTATCCATTACTAAAATACTTAATTGGGGCCAGAAAAGCATAATTTCTTCATTAATAGTAACTATTCAGCGTAATTTATTAAACTACCGGAGCTCAGAACGTAACTCGTTCCCAAACTCCACAGACTGAGTCAAATAAAAGTTGCAGCGATGGTGTATATTCGGCTTAAAAAGTATAGAATAATTTTTTTCGACACTTTATTTTGTAGCAGGTCTAAAAATTCCCGTAGTATATCTTTATTAGTGCATTCCGGTGTCTAATCCCTCTGGTTTTACATGCTATTGAACTTTGCAATCAACATTGGCACACCAATTATGGTTATCATTCTCGCCATGTTAAAACAGGTTGATAGAATTGATAGTTCTGCATCAACCCCTTCCCTGCCCCGCAATAAAAATTGACCGGCTCCTAAATTCCGTTTCATATGACCAAATTGTAATTCTACCTTTTCTTTACGCAATTTATAGAGCTTCTGGCTTTCTTCCTCGTGGTATATTTCTTCGAGTCGCTCTTTAAGTTCTTCTAGTTTTACCATTCGCACTACCCGCCTACCATCTTTGCAGGTAGTGCATTTTCCAAAATGCCGGCATTCACGACACTCTTTACCTACGGCCTTGTAACTTACTTTCTCCTCAGAACCAAATGCGAATCCTTTCTTCTCAAGTATCTTTCCTTCAGGACAAATATATACATCCTTTTCCTTATCGTAGCTAAACTCTTCCTTACCAAACGGCTCTAACTCCGTTTTCTTGTTCTCTTTTTGCGCCTGCCTTCTGCCCGGCATTATTACCTTTACATCTTCCGGTACTTTCTCTATATCTTTAAGACTGAAATATCCCGCATCGCTCACTACCTCTGCCGGCGGCTTCCCCAAGGTTTCTGTACACTGTTTCACCTGCCCTGAGAGTTGATTCAGATCGTTGTTCTGACTAACGGCTTCGCTGTTTACTATTAATCCGTGTTTCTTGTCCGTGCTTACCTGGCAATTCATTATTGCATGACTCCCCTGCCTTCAGACTGGGTCAAATGAACTTTGTTGTCTCAAAAGTGGGGGCAACTCCTCGCATTATGCCTGTTTTAGACCATATTTAGTGCTGTTTTCCCATTAAAGTGGAGAATGCCTGTCGTAAAATAGGATAAAATTGTCCATTTGACCCAGTCTGCTTGTCTTGCCATTGACACTATCACTATCCGTAGTATTGATCTTCTCTTTACCGCTCTCCTTGAGTTTCTTCGATATCTCTTTTACCTTCGCCTGCAATTTCTCATTGCTCTGAAGCTCTTCTTTTAGCTTCACTAATGACCCCTTACTGTCTTCTTCCTTGTCTATCCGTTCGGCTTCTTCCATTATCCTTTCTATATTTTTCTCCGCTATCTCTAAATATTTCCCGCACTTCTTTTCATCCCACGTATTATTTATAGAGGCATTCGCCCTGAATTTACTCCCGTCTATAAACAAGATGTTTCCCGCTATCAATCCAATCTCTATACAGAATTTTACATTCTGATTTAAAACCTGCTTTATCGCTTCTTTATTCTCTCTGCGAAATCTCGATATCGTACGGTAATCAGGTTTTATACCGGATACTAACCACATGAAGGATAGATTATGATAGTACGCCCTTTCCAGTCTGCGGGAACTCCTTTCCCCATAGGCATATCCATATACGATTAATTTTAAGAGCGCCCTTGGATGATATTCATGCGCACCGGCTTTATACGCATTGATCTCAAAACCCATTTCCTGAAGGTCTAAGCTCTCTATAAATGCATCATACGCCCTCACAGGATCTTCTTTTCCTACATAATCTTGTATTACCGGTGGAAAAAGTGTGTTTTGATCTCTGTTCCCTATAATATATGCCATATTCCCCTTGTCTCCTCGTTTAATGCAATCATGTGTGATGAAAACAAACCGTAAAATAGATTTATCTCTTTATTTTACAAGTGGTTATGTTAGCATAAACCATACGGATAGTCAAGGGTTTTTTGACTTTAATTTGTTGATTTATAAATACTTACGTCATTTTACCTATGTCTGGCCAAAACCTGTACACAACGACTGCCTGGCGAACGGTTGTTTGGCTGAAAATAGTTTCTTATTTCCCTATGTGACCTTTTTAGGCCATAAATGTTTTTCATTTGACCCAGTCTGCCAGTTTGGGAACGCAATTGCACTGGAAACTTTGTTTCCAGTGAGGGTCTGACTTGACAAATTACAAACTGTCTGAACCCTGTGATTTTATTTCCTATCTATCAGCAAACAGGCGAGAAACCGGAGTTTCTCGAACAAATGCATTCCCAAACTGGAGTTTGGGAACGAGCCGTGTATCGTTTACGCTGAATAGTTACCATTAATAATAATAAAAAGAAAATAATTTTACACGTAAAAACTGAATTTTATCTTACATTAAATTAGATTAGATTAGATTAACGTCGCTATGTCCGAAAGATGGACATTGCGTTGAAACAAAAAAAGCCACACAACGATTATTACTTTTCATTGTGTGGCCTATCCTTTGACAGGCAACATAAAACATTGCCCCTCTCGTTTCTGCCCCCAACCTTTGCCATTAGGTATGCTATATAAAAAATCTATGAAGTCAAACTAAAAAATAACACAAAAACGCAACTATTCAGCATAAACATTACACAACTCCCGGCGTGTTCAGGTTTGCAAACCTGAACACGCTAAGGAAATATCATTAGTCACATTGGTCATTGGTAAATTTGTAGTGAATTTTTTAATCTGTGCAATCGTTCGACTGAGCTCACGACGAAGTCTGTGTAATCTGTGGTTCCCCTTTTTGTAAGTTTTTCTTTGTGTCATTTATGTTCTGTATCCTTTGTACTACTATCCATCAACTTCTTGTTTCTAATACTCGTTTTTCAGAATGCATAACCGTAAGGCATTAATTAGATGAGGCTTCCGTAAAGTTTGGAGCATTTGTTTTTTGTCGTTCGAATTTGTTTCGGATTTTGATATTAGAATTTCAAATTTGTCAAAAAAACAAACGATAGTATTCGTTATTCAGTACCAAGTAACTTTTTTAGTTGCGGCTATAGTGCACTAGCCCCAGTTTATAAATTAGGTTGGGTTTTTAAAAGACAAAAACCCAACCTAATTTATATTATTCCATTATAGCCAAACAAATCAAGTTTTGGAAATTCAGGATAACGCAGCATGTAATACACACCCCGTCTGCTCCGCTACCACCCCTCTTTTTATAGGAGAAAGCCGGAAGTCCCCTCTAAAAAGCTAATCTTTACCCACAAATTTCAAGAGCACCGTAGTTGTACGGCCAATTGAGCTGAAGGCTAAGTGGTGTAAAGTTCGTAAGCAACTTCAATATCAGCCAAACGTGACATGCCTCGCCAAAGTACTTCACTTCCGGGATGGCCATCACCACGGCGACCCAGATGACCGCCAAGTTTACCTAAAAGCCGCACGGCATCATTGAGGCTTGGAGGTAAATCAGGAGGCTCCTTGACCTTGTTCGCAAAAGTTGTCAATGCTTTCCATTCAGAATCGCTGAAGTAGACAGTACAAGGGACATCAGGTGTTTCTTGTCCTAAAGTAGTCAGGTAATGGATACGCCAAGCTATAATCATATCAATGGCCAAAGCGTTGCACAGACGACGGGCACTCTCCAACTGCCGGGACTCGACACGACAACCGCTCTTGATAATACGATGATAACACTCAATACCCCATCGGCGAGCATACCATTCCAAACGTTCGTAAGCATCTTTTTCTTGCTTAACCGCAACTGTGGTTAACAGCATCCATTCTAACCCATCAATTCCTATAGGCGGATTGACTTCCTGCGCCAGCACCGCCCACACCCCCCCCCCAGAAATATTTTTTTTAAAAAGGGGGCAGCGTAACAGGCACCGTTCGTACCATAAGTATTGCCTGACGTGCGGAGCGTTTCTCACTCGGAGGTATCAATATTTCGCGGGTACCTATAACCGGTTGCTGTTCCAGTTTAGTCCACAAAAACTCGCATGATTCTTTATCATCAACAACCTTTCTATTGCGCGAACGTTCTGCACGGATCAGCAACTGAGCGCCATCAGGCGTATTATACTGCTCAGCGAATACCTCGTGAATATCGGCCTCACGATCTGCCACAACCACCAGCAAAGATTTGTTTCGACAGCGTTTCTGTACTTGCGATACTGCATGGTAACTCTCCACCCATTTCCAGCTTTCCTTCTCTTCGATAGGCTTCTTGTGTCGTTCATGTTTGCTGCCTATTCCGTCCCGCGCCCAGCATTGCACATTCAGAAGTCCCAAGGGTGTACCACTTTCAGTAAACGCCATCGTATCATGCACCATCAGTCCACGAACTTTTTCACTCTTAGTACCTATCGGCCCTAACCCCTGCGTATTCGGATGTGTGCTATAATTCAGAGTCGTAGTATCTTGCGCTACCAAAACCAAACTATTCTCCTTCACACGCTCTTCCGTGGCCTCATAATGAGCTTGCAATATCGCCTTCCAATCTACATTCTCATTGTCAAGGAATCGGTATGCAGCCTTAGTCGCACTGACTGAGCCGCACGCCTGCGGAATGTTTGCCAAAGGTTTGTCATAAAACATACCTGTCATTTCTAAAAGTCTTGAGGTCAATCGTGCATCGCCCAATTTTGTTCCTCCAAGTTCCGCTTCTATCCAATCCCGAGGCTCTTTTTGTGCCACTCTTTGGCGAACATGTACTTTGCCATCGGCACAACAACACAACACCGCCTGCCATTTCTTTTGCAACGGCATAACATAAACGTCTTTGACCGTTGCACCTGTTCCTTTTCGTCCTCGACCTTCCGTGCCTCCTACATACTTCCAGTTAGCTGCCCGATAACAGCTTCCGGAAAACCGTCCTCGTTCCACATAGGTTTCTAAAAGTACAGGACGATATTTATACACTCTTTCCCAATCATCTACCAAACGTGTTTGGCATTTTGCCAATACATGCGATGCCAAACATTTTACTCTTACCGTAGGCGCTATTAAATACCGACTGTTATTGATAACAAACGTATGATTCCGCTTACGTGCTTCCTCCGTCCATCCTATCCACTCGTCGCGACTTTCCACCCGTCTGGCACAGGCACTATAACTTAGCCCTCCTATCCATCCGTAATGTTCACTGCGTACAAGATACCGAAGTTGCGCCCCGCATAGGGGCCCACTTCCAAGATAATGATGCGCTTCTAACATGCTACGCCAAAGTTTCGAATGGAATCTCGTTGTAACCCGTATAATCTCTACGTCACCCAACTCCGCTAGCTCGCATGACACTTCCGCAATCGGAGGCGCCTCCGCAGGTTTATTGACTTTTTGAAATGCATAATGCTTGTTCACCTTTGGAAGATTGATCTCTTTACGACGATCCAATTCCAATAACGCCTTGCGACAACTCATCTCTTGCAAACGGCCCGCTTGATTCCTCCAGTCCATCCATTCGCATACCAGACGCGACAGTTTACGACGCGATAGACAGGGTTCCTTTTGGATAGTTTCTGATAAACGCTTTATTACATCATCTGAAAATATTCGACCTCCTACTCTAAGCATGTACACAGTGTAACATACGGTTAACACGGTGTCCAGCAAAAAATATGGGTCATCCCCAGCTAAAAAGAGGGGATTTAGGGGTGTGTAAATATTCTAAAATCATATTTGTTTGACTATAGAAGATGTTTTCGTCGTATTCCTTCCTGATAAGCTGGCTGTGTACAACTAACTCATTAACAACTGACCAATCATCCTTTGCCAGATCCAGAAATCCTTTTACCGCTTCCTCACGCATGGGATACACGACTGTGATGCTCAAGAGATCATCTTCTACATTTCCAGTGAAAGCAAAGGCATTCCCCTCGTAGCCAATAATGAAGGAAATAAAGGGCGAAGACAGGTTGGTATCAATGGCAAATTATTTTAGGTAAAATGATCAAAAGAAGTGGAAATACAATATTTCCACGTATGATGTGGTTGATCCAAGAGGAGTCTATAAGGGCATATAATTAAAACTCAAGGCATATGAGAATAATCAGGACACTTCCCATATTTCTTGATTGATCTGGGAAAATAAGAGGAAGTGTCCCTATATTTATAATAATGATAAAGGAAAATACTTAAGCAAATTTTTCAAATTTTTCTTTAGTAGCATTGCAAAGAGGGCACGTGTCAGGAGCTTCACCCTCCAAAGTATAACCACAAACGGAACATACCTGGATTGCATCAAGTTTTGGATCATTATTATTATTCACTGCATCTTTCGCCTTATCAAACAGCTTTTTATGCATTTTTTCTGTTCCCAAAGCCCATTCAAAACTTCGTTGTGCATCATTTTCCTTCTGAAATTTTGCAACTTCAATAAAAACAGGGTACATTTCATTGATTTCAAACTCTTCCCCCATCAGAGCAAGACCCAGATTCTTTAGCGTTTCACCGGGACCGAAAGTCGCAGCACTATTCGCCACAAATCCACCGTTCAAATGTTTTAATGTTTCATAATGGCTTCTTGCATGAATCGTTTCTGCATGAGCAATTGCCCTGAATAATCGACCGGCATTAGGATAGCCTTCTTTATCAGCCAGGTTCGCAAAATGGGTGTAGCGCATAAAGGCCTGACTTTCACCCCCAAATGCATTAATCATATTCTGTTCTGTCATCTTTCTCATGTGTATATTCCTCCCCACTGGTTTAATTATAAAATATGCTTAAAAACTTCCTTCATTGTCACTGGTTTTCATGATTAATCTTTAAATTTTGCCATTGCATTGCTAAAAGCGGATTTCAGTGCTTCCCAAGCTGTTTCTGACCCTGCTTTGATATCTTCCCAGGATTCTTCTGCTGCAGATTTGAGTTGTTGGAGCTTGCCTTGCAATGCTTTATAGTCGTTTTCCAATGAATCGATGTTCTTATAGTATTCTATCTTTGCTTCTGCATTTGCCTTGTCCGCTTTGGCCTTTAAATTCTCAATCTTTGATCTCCATTCCCTTAGTTGTGCATCTAGCTTTTCTTCATATGCCTTTCTCTTATCCATAACAAATCTCCTCTTTCTAAATACGCCCGATTAAAAGTAAAATGAGTAAAATTATCAGGATAAATCCCAAAGAACCGCTTGGATAAAACCCCCAACTTATACTATAGGGCCACGTCGGTAATGCCCCAAGAAGAGCCAAAACGAGTAGTACTATCAGTATCGTTCTTAACAATTTATATCTCCTTTTAAAATGGTATAAGATGAAACATATTTTGCTTTTCCACACCTTGAAAGTCTGAAAAAGTATTTCAAACCGGCGGTCTTCGCCTCCCGAATAATCCGGCTATCAAAAAGAAGATAAAGACAACTATAAAAATAAAGAACAATATCTTTGCTATCCCTGCCGACGCAGCAGCCAACCCGCCAAAACCTAAAAAAGCAGCAACAATTGAAATGATAAAAAAAACCAAAGCCCAGTAAAGCATAGTACTATCTCCTTTCATTTTAAAAAAAATTTAAATAACGATTTCTACAGTTTTCATGCAAAAAACCCTTAACAACAAATGGGAAAAATATGTTTATCAAAAATGCACCTGCAGTAAGAATATCTGACAAAAGAATTGACTGACGCAGACTACCATTGTTTTGTTTTGTCGCTATCTTCAACAAATAACTTGCCCGTCACAAGAAGGTTTTGAATTGCTTCCTGATAATACGGCTTTCCCCTGCTTGCAAGGGAACCAGGAAACGTTGCAAGCGTTATATCTGCACATGATTCTGTAAATTCATTCAGTACAATTGCACACCGTTGATCATACGACAAAGTAACATTATGAATCATAGGAAAATCGAAAAGGCTTACCCAAAACTCGGTAGTTTTTTTATCGACTTCCGTAGCATTCTCCTTTATCGTCCTGACTTCCAGCCTGACTAATATTTCTTTTGATTCGATGTTGACTTTTATTACACTCGTTTTATAGTTTCTCTCGATACCTTCTACCATAAGGTTATCTTCCTCTAACTGAAGGGACCCATGGCTTTGTTCAAGCCGTTCAATATCAACCATTCGCGAAAATTTATCGCCGGCTCCTTCCAAAATCAACATCTGCTTTTCAATTATTGTCTGTGCAGTTTGATACAAACGCGTTAAATACTCTTTATGCATATTATTGGATAGAGAAGAAACAGACATTTTTTCTTTCATATATTCAAAAAATGGTTTCAGATTAAAACTTTCATGGAAATTATTTGCAATAAGTTCAAAATTTAACATTTGCTCATTCAGTTTAAACGTATCAGCTTCAGAAAATATTTTTATACTTGAATTGAACAGGTCTTCACGCAATTTATTTTCCGCTTCTTCTTGTTTCCTCATAATACCGGAGTAGACTTGAATTGCTTCCATGGTGAGTACTCCTCTTTCTGTAAGTGCTTTAGCAGCCGCCCGTTCCTTTAAATAATTGGAGCCTAAATATCCGGAAACAAGAATAGCCGTTGCAACAAAAAGACTTCCGCATGGTCCGATATAACAACTGATAAGCCTTTCTACCCTGCTACAATATTGAATATTCGTCTCTTCTTTCTCATATTCCATGCTTATTTTCTCTGTATAAAGGAATCAACATTCTTTTATCTTACAATCCTATATGAATAGGTTCTGTTTCAAAATAAATAACATTGATTTTAAAAAAGGCATTTCTATTACTATTATTTCTCCAGAAAATCGTTACAGTTTTTTTAGACACTTTTCCAACAAAATACTTTGTTCATATTATAAGGCTACCAAAGTTCTTTGTTGATATTTTCATCAAATAATTTTCCTGTCATGAGGAGGTTTTGAATCACTTCCTGATAATAGGGTTTTCCCCTTACGGCCAAAGAACCAGGGAATGTTACCAGTGTGATATCCGCACATGATTCTGTAAATTCATTCAATACAATTGCACACCGTTGATCATGTAACAGGGTAACATTATGAATCATAGGAAAATTAAAATAATCTAGCCTATACTCAGAAATTATTGTATTAACGTCTTCTGAAGATTTTCTCTGTGTTCTTATTTCCAACCTGACCAACATTTCTTTTAATTTATCGTTCGCTTTTCGTACATAAATTTTATAGTTTCTCTTTATCCCTTCTACAATAAGACTTTCTTCTTCTAGTTGAAGACTTCCCTGAATTTGCCCCAGCCTTTCCAAATCTACCATTCGTGAAAATTTCTCACCCTCTCCTTCTAAAACCATCATTTGCTTTTTCATTATCGATTTTGCTGTAGCATATAAACGAGTTAAATATATTTCTTTCGGGGCATATCCCGAAGAAACTTGTATTTGTTCTCTTATAAAACTAAAAAAAGGTTTCAAATTAAAAGTTTCATGGAAGTTTAAAGCAAGAAGTTCCAAATTTAATATTTGTTCTTCAAGTTTACAGGTATCCGGCATAGAAAACACTTTCATACTTGAATTAAACATATCTTCGTGCAATTTATTTTCCGCCTCTTCTTGTTCCCTCATCATATCGGAGTATATCTGTATTGCCTCCATGGTGAGTACACCCTTTTCTGAACGTGCTTTAGCATCTGCCCGCTCCTTTAAATAATTGGAACCTAAATATCCTGAAATAAGTATTGCAGTTGCAATAATCAGGCTGCCACATGGCCCTAGATAATGTGTAGTAAACTTTTCAAATTTAGTACCCAAATATTTTTCTTTTTTAGCTTTTTCTTTCTCCGCCATGCTTATCTTCTCCTTGCCAGGAAAGAACCGTTTTTTTCTTCTAAAACGAAATCATATTGGATCGCATTCTCATAGATATATATTAAAATCGGTTCTGACATTAATTCTTCATTCCGTATTATAAGAAGGCCACGTCCTTTCCCCGGCACATATAATGAATAGGATCCATATTGTGCACATTTTGAAGAGTAAGTCTTTCCGGATGTTAGCATTTCAAGTTTTATCTCTGACCCTTCTGCTATTGGCTTTCCATCTTTTTTTATTGTTCCGTAAATTTCTCCCGAAAAAGCAATAGTAGTATTAAGCAACAGAAACAATATAACTATTAAATATTTTTTCATTCCCGATTCCTTCATTGCCTCCAAATGCTTAATCGATTAGTAGGTATGCATTACTTTTAAAGGAGTTGTCATGATATAATCATTACTGGTCTGTGCCCCATGGCATTTAATACATGATGACAGCTTACCGGCCAGCTTGATGGTCTTCGTCTCTCCGCCTTCTTCTTTCTCTGTGACCATAACGTCACCATTCGGTTCATATTTAATCCAGAACCAATCCTTCGCATCAGGATCAAAACCTTTTATTTTCTGCATTACCGTTATAGAATCAATGTTTTTATCCTTTCTATAATTCTCTTTAATTATTATCGCACCTGGTTGTAATTCACCTTTCTTATGTTTAATTGCCTCATGGGCGAGATCGTTTACATATGTGGTAAGCCAAAACCCATGTGGTTCTGTTCCTTCATAAAAAGCATTTTTCCCGGGCCACATTTTCCAGTTTTCCCGATACTTTTCATTTTGCATTCTTTCCCATAGTTCTTTCGCCATTAATTCATAAACAGGCTCGGTTCCTTTCGGTTTTTCCTCTGTTATTTCTTTTTTTGTAATACTTTTTACAAAACTTGTATAAATATAATCATTAAGAAACTGGTTTTTGTGACAAGAAATGCAGTTATCGACTTTACCAGCCAAAGAAATAGTTTTCCCATATTTTTCTTCAGTCATTATTGCACCATTTGGTTTAAACTTGATCCAAAACCAATCATTGTTTTCAGGATTAAAACCTTTTATCTTCTTCATTACGGTAATGTATTCTAAACTTTTATCAAACATGTAGTTTTCAGTAACGATAACAGCATCAAAAGGCATGGACTCTTTCTTACTGACAATAGAATCATAAGCCACTTCATTTACATACGTGCTCAATAAAGTCCCATGTGGATCAATTCCATTATAGAAAGCCTCTTTATCTGGCCACATTTTCCAACTTTCCTGGTAATTGTCACTCTTCATTTTATTCCAGATTTCAGTAGCTATCCTTTTGGCATTCATAACTTCTTCTTCTTTCTTTTTTGTCTCGCTTATTTCTTTCCCTATGTCCACAATCGGACTTGTATAAATATAATCATTGTCGGTCTGCAAACTATGGCATTCTATACAATCAGCAACTTTTCCTGCCAACTTTAATGCCTTATTATTTTTTTTAACAGTTGTAATTTCACCATCAGTTTCATATTTTACCCAAAACCAATCATTCGCAAGCGGATTGAAGCCTTTTATTTTATGCATTACTGTTATAAAGGTAATGTTTCTATCTGATGTATAATTCTCAGTAATAATTATCGCTCCAGAGGACAGCTTTCCTTTCTTATTTTTAATTGCATCATATGCAATATCATTCACATAGGTAGTCAGCAATTCCCCATGTGGCTGCCTTCCTTTATAAAAGTCTCCCGTATCCGGCCATAACTTCCAATTCAGTTTGTAATTCTCTTTGTGTATCGTATCCCAGAGTTCCTTTGCTTTCCCCTCCGCATCTGTTATTATCATTTCCGTTTTTTCTGTTTCAGGCAATCCTTTCTCCGTCTCCAAAGATGTTCCTTCTCCTGTAATTCCGGTCTTTTCTTCTTCAGAAACGTATGGTGATTTCTCTTTAGCAGACGCAGGTGTACTTTTTTCGACCGTTTCTGTTGATTCTTCAGATTTGTATCCCCTACCTATTTTTTTACATCCTATTATGGGGAAAAAACCAATTGCAATTACAACTAATAATGATAATAAATATTTTTTCACTTTTATCCCTCTCATTAATTTTTTGATTTAATTTTAGTTTGCATTCGTAATTATTCAGCGTAAACGATACACGGCTCGTTCCCAAACCTTGTACTGAACATAGTATCGTTTACGCTGAATAGTTACCTTTTAAGAGCATCGTCTCTGTCACCTGTTCTCCATCATAAACTTTAGCAAATTAAAGCATCCCCGCTCAAAATTGAGGCTAATTGCAAAATTTTGGTATCTATTCAGCGTATTTTCACCCACTGTCGCTACGAGCTAGCAAAATCAGGCAATTCGCCACGGAATAGCATCTGTAATGCCCGGCTCAAATTTACACCTTGTTTTCGACAGGTCGAGAGATAACTCCGAATGCGGCAGAAAATTTTCGCTCCCTCCAAAGAACGAAAACAGCCAGATATCTTCTGCTGAACCTTCGTCATCCTGATATCGTTTTCTGCCAAATTGTTCGTAAAGGGAACATTTTTATTGTCCATAAACCTCAACACATCACCCTCATACGTCCTCAATCGTTCCAGAAGATTCCGTGCCTTTGTCCTTTTTACCCTCCCCCTTTTTCCCTTACGGTTCGTTTCATCAGGAGGAGG
Source organism: Candidatus Kuenenia sp. (assembly GCF_027493735.1). Lineage (NCBI taxonomy): Bacteria > Pseudomonadati > Planctomycetota > Candidatus Brocadiia > Candidatus Brocadiales > Candidatus Brocadiaceae > Candidatus Kuenenia > Candidatus Kuenenia sp. The sequence continues at coordinate 207,555 of NZ_JAOSKF010000023.1, forward strand.
GCTTTCGGCTTCTGCGTTTTGGAGTATCTTCCTATACCTTTGCCGGTATTTTTCTGACTCATCAGTTCCCAGCATTCCCCCGGCATCACTCGTCGCACGGTTTATCTCTTTAAGTAATGCTTTCATCTCTTTCGCCCACTCCTGCTTATTATCATCTTCCCACACACCATCCAATTCCCTCAAGTGGTGTGCATTACACAACGCATGCGTACAGTTGCTATAGGTGTAATACGACTTCAAATGGTCGTGGCAAAGAATCCCCTTAAATTCAGGTAATATCCCGATACTATTTATCGCTTCTGTTCCACGTCTTTCATGCGGGAAAAAGTACGTCCACAAACTATTGGATGCACTGTGCAACCAATACCTGTCTCCATTCTTGTTGATACTAGTTTCATCCACATGCATCACCTCTGATTTTGCAAGTTCTTCCCTGGCTCTCACTTCGAAGGGTTCCAATGACTCGTAGGCTTCCCTGTTAAAGTTGTAAACAGAACCTTCACTCAGCGGTATCCCAATCTGTCCTTCAAAATACTCCTGTATCCTCTTGTAGGGTATCAATTGATACTGCGACATATAGACTGCATGCGCTTTCAAATCCGGACCATACTGCACCGCCTTTGTTACCCCTTCCGGAAATGACGCTACAATCCGGTTCCCTTTCGCATCCTCTACTACCTCTGCACGATACTCCGTTACTACACGCGAAATCTTTATATCAAACACCTGGCGTGCTTCGTAACCTACCACCTTGTATTTGCTGCGCGGATACTTCCTCCGGTCTACTTTTATTACTTCCACCTCATCAGGATTGTCTACCTTTTTGAGCGTTACTCCATCACGGCCCTTTTGCCCGCCTGCCTTCCTTTCACCCTTCGCCTTGCTTTCTTTCTTGCGATTCGGATCGCTTGAGGGAGGCTTGCTGCTGTTGCGGCTGTTCCGGTTCAGACGTCCTACCAGCAGTGTTATCAATAATACCAACAACTCTATCATTGACCTCACCGCCGGTGACAGCCCTTTCTCTTCTGAAAGCAGCTTCTCTACTTTTTGGAGTGTTGCGTCTACGTCTATATTCTCTATCGTCAATGGATGATACCTGTATATATAATTAGCCTGAAATTATCTACTGCATCTATTATACTGCAGGTTTTTTCACCCTTTTCTTTCGCTCTATAACACACCACAAGGGCTCGAAATTCTATAACTGAACAGACCCCACACACGTCTCTATGCACGGCATCTTGCTGCCTGTTTTTAACGCATTTACAAACATATACATACACTACCAGGTAAATTGCTTGTTTGTAACATTTCTGCTGTCAAGTAAATTCTAAATTATTTTCGCTGAATAGTTACAAATTTTGTAAGGCCTGTTGATTTTGCGCCGGACATCTGCACGCCAGATGAGGGATACATGGTAATCGCCGCAATCTTTATCCCATACGATTTCAGCGCTTCAATCTCCAGACCAAGATTGACATCCAGGGAGGTTCACCGTCAGGCACAAAAGTAAGGTAATCTATGTATTCTCCAGATTCCCTTAGCTTCTCTATTTTCTCATCCGCTTCTTTCAGAATAACATCAGGTTTATAAAATTCACGTCGCTTAACAAGCCTTCGCATCGTGTACCCCAACTGGCAATAAACACATGAATAGGTGCAAACTTTCGGTGGAATATTGTTAATACCAAGACTGCGCCTTTATCCACCCTACTAAAGACTGTTTTGGCCAACGATTATCTTCTTCTTCTTTTTAACTCAAAATTTTAGATAGCCGCCTTACCCACCTCTACTGCAACTTATGTGATATCTCCTTGAGTTTTTTTCGTGCCAGGCCTTTAATACATATTTTTAAATTAGGTTGGGTTTTTAAATAAAAAACCAACCGGCATTCATTTTTACCCACCCCTTACCCCTCCAAATAGGGGAATTTGATATAGAGACGCAGGGCCATGCGTCTCTATAGGAGGGGTTTGAGGGGTGGGTTTGTTCATTGCTTAACTGAAAATATTGAAATCCATAAACATTTAATGTCGTAGCAAGTCTCGCCTTACCGCTACATAATCGGTTTAAAATCCCTAAGTATTTAATTCTCAAGTACAGTCAGGCTTATTATGAAAAATACTAATGCCCTGATGGTTGTTTGCCTCTTTTTTCAAGGGCTTCTTCAAATGTGTAGATTTTTCCACCAAATCCTTTTTGGAATTTTACTGCATCATCCTTTTTGCCAAAGGCGATCCAGTTATCAGAACAAGCAGGAACGGCATCGCTATGATGGAGCATGTACATCTTTGAAACATCCATCCATTCGCCGCTAATAAAATCCCTTGCCCTAACGGATGCTATTTTGTCTTTATTTCCTGCATGTTCCCATAACCCACAGTGTGGACATATATATGATACTGTTTCACCATTGGTATAGGTAATCTGGTAATCAGTATTTTCATTCCCTTTCAGCGGCATATGACACAAAGGGCATCTCACCTCTTTTTGCACCGCCAAGTAGCCCTCACATTTCATGTTTGTATTAAAGTATGCGTTACTTCCTTTAAGTTCAAATTTTCGTTCTCCATCATGAAAACTGGCAGAAACAACTCTTCCCTGCATAAATACCCGATTAAGTTTGCTTTTGGTGTTTGTATGCATTACAGGGGTTGCGTTGTCACCTCCAAGCACAGGTTCCGTTGTTAATACCATAATCTTACCACCATCGACTGTCACAGCGAAATTACCACCCTTGCCAGAGAATGCTATTTTCGCACTACCAGCGCTTTCTATCTTACCATATGCGGCGCAAATGATTTTTGCAAATGCTATAGCTGCTTGTTTTTGTTCTTCATTTTTTGCATCAACATAAATACGCACCCATTCTCCCGGTTTCGTTGCGTATGCAATTTTTACCCCTGTCAGGTCTGTACCCTTAAATATACTTTCTTCCAAAGACAGAGCGGCCACCGTCTGGCACCCCATGTTGAAAGAAATCAATTCGCAAGGGCAGGGAATATCACAACTGCACCCTTCTACAAAAACACCTTCAATATGATATGTTTCCTCCGCAGTAACATTTGAGACAAAGAACAGAGGAATACCAACAAAAAACAGTATCAATAAAAGAATATAATATTTTGTACGCATGTTAAACCTCCTTCGTTAATGTTTTTAACTTTCCGATTTCATCCGCACTATCTTTGTTATTTTTCACCTGCTTGGAGTTTCACAACCAATAGCATCGGCGCTCATTTTTCGTATATACTTTCATACCTTTAATGGTAGCCCGGCATTGGACCATGCCTGCATCCCACCGGCAAGATTGTGTACGTTTGTATAGCCATGTAGTTGTAAGTAACTTGCCCCTATACTCCCGCGATATCCCACGCGACAGGTAACTATAATTTTTTCTTCTTTGGGCAAATCCACTTCTTTAAGAAGCATGTCCGATAGCGGCAAAAGCTCCGCTTCTTCTATATGCCCTTTGTTCCATTCAGATTCCGACCTGACGTCTATTATATACTGATACGTACTACTCTTAATTTCATCGCGCAATTCCTGCGCCGAGATCTGAGGAAGTCTTTGTATAGGAAACCCCTGCTCCTGCCAGGCCGAAATGCCGCTTTGCAAATATCCAATAATATTGTCGTAACCAATCCTGTAAAGGATGGAGCGCATATCTCTATACTTTGTGTCTTCGGTAAAGACCAGGAGGATGTTAGACTCAGGCTCCACCGCCATACCGATCCAGTTCGCCATTTGACTCCCAAAGCCGATATTAATACTTCCCGGAATATGTACGCCGCCATAGGCAGATGCATCCCTTGTATCAATGATCTTCGCTCCTCTTTTCAGTGCTTCCCTAAATTGCAAGGGTGTCAGAGGTCTGTCATCGTTGAATTTATCCAGCCATGGTGCACCTTTCATGTTCATTGATATAATGTGAGAAAAACTCTTTGGGCGATCAGGGTATTCCCGCATTAAAGATTTTTTAAATTCATCCAAAGAATCAAGACGTAGAAGAGGGTTCGCGTGGCGTTCATATCCCAGCGTTGTGCTGGTTTTAGAACTAATGCCTTTTCCGCAAAGAGAGCCTTGTCCATGTGCCGGATAAACCCCTAAACGATCGGGTAGTTTACCTAATTTTTTATAAATACTTTCATAAAGATTTTTTACCTGTTTTTCTAAAAGTTCTTTACCTGCCAGGTCAGGCCTTCCTACATCCCCGACAAACAGAAGATCACCGGTTAGCATAAACCATGGTTCCTCCTCCGACCTGCTTGTGTCTTTTACTAAAAGCGAGATGGAATGCGGCGTGTGTCCGGGAGTATGTAGCACCTCAAGTATTGCCGTACCTAATTCAATAGTGTCTCCTTCTTTTAAAGTCTTGTGTTTAAAGGCAACGGGCGCTTTCTCGTAAAAATAGATATCAGCGCCTGTACGGGCGGTGATTTCCAAATTGCCGCTTATATGATCGGCATGGATATGTGTTTCGATAACGTGTGTTATCTTCATTCCCTGATTTCTCGTTATATCAAGGTATTCCTGTATCTCTCTTTTAGGGTCAATAACTGCCGCAACTTTTGCAGCGGGGCAACCAATCACATAAGAAAGGCAACCGATCCCAGGAGTTTCAATTTGTTTGAAATACATGTTAATTCTCCTTGCCGGGTATTTGAGCATTTGGCAATAGTTCACCCACCTATAAATAAAAAATACGAAGCACGAAATCCGAAATCCGAAACAAATTCCAAAATCCTCCCCCTTGCCTCCTCTAAAGGGGGATAATGTCCCCCGCTGGCGGGGGTGCAGGGGGTGGATTCGTATTTAGCATTTCGTATTTCACCATTAAATACTTTGTCAAAAAGCACGCACTGACGAATGGAAGTGTGCAAAGAAATTGCCTATAAGGTTCGTCTCCTGAGAGGGGCGGAACTATTACATTATTTATTATTTGTATGAAAAACAGCAACGTTACTTTCTTCGCCATCCGCTCCATACAGGAGTTCCTTTTTCATCGCGAAGCGTTAATACAGCATCGCCCTTCCTGACATTTGCGGCAATGATTGCCGGTTTTCCTTCGAAATTAATCCTCGAACCTTTGACCTCAATCATATCATTCTGTTCGATAGCAATTTCCTGGTTCTCAATATACCAGGCCGGACCCAGATGAACCGGAATTTCTCCCTTATCCGTTTTTAGCGTAAGGTGTACACCGCCGGACATGCCCTTCTGAGGGATAAAGATATCTACATTCGTCACCTCTCCATGTAAGGTCTCTACAGTAGCCGGATCAAATAACCTCCCGTATTGTCCGCTTGTACTCCAGCCACAACTTCCTTTCCACTTCATACCCCCCTTGGGCTGGGAAAAGGATTCTGTTAACATACTGGTAGTAACTATTACCACTACTGCTACAATCACACTTATCTTCTTCATTTCGCATTCTCTCCTTTCTTTATTATCTCTGAACAGCAACCGCTATGTCGCACTTGCGACACGCTGTAATCAGGAAAAACATTTAATTTTTATACGATAGCTGTTGTTTTCAAGCTGGAACAAATACCATCATAATTGTCTCAGGAAGGCAACGAGGTCATTTTTCTCTTCCACATTCAGGTTTGTTTCTAACACAAGGTTAAAAAATTCCACAGTATCTTCCAGCGTCAACAATCTCCCGTCGTGCAGATAAGGGGGCGAATCTTTAATTCCCCTGAGAGGGAATGTCTTGATAGGCCCTTCTGCGCGGATATACTGACCATTGATCACCTGCGGCTTGTAGAATCTCTCAACCTGAAGATCGTGCATAAGGTTATCGGTGTAATATGGTGCAGGGTGACATTTAAAGCATTTTCCTTTGCTGAAAAATATTGCCTGTCCCCTTATTTCAGAATCGGTAGCCTTTTTTGTATCTAGGCGGCCAAAAATATCAAGTTTTGGCGCTGGAGGAAAATCCAGAAGCGACTGAAACTCTGCCATGAAATGTACCTGGCTGCCGCGTTCAAGAATATTTGTACCTTTCTTTATTGCCGTCAGAATATCTCCGTCAAAATATGCGGCTCGCTGCTCAAACTCAGTGAAATCCTCTATGGATTTTAATGCGCGTTGCGACCCGAAAAGCCGCTGAATATTAACCCCACGTAACGTTGGGGTATCGAGGCGATTTCTATGAGATTGCGGACGGATATCTCCCACCAGATGCGTGGCTGCCGATGTGTGGCCATTCAGGTGACAATCAAAACAGGTTACTCCCTGACTGGGCTTTTCACTCTTCCTGTCAGCAGTTGCATTAAACTGCTGCTGAGGAAACTGTGTTACCAAAAGCCGCAGGCCCTCAAGTTGTTTAGGATTTAAAAGACCATTAAACAATTCATAATAGTTTTCCAAAGTCACCACTTTCCCCTGAGACACATCTCCTTTATCCTTATGAGTAGTAAGAAAAATGGCAGGCGGAAATTCTGGCAAAAAATACTCCGGTATGTCAAAATCCAGATCAAAGCGCTTCAGCCGTGGGAATTTTTCCACCTGTATTTGAGAAAACAACATCCCGCCGGTGGCATGGTTTGGATGGGGCAGAGGAAGATACGGAAATACATTTTTTTCTTTTATATCTTCCGGCGTCATAGTTGACAGTTTTTCCCATGACATTCCATCTTTCAACCGCGCAGTGGGCCCTACCGGCAAAGGTTTTCCACGTGACATGGTGACGTCGTTCGTTACTTTCATGGAGAGATCATAGCGTTCATTAAGCAAATCCATATGGCGTTTCATAATGCCGTCCTTCTTTGCTTTATCATGTTCAATAGCCTTATCAATCGGTTCTTCTATGACTGAAGAATAGCTAGATTCCCTACTTTCCTGTTTTATAATTGGCTTGTCAGAAATCGCGCCTTCCTGTGCATGGGAAAACTTCAATCCTGCACAAAATAATATAGTAATAGTCAAAAGTCTTATGCCGTATTTCCTTTCAATAACCATACCCTACCTCCTCCTTTTAAGTTCAAAATTAACGTTTACCGTCTTTCCCTCTTCCACCACAACCTCTTTGGACAAAGACATAAGCCTTTCGTGCCAGGTTTTTAGCACATATTTACCAGGTGGAACACCTTCAATACTATAATTTCCTGCATCGTCGGTAACTGCAAAATACGGATTCTCAAATGAAACGACAAATCCGGACATTTCTGCATGTACATTGCAAAGCAGCGGGGTTTCTCCCACAACATCGAATAAGACTTCTTTCACAACGCCGGCGGGATAGGTGCCAAGGTTAAATTGCATTGCAGCAGTTGGGGGAGAGAAAACATTGTGTCGTACAGCATCACTATTCGGAAAGTCAACAACGGTGCCTTTTTGTATTGCTATTACATGCGGAACATAGGTTAAATTCAATTGGTCTACTACCGCATGTTCTTTTGGCGGATCAAATACGTTATCTCCAACTTTTTCAATAAACACAATAGCATCGGCATTTGTCCTTGATCTCGCACAGGTAACAACCCCTTTAATGGTTCCCGCATTCTCGATTTCCGGAACATTTTTAACCGCTTTTTTTAACTCCAATTGTGCGGCGCTAAGTTTCTTCTGTAGCGCTGCCGCTTCTTCAGCGCTTAAAGTCTCTCCCTCCTCTGCGTATACCAACGGCACTGCATTAAGCGTAAATACAATGAAAAACAAGACAAAAAAGTTCATCACATTTTTTTTCATTTGTACTTTTCTCTCTTTTGCAAAAAACATTTAATAATTAACCTTATTAAATACGCCCCCATTTTCCCCCAGGATTCCTCTTATCGTATTTTTTAATTCTTTAAGATCAGATGATTTTGTTAGGTATGCATCGGCCGGCCATGACAAAAAACTTGCCTTATAACAACTATATGCCGTGTTGATAATGACTGGTATTTTTCTATGCTCGCTTAAAATTTTCCCCATAGACTCAAGTCCATCCATCTTAGGCATAACAATATCCATTACTATTATATCCGGTAAATAATCATCTACCATTTTTATGCAATCTGTTCCATCCCCTGCGGTTACAACATTATACCCTTCCCTTTCCAATTCCTGTTTGTACCATAAGCGTTGATTTTTATCATCTTCTACGACTAGAATAGTTTTCATACGTCCCTCCTTTGTAAATCACTTTCAATCACCATATTTACAGATACAAAAAACAATTTGGCTTTAGGACGGTTATTATTTTTCTTTTTTTATCTACCAGAAAATATCTCTTTCCCGCATGCTACACTATTAATTTATATTTACCAATACCCTAAAATGGGTACACCCGTTCTAGTGTACCCAAAAGTATGTACCACGATAGAAACACCTTTATTTAGCGTATAGAGCCGCCATGATTCCCTCTTCACAACTTCTTTCATAGCCCTTCTTTTGCGGGAAATACCTGCGGGTATGATTTATAAATACATTTTTTCAAACGAATATTTATAACATTTATTTGTGTGTTCATTCCATTTTCTAATTGAAAACCACACCATCTCCATCTTCTCAGTTCAGCGGTTTAGTGGTTTTTTTATCCTGAGAAATAGTATAACACCAATTGCTTTCTCTATATTGTCTCTACCGCTTTAACAATTTCTTTATTTAATTTGTCAAACCCTTTAATGTATTCAATCCGCTCACGCCTCAAATCAGACACCTGTTGCGCAATACTTGTCTCATTGTAAAATTTCTCAACCCTATAATTGGAAATGTCCATACCTTCAACGTATGCAGGCGACGCGAAATTCCAATGCCTGTCATTTTCCCATTTAATTGTTCCGCGAACAATGCCCCGGATTATCGCTGACATTTCTACAATCTCTACACGCTTCACCTTGCGCTTTGTTACCTTCTTTCCATCCGGCAGTTTTTCAATAATCTCCCCTACTCCACCTGTATTTAACTGGTAACATTGCACCTTACCTTCATTTCGCTTTACAAAATCATAAAACCAGTTTCCATCATAGGATTTATCTCCTATGATAAATGGATTTGTTCCAACGGAACGGACAGACTCCCCCGCTCGTTTCGGGTCGCCAGCGGACGTTTCAATCGATTCTCCAAGCATGAATACTGCTCCTGCCTGTTCCGGAGTAAGTTTCGCCGCTAAAGGAACAACCGTATGGCGGCGTGTAATGAATGCAACAATTAATCCATCCATTTCGTCAATAGCCGGTAAATCAATACTCTCTGAAATATACGGATGTAAATCACTCCGGAGCATAATCCCACGACCGTTACTCGTTAGTGTATAGTCATCGAAAAAAACATTTCCTTCATAATCAACCATGACATTTTCAAAGATGGCATTCCGTGATATTGAGGCCTTGTAGATAATTGGTTGAGAGACAGCGTCTAATCCTTCCGTCTTTAAATAAAACCCGCGTTCTGAGCCATAAGCAGAGCCGTCTTTTTTGAGAAATACCACATCATCCTGTAATATTTCAATACCCTCTCCCTCATCGCTCAAATCATGTGTATGGCATGTATGGGTTGTTTTGCCCGTACCGCTCAACCCCAAAATAAGCATCCCGTATTTTTTTATGCCGCCATCAATTCCCCTTGCTTTTATAATCTTAGCGCCGGCATGGAGACCAAGCATCCCCCTTTGTTTAGCATTCCACATAGCCATTCTCAGGAACCCTTTTTTGGATTCGCCGTAATAATCCGTCCCCAGGACAACCGTAGTGCTTATTTCAGGAAAGACTACTATTTGCCTGGCACTCTCCTGCCACTCTGGGATATATATTATATATTGTTTCGGCTCTGTTTCCTGCTTTGGCGGGAAGAGAGCGGCCCATGCCATGTATGCCAGGCGGATCATTTCCGGACGTTGTATGGAGACAAAAATAGTACAATTCGGCGAGAATTCACGATTGTCACCCATATTCCGGTTAATCCTGACAAATGGCGCTTTTCTTATATATAATTCAACAGAATCCAATGTTTTTGCGAGATTATTCACTATTTCTGTTTGTAGGGGATGAAGAGACGTTTGACATACTTCAGGACTTCCTATGCACACGGTTAATTTAGCGCTGCGATTCTTTACGGTAGAATGGACTGCAATATTTCCAAATTGTGTAAACAAAGCGTGCCTTTCTGCATTACGCCGCAATGTCCAATCAGTGGAATTAATTACATTTGGTGCTTCTTTTAAATATTGTACTATCCTGTTTATTGACTGAATCTCGTTTTCGAACGATGTGGTTGAAATCATTTTCTCTCCTTTCTTCATGTATGATTCTTAAAACAGACTTTTACACAATGGACCATCAATAACCAAACCCGCCTCATTATAATAAACACATATAATAGGCAAACAGCAAAATACTTTAAATAATAATTGCCATTCATGCCTCTGGATTTTAGAATGAGGCTTGTAAAATATCCGCATACATTCAGCTTAAGCCAACATGGAAAAAATAAAGTTGCAGGCGTTATCAGCTCTCATATCCCGATACGTAGACAGAAAAAGGCTCATCCGGGAAAATCCACATATCACAAATGAAATGATTGATATTTTTTTTCAAAAGGGCTCAGGGGACAGTGAAGCGGGAACATCCATTGCCTCATCCCCTCATTCTTTATCACCAAATAAGAAATTTCATACATTAGTTATTCATACAGACGGCGCTTCGCGTGGAAATCCGGGAAAGGCGGGAGCTGGCATTGCAATTTTTGATGGCAATTATCATCTTGTTGAAGAAATCGGTAAATTTTTAGGAGAAGCCACCAACAATGTAGCGGAATATGAAGCCATGATTCTTGCCGCCCAAAAAGCCGTCTCTTACTATCCCGGCAAAGTAGTTTTCAAAACTGACAGCGAACTGCTGGTACGGCAGGTAAAGGGCATCTATCGGGTAAAAAATCCTACGCTGATATCTCTCCATAAAAAACTCATGACTCTTTTTAAAACGCTGCCATTGTGGGAAATATCTCATGTTCCCAGAGAAGAAAATTCTCTTGCAGATACCATTGCCAACAGAGCGATTGACTCCGCATCATAAAGTGCGTTAAATTAATAATTGAATAATAGTTACCTGTGTGATATAGTTACCTCGAAAAGTTCACCTTTTAGCACAAACATGTCAAATCCAACTGTTAACGATAACAACCATACGCTATTACAAGCTATAAATATATACAAAGAATACAAAAGCGGTGAACAAATATTACCCGTCTTGCGAGAAATATCCCTGTCGGTTGAAAAGGGTGAAATTGTTGTAATCGTAGGTGCTTCAGGCGCCGGGAAAAGCACATTATTACATATCCTAGGGGCTTTGGATACACCGACTTCCGGCTCTTTACTTTACAAAGGGAATGATGTATCCCGGTTAAGTCCGTCAAAACAAGCTGAATTGCGCAACCGCGTTTTTGGTTTCGTTTTCCAGTTTTATCATCTTCTGCCTGATTTTACTGCATTGGAAAATGTTTTGCTACCCTGTTTTATAGGAAAACAATTTTCAAAAAATGCGCCGTCAAAGGAGAATTTTCATAATCGGGCAGTTTCTCTCTTGGAAAGGGTAGGGCTTGGTGGTCGATTAACACACAAGCCGCATAAATTGTCCGGAGGAGAAAAACAACGGGTAGCAATTGTACGGGCACTTATCAATCAACCTGAATTGTTATTATGCGATGAACCTACGGGAAATCTTGACACACAAACGGGCGATGGAATCAGAGACATGATATGGGGATTGAACAAAACCATGCATCAAACAGTTGTCATTGTTACGCACGATCAAGGCATGGCAGACCAGGCAGACCGGGTTATTAAAATAACAGACGGCCGCATTATCTATTAAACAGCATGTGAAAGGAGTAAACAAAACTACAATGGGATTAAAGGTTTATATAAGCGGTAAATTATTTCCAAAAGAAGACGCCAAAATATCCGTATTTGACCATGGACTTCTTTATGGCGATGGTGTTTTTGAAGGCATACGTGTTTACAATCAAAATATATTTGCGCTGGATGAACATATTGACAGACTTTACAATTCTGCCAGAGCCATTGACCTTACCATACCCATAACAAAACCGGAAATGGTAAAAGCAATAAAAGATACTTTAGAAGCAAATAAACAAACTGATGCTTACATAAGAATTGTTGTTACCCGCGGTACCGGAAAACTTGGCCTTGATCCCAATAAGTGTTCCACTCCGGAAATTATTATCATTACAGATATGATAGAATTATACCCTAAAGCCCTTTATGAAAACGGACTGGAAATAGTTACGGTAACTACCATAAGGAACCATTACTCTTCCCTGGACCCAAAAATCAAGTCTCTTAATTATCTGAATAATATCCTGGCGAAAATTGAATCGATACGGTCAAACGCAGGCGAGGCATTGATGCTCAACAAAGATGGTTATGTGGCAGAATGTTCCGGGGATAATATTTTCATTTTTAAAAATGACACGCTTCTCACTCCTCCGGAAAGTGCCAGCATATTAATTGGCATTACAAGAAACTGCGTCATGAAACTCGCAAAAGATATGGGAATTACCGTAAGAGAGGAATTAATGACGCGATATGATTTGTACTTTGCAGATGAATGTTTTTTAACAGGAACTGCCGCGGAAATTATACCGGTAGTAAAAATCGACGGGCGAACGATAGGCACGGGCAAACCTGGAAAAATCACTCTCGACCTATTGGCACGTTATCGCCTGCTAACGACAAAATAACCTATTGCCCTGATTTTTTATGCTTTGAAGGAGAAAATGAGGCGAAGACCATTAGCGAAATACCTACACAAATCAAGCCATCCGCTACGTTGAAGGTGGGCCAATGATATTTTTCGCCCAAGTGCAAATCAATAAAATCCCTCACGCATTTAAACCATATCCTATCCCACAAATTTCCAATAGCACCCGCCAGAATAAGCCCTAAAGCAACGTTCGAACTAAAGATATTTTTATCTGATTTAATATAAATAAATAAAATTGCCGCAATAGCCAGAAGAGAAAGTAAGATAAATATATTGGCTTTCCCGGGAAACATCCCAAAGACTATCCCTTTGTTTTCGCTTTGTATTATATTTAGAAACCCGGGAATGATCGTTATTTTTTTAAACCGGTCTGGCTGAGAAAAAACATACCATTTTGAAACAATATCAGCAAAAATGCCACTTACAATAGTAATGACAAACGAAATTTTTTTCTTCATAGCTGATTAGATGTTGCCAAGTTCTTCTTCCCTTTGACAATTTACGCAAAGACTTGCATAAGGGACCGCTTTCAATCGTTCCCTGTTAATTTTCTTCTCGCATGCTTCACATATGCCAAAGGTGCCTTCTTCTATCCTTTCCAATGCATCATCTATGCTTCGCACGCTATCTTCTCCGCTCTGCATAAGCTCAATCATCAGCTCCCGCTCATAGTTGTCTGTACCAACATCTGCCATATGGATAGGAACGTTTGATAAATCCCCCGATGCATCTTGTCTTGATTTTTTCAATGTCTCTTCCTGCATGTAATCAACCTTTCCAACCAATTTTTCCCTTAGCGAAAGGAGCAGCTTCCTGTAAGGTGCGTATTCATCCTTCATTTCTTTCTCCATAAAATTAATTTGGCAGAGAACTATTCCACAAACCATAGCACACTATACTTGCAAGTAAATATTTGGGAAGTTTAGCACATATTAGTAATTAGTCAATGAAATTCTAATGCCGTTTTTATGCACTTTTGATATAGTTGTGAGTAATATTGCGTAATGTTGTTTAGTGTTGTTTCACCAGTGTTTTCACCTGTTTGCTATCTAAACTTGTTATAGTGTTTCTTTGTCTGCGTCGGTGTGTTTTTGTGATTGGGTATGAAGCTGATACGACATAAAAACAGTGTACAGGGGTTATTGCATTACCCACCTTTTTTCAAGCCAAACGATGCAATACGTTCTTCCCGCTCTTTCTTCATCTGTTCCGCACATTCCTTCAGTGCATCTTCTACCGGCTTGGGAGCATGTCCGGTAATTTCTTTAAATCGATTGTTTGAATAGACTGAATCATTTATAAGACTTTCTGCTAACGCCCTCGCAATAGAATTTGGGACGCCTGTTACAAACTCTACCCAGAGAGACGATAACGAAATAGCAAAAAATGGCACGGGTAAAATGACATTTGCATAACCATGTATCGATTTTCCGCAAAGGGACAACAAGTCACGATAATGCATTATATCCGATCCTATTTCAAAGATTTCATGTCCTTTTATATCCCTTTTAATCGACTTCTCAAGCACTTCAACGGCATCTTCAAGCGCAATGGGGGCGCACAGTGAATTCAGCCACTTTGGCGTTATCATTATGGGGAGACGCTTCGCAAGGTAATATACCATCCTGTACGAGGCGCTGCAGGTACCCAGCAGGACGCTTGCACGGACTTCACCCACACTTATCCCGTGTGCTGCAAGCGCTTCCCCTGTTTCCCTCCTGCTCTTCAAATGGTGCGAAAGTTTTTCATGCTTTGGAATAATACCGCTTAAATATATAATCTTTTTTATCTCTGTTTTAGACGCCGCTTCCCCCGTTTTTTGAGCATACATTTTATCAAGAGACTCAAATCCGGAAGATTTTAGAGAATGTACCAAATATACCAGAACTTCAGCGCCTTGAAGAAAATCCCTAATACTTTCAGGATATTCCAGATTCACCGTCCTCCACGTCAATCTCTCAGAAACCAAACCGTTGACGGTCTTGTTTTCGGATCTGCATGCGGCAATTATATTATGATCATTGGCGGTAATAAGTTTTTTTATGAGGCTATGCCCAACACAACCTGTCGCTCCAAGAATTGCTACTTGCATAGCATTTATTTAAATAAAGGTGTATAAAGTTGATTATGTGATATTTTACAAAAAAGGCCTGACTACACGTCTCGAAAAATAACTGCCTGTATCCTTTTATTCTTCACTGGTTTGTAAAGGTTTATCCTCACCATCTATACCACCCACCAGTTTATTAAAATATCCTGGCGCCTTTGTTTCAAAAGTAATCGGCTTTCCGCTGAACGGGTGTTTGAAAGATATCGAATACGCATGGAGCGCTAACCGTTTGTAAGCCCCTTTTTCTTTTCCATACTTTTTATCGCCCACAATCGGGTATCCCTGTTCGGTAAGATGTACCCGTATCTGATTCTTTCTGCCGGTCAAAAGTTTAATTTCCAACAAACTGAAGTATTTGGTTTCTTTAAGAACCCTATACACAGTATGGGACAATTTCCCTTTTTTTGTGTCAGACGTGGAATACACAACCTGAGCTTTATTCTCCGCCAGGTATGTGCTGATAGTTCCTGCTTTCTTTGCAAGTCTGCCATGAACTACCGTCAGATATTTCTTCTCCGTATTCTGCCATTGGCTCTGCAAATTAAGCTTTGACCTTATATTCTTTGCAAAAAGAAGCAGTCCTGAAGCATCACGATCAAGGCGGTGAATAATAAAAACGTGTTTTCTGGATTTAACGCATCCCTTACGCACATAATCATTGAGCATGTAATAAGCGGTTTTTGTCTTATTTGTATCCGTACCCATGGTTAAAAGACCTGCCGGTTTATCTATCACCAGTATGTCTTCGTCTTCATAAAGTATTGCCAATCCTCTTGGATGATATCTTTTGGAAAAATGTTTCTTTTTAGGCATATTGCATAGTTTAATAAATATTCTTCATTGAGAAAAAACTATCTGCGATGTTGTCCCATAATAGTTTGTTTCCATGTCATATAAAAATATAAGAATTTTTTAATCTGTGGTTCCTCTTTAGTATATCATGTTTGTTTGGTTCTGGTTTGTCCAGCTTAGGTTATACAGGAGGAATGTTGTGGAGAAGGTAATAAATATAACCACCGTAACCAGCTAATAACAAAGCGCCTTCCCACCTGTCCAGTGAAAACCTCGACCATGCAAAGGGGAGCAACACAAGGGCGTACAATCCCATGACGCCAAAATCAACAATATTGAAATTCTTCCTTGTTATTGGATGTGCCAGAGAGGCAATGCCTAATATTCCAAGAATATTGAATATATTAGAACCCACTACATTACCAATTGCAATATCTCCCTCTTTTTTAATAGCGGCAACCACCGAAGTTGCTAATTCAGGCATGCTGGTTCCTACCGCAACAATTGTCAGCCCAATAATCGCCTCACGTACTCCAAAATATCTTGCTAATTCCACAGCGCCTTTAACAAATAATGTCCCACCACCAATAAGCATACCAAGGCCTATTACAATCAACCCCACAGGAATCCATATCCTTCCTTTAATTATTGGGATTCCCTCTGCGTACTCACGTTGAACAGATGGCTCCTTCTCTTTGCGTGCCTGATAGTAACAATAGTAAATATACACAATAATTCCTATTGTCAGCAATATGCCGTCCCAATATTGCAATTGCCCATCCATAAGAAGTGCCCACATTACTATGGAGACAGCAATCATAATGGGAATCTCTCTTCGAACTACTTGTGCCTGCACCGATATTGGATGAATAATGGCAGCTACGCCAAGGATTAGGCCAATATTCGCAACATTAGAACCAATCACATTCCCCAGAGCAATAGAGTCGTTACCATTGAGGGCAGATTGAATGCTTACTGCAAGTTCCGGACTACTTGTTCCAAATGCTACAATGGTTAACCCAATTACCAGTGGCGTAATACCCAAACGCAATGCCAGCGACGAACCTCCCCTGACAAGGGCTTCGGCGCCAATCATTAAAATCACAAAACCGCCAATAAGAAACAGCAACATACTTATCACAAACATTCCTTTTTCACAGAAAGACTCTTTTAATAAAGCAGGGGCGAAGCATTTGCCTGCATAGAAGACAAAGACATAAAATGATGTATACGCACCAATTCTGCTCTATTGAACGAGTTATACTGTACACAGGCAAATGCTTCGCCCCTACACAGTAATGCTTTTCGAAAAATAGAGTTATTTGACTATAACCGATTGAAAACCCGCCCGGTTTAAATAAGCACAATATCATTTGCACTCATAACACGTTCACAATAGTAGCATCGCAGTTTTATGGGATTTTTACGGAGGAGGTGTTGTCGTGTCTTAATGTTGCCATAGTTACTTATACAATTTGGGTTAAAACACTTTACGATACCCTCAATCATCTCAGGCACTATGACTTCAAACTTCTTCACCACTTCATAATCTTTGATAATATTTACCGTGGCATTCGGGGCAATAAGGGCAATTTTGTTCACCTCTTTCTGGTCAAGTATCTTTCCCCCGATCTTTATAATACCTTTTTTACCCAGGCATTTGCTTGATAAGTTCATGCCAACAAGGACCACGTCCTCTTCGGCCTTTATGTTTAAGATATCAGCGACTTTTAACGTGCTCTTGCTGTCGATATGATCGATTACCGAACCGTCTTTGATAGCGGAAACGTCTAACTGTTTCATTCTGTTGCGCCCAATACTGCTGCCAAAATAGCCTTTCGCACCGGCACGCCATTGCGCACCTGGTCAAAATATACCGCATAATTTGTCCCATCAAGACTTTCGTCCATCTCATCCACACGCGGTAAAGGATGCATTATCTTTAAATCGTCCTTTACCCCCAATCCCTCAATCATGGGTTTGCTCAACCTGTAAATCCCACGTACCTTTTCAAACTCTATTGGGTCGGCAAAACGCTCTTCCTGGATCCGCGTGCAATAAATCACATCAAGTTGTTTCCCGATACCTTGCAGGGATTCTGCCTCATGGCATGTTACGCGCCTTTTCTTCAGTTCTTCCATACAATCATTCGGCATTCTTAAATTAGGTGGAGAGATAAAGTACATTTCTGCTCCGAAATAGGCAAGGGCATAGGCGAGAGAGTGTACCGTTCTGCCATATTTAAGGTCTCCTAAAAAGCCAATTTTTAGCCCCTCAAGAATGCCTTTTGTTTTTAGAATGGTGTAAAGATCGAGAAACGTTTGGGTTGGGTGCTGGTTGGAACCGTCACCGGCATTAATCACCGGCACATTAACAATATCTGCGGCAAGCTGTGCAGCTCCTTCAAGATAGTGGCGAAGAACAACAACGTCACAATATCCCTCAATTGTCTTTAACGAATCGCTGAAGGATTCGCCCTTAGCAATGGACGTGGCGCCAGACTCCGCAAACCCGATTACCATACCGCCGAGTCGTTTCATTGCGGCTTCAAAACTTAACCTGGTCCTTGTGGAAGGCTCAAAAAACAGCACTGACAGTACCTTCCCCTTCAGGATTTGGGAATAATCGGTTTGTTCCATTCTTTTCGTGACGTCAAGAATGTATAAAATCTCTTCTTTATTGAAATGGAGGATAGAAATAATATCTCTTTGTTTGAAACTGATCATGTGTTCCTGCGATTGATAGAGGAGTGGCACTGTTTAATATTTGAAAAGATATTATCAGACC